>JAFZVH010000054.1 GCA_017617915.1 Alphaproteobacteria bacterium
ACGAAACCCAGGATCGCTTATACCAGGCATACCTGCATCGCTTACCGTTGCTATCGATTGCCCGTTTAACATTTTTTCAACCAAAGAATCAACCACTTCGCGTTCATTATGTTCATGACATGAAACAGTCTTGGTTTTTATACCAAAATGGTGCGCCAGTTTACCAAATACGCGCGTATCTTCGTCTGCGATTAAATCTACAGACTGCAAAACTTCGATTGCGCGTGGCGACATATCAGACAAATTTCCAATTGGCGTACCAACAATGTAAAGCCCTGATTGCATTTTTAATCCTTTTATAGTAAAATGATACATATAAAAAGTAGGATTTTCAATGTATATAAATAAATTTTCAATTTTTGCGTTTCTGTTATTGGCCGCTTGTGGCACAAATCAGGCGATTAAACCGGTATCTGTTGCGACGTCATCTCCCACAGATATCCAGAATGGATTTTCATCTTCGCCACTCTATGGGTACGATGACGCAGGCCCAAAGGCAAACATTGCGGTATTATTACCTATGTCGGGGCCTGCCAAATCGGTTGGAAATGGGATAAAAACATCCATAGAAACCGCATTTTTGCGCAAACCAATGGAAAACATAAATGTTTCTTTTTATGATTTGTCCGGGGAAAAATCAAGGCGCGATTTGGTTATAAGGGATGCGCTTGATAAAAATCCAGATATAATTATTGGTCCATTATTTGCCGAAGACGCAATCAACCTGCGCGATGCAAAGCCGTCCAGGACACCTGTTATTTCATTTACTTCGGATGTAAATGCACTGGGCAACAATGTTTTAACGATGAATCTTATACCAACACAAAGCATCGAAACCATCGTAAAACAAATGCAAAAAGACGGTGCAAAAAACATGTTGGTTTTGGCACCGGACGACAATTCTGGAAAATTGATGGCAGCAACTGCGACCAAAATATCTGATGCCTACAACCTGCCAATTAACGGATTATTTTATTATAAGTCCGGGGATTCCAATTCAATCAAAGATACCGCAATGCGTGCATCTATGTACAGCGCACGCAGCGCAGCAAACACACGCGCCCGCGAAATTTTATCTGACATAATAAACAAAGAATCTTTGGACGGTGCGACACGCGCGAACCTGCGTAGTCAACTTGAAAAAATATCCCGCAAAGAAACTCTTGGGGAACTGCCGTATGATTCTGTATTGTTCCTGGGGTCTGGCGAAGACACAAAAACACTCGCATCATTTTTACGCTATTATGGGGTTGGAACACGCGACGCTGCGTTTTATGGAACAACACTTTGGCACGGCGCAGATATCGCATCTGATTTTACATTAAGTGGTGCAAAATACGCGACATTACCACCAATATCGAATAACTTTGTTGCGCTTTACAACATGGTAGCCGGCAAAGATCCTGATTATCTGGCTGCATTTGGATATGATGCTGCGAATTTATCGATTGGGATGTTGTACACACAAAAACCAAACGAAGCATATCTTTTTGACCCAAGTGGTTATATCGGCACAACAGGGCTTTTCCGTCTGCAACCAAGTGGTGAATCAGAACGTGCCCTGCGCATAATGGAATTAAACGGCAGTGGCGAAGCGGTAATCTTGCAAAATTCACCGTCTGACTTTTTGACCCAGATTTACAGTATAAACACATCGAACCTTAATACTGTGGCGGAAAAAGAACTTAAAACGCGAGGTATCAACCCTGGAAACTATATAACAATACCAGAAAATTTACGCTATAAATCGCAATACAGAACAAAAACGATTGGTGCGAATTATGTATCAGATAACGAAACCGTAGTATCTGAGGCCCCAGTGCAAATCTATGCAAGTGACGAAACAGAAACTGTCCAAAACGAAGAATTCGAACCAGTAAAATTGGAAAAGGTTTCGCGCAAATATATCGACAGCGTTGAAGTCCTTGAATAAATGCTTGCGTTTATAAAAAAATAAGATATAATTTGGTGGCTTACGAAATCGTTGCGAGCATAGTTCAAAGGCTAGAATGCAAGCCTTCCAAGCTTGAAATGAGGGTTCGATTCCCTCTGCTCGCACCAAGGATGTAGCGGGCGGCGTATGAATCGGGTATCCTTACGACGCGAACATCAATTCGTTGCTAATAACGCAACTCATTGTGTTCTTATACGTTCGGATTCCCTCTGCTCGCACCAAGGGATTGGGCGTGCGCCGGAGTTGGAGAGCCGGGGCAGACTGTAAATCTGTTGTCTTACGACTGAGGTGGTTCGAATCCACCCACTCCCACCAAA
>JAFZVH010000003.1 GCA_017617915.1 Alphaproteobacteria bacterium
TCAGAAGTCGAACCATAAATCGCGCGTAATCCGAAAAGTCGTTGCAGGCGTGCCATCAACCGACCATCTTTGTGGCGCGATGCAACACAATACGATTTTATGCGTGCGCATCTTATGACTGGCGATAACATCGCACAGCGACCATGGAAGAATACAAATACTACGGGTTTTTTGCGATAGTTTTTCAATGATTCTGTGTTTGTGAATTTGTGTTTTGATGTCAGAAATATAAACCAGGTTACCCCTGCAAACACAACAACCACAATCCATTGCGCAATAGAATTGTGTAATACTGGTTCCCAAAAACTTTTCCACATTTTTCATAAAAATTTATACATAATGCTTGATTTTATCAGGAAAAAAGCCAATTTGCAAATTTTAAGACAAGAACCCAAAAAAACACCGCCGTTTTGGCGGTGTTTTTGTTTTACATCATTCCTGGCATACCCGGGGTTGATGCTGTGTTCGTTTTTTCTTCTGGAATTTCAGACATTACTGCACCAGTTGTCAATAAAACCCCAGCGGTAGATGCTGCTGCTTGGATTGCGGTTTTAACAACCTTGGCAGGGTCGATAATTCCAGATTTCATCATATCAACATATTCGCCAGTTTGGGCATTGTATCCGAAATTATAATCTTTGTTTTCCATGATTTTTCCAACAACGATTTCGCCAGATACTCCCGCGTTTTCTGCAATCTGCATACAAGGTGCGATAATTGCGCGGCGAACAATATCGATGCCAACTGTTTGGTCTGCGTTTCCACCTTTTAGATTTTTCAGAGCTTCAACTGAACGAACCAACGCGACACCGCCACCTGCAACGATGCCTTCGGCAACTGCTGCGCGAGTAGCAGCCAATGCGTCATCTACGCGGTCTTTCTTTTCTTTGACTTCGACTTCGGTCATGCCACCAACGTGGATAACAGCAACACCGCCAACCAATTTAGCCAATCTTTCCGCCAATTTTTCGCGGTCATAATCGCTGGTTGTGTCTTTTAATGCTTTGCGGATTTCATCGGCACGTGCCTTGATTGCTTCTTTGTCGCCGTTACCGTTGACCAACAAAGTTTTATCTTTGGACACGACAACGCGTTTCGCAGAACCCAAAACCGATTGATTTATGTTTTCGAAGGTCATACCCATATCGTCAGAGATAACTGTTGCACCAGTTACAATCGCGATATCTTTCAACATTTCTTTGCGACGGTCGCCAAAGCCAGGTGCTTTTACGGCACAGACTTTCAACCCACCGCGCAGACGGTTCAATACCAATGTTGCCAAGGCTTCAGATTCGACATCTTCGGCGATAATCAACAGTGGACGACCAGATTGGGCGATTGGTTCCAAAATAGGAAGTAACGCCTGCAAGCCTGTGATTTTCTTTTCAGAAACCAAGATTGCTGCATTTTCCAATTCTGCCAACATTTTTTCGCTGTTTGTTACAAAATAGGGCGACATAAAACCTTGGTCAAATTGCATACCTTCGACTACATCAATTTCAGTGTCCAATCCTTTTGCTTCTTGGACAGTAATAACACCTTCTTTGCCGACTTTTTCCATAGCATCGGCAATCTTTTGTCCGATATCAGAATCACTGTTTGCAGAAATTGTCGCAACCTGGGCGATTTCAGACGAATCTTTAACTGGACGAGCATGTTTTTCGATATCTTTCACAACTGCTTCAACTGCGATATCAATACCGCGTTTCACATCCATTGGGTTCATGCCTGCTGCGATAACACGGCGACCTTCGCGGAAAAGGTGTTGTGCCAACACCGTCGCAGTTGTTGTTCCGTCACCAGCACTGTCGCCAGCGCGTTTTGCAACTTCTTGAATCATTTTTGCACCAATGTTTTCGGCATTGTCTTTTAATGAAACTTCTTTTGCCACAGTAACACCGTCTTTGGTTGCAA
>JAFZVH010000055.1 GCA_017617915.1 Alphaproteobacteria bacterium
AAATCGTAAATAAAAACACCCGGGAATACCGGGTGTTTATTTATCCAACAATTTTCCGCCATATTGATTTCTTTTGCGGTTGTTTTTTCTTTTGACGACGACGTGGTGCCGTTGTTGTTGTCCGCTTTGCCTCGACATGTTGTGCATTTTTCTTTTTTGCGTCTGTCGATGGCGCATATGCATTCAGTACATCTTCGGTTTTGACCTGTTCTGGGGCAACGCGTTGAATCGAATATTGGTCGATGTTCATCAAACTATCATCACCAACAATCACGATTTCTGTTTCGAATTCATTTTCCATTGCCGCCAATTCAGCGCGTTTTTGATTCAACAGGTAAATCGCGACATCGGTTGGAACCGTCATAATAATTTTCTGGGCAGATTTCGCCAACAGTTTTTCTTGCAAATGACGGAACAATATAATTGATGCAGTTTGAATACTGGGGACCACGCCGGCACCCATACAGTGCGGACATGGCACATACGATGATTCAATGAAACTACTGCGCATACGTTGACGCGATAGCATCATCACCCCAAACGCATTGATTTTTGCAACCTGGGTGCATGCGCGGTCGCGTTTCATAACTTCGCGCATTTTCATTTCCAGTTTACGATTGTTGCGTTCTTCTTCCATATCGATAAAGTCAATTGCAACAATTCCCGCCAAATCACGCAGACGCAACTGCAATGCAATTTCTTCAGCGGCCTCTAAATTAGTATTCAATGCCGTTTGTTCGATATCTTTTTCTTTTATCGCACGTGAAGAGTTCACATCAATCGTGACCATCGCCTCGGTTTGATTAATAACAATGGAACCACCTGATGGCAATACAACGTATGGACCATGTAAACCTTCTAATTGTTTTTCAACACCGGCCTTGACCATCAAAGGCAAAGCGGCATCTTTATACAAAGTGATTTGTTTACGTGGTAATTTGCCATATAATTGTTGATAGCAAGTGCGCGCGGCATCATACGCTTCTTCACCTTGGATAACCATAGTATCAGTTTTGTCCGAAATAAAGTCACGGACAACGCGACGGAGCAGGGAATCTTCGGCATGAATAATAACCGGCGCAACCGATTCCAGTGTCGTTTTACGAATATCATTCCATAAATTGACAAGGTAATCATAATCTTTGGAAATTTCTTCGGGTGCAGCCCCCGCGGCGGCGGTGCGTAAAACAACCGTCATACCACGTGGAATTTTTAATGCATGCAAGATTTCGCGTAATCTTGCGCGCTCTGCACGGTCAGATATTTTCTTGGAAATACCATAACTGTTGCGCTTTCTGGAATTTGGCATCAAAACGGCAAAACGCCCCGCCAATGACAAATATGTTGTCATAGACGCGCCTTTGCAACCACGTTCTTCTTTGACCCCTTGGATTAACAAGATTTGTTTTGGCTTAATAACATCTTGGATTTTGAATTCGCGTGCGCGTTTCAAAAATTCCTTGTTATCTTCACCAGCACTTTGATCATCGTAATCGGCAACTTCGTCCATTTCGTCATCTGGGTCAGTGTCATCATCAACGATATTGGCGTGTGCCAGTTCCAACAATTTCTTTTTTTGTTCTGGTGTCACCTGGTAGTAATCCGGATGAATTTCAGAAAACGGTAAAAATCCATTTTTCCCCGTTCCATAATCGACAAACGCAGCCTGCAGCGACGGTTCAACCCTGATAACCTTGGCCAGATAAATATTTCCCTTTATCTGAGGTTTAGTCGTTGTTTCAACGTCAAAATCAGACACGCGGTCTGTCGCAGAGTCAACAACTACTACACGTGTTTCCTCTGGGTGGACAGCATCCACATATATTTTTTTTGACATACAGTAATCCTTTTGTTTTTAACACGCATACATTGGATATAACCTGTCCCCGTGGGGCAATCCCGCCCATGCCAAGGGAAGCGACCGCGATAACCATCAGCGCCATGCAAGTCATAGAAATCAGTAGTCCAATTAACACTAAAACTAACCCCATTGTTATGCGACGGGGCTTATAATATCAAACCCATTTTGT
>JAFZVH010000056.1 GCA_017617915.1 Alphaproteobacteria bacterium
ACATACTCATTGCCGTACGCCGGTCTGCGAATGCGTGACCACAACGCGGGCATACGATAAATGGCGCAATTGTTGCCTTGTACTTTTTATACATAAACATCCATATATACAAACCGATTGCCCATGCCGCGATTACCAAGCCCCACGCTACATAGCCGAAATAACTGTTCACTGTACGAGTTAAGATTTGCACCACGCCAACATTGGATTTTTCCAAATCGTTATAGATTTTTGTCGCAACCGGCCAGCTGGACGGACGCCATGGGTAAACATGTTTAATACCATAATTGGTCAGCAAAGTCGACCCCAGCCCGCCGGTACTTTTATCAATTTCTTTTTTGATGGCGGCATCTATGACTTTATCAACCTCTAACTGAGTCAATTTCACCAATTCTTTTTCGGCAGCATCCAATTTTTCATTCACCATTTTGGCGACGTTTTCAACCTGGGTTACTGCGGCATTGGCTTTATCGACCGCGCCGTCCGCTTTATCAACCACACTGTCCACTGCATCGGTTTTCACACCAAAGCGATTCACCAACCCGGTCAGCGCGCGCACGCCAGATGTTTGTTCTTTTACCTTGGCGGTTTGCTGTTTCGCCTTGGCGGTTGTATCGGTGACTTTGCCGACCTGCTTTTCGACCAGTTTGACTTTTTCAATTGCAATTCCGACAGGCTTTTCCAAATTTATGGCGCTTTTAATTCCGTTCAGCAATTTTTCATATTGTTCAACAATATTGCGTTGCAAATCAAAAAACATTGACACAACAATAGATTTCTTAATCGGCCCCGCATAGTGCGATTTTACATACAGTGGGAAAATCCCCACGAACGCCAGCCACAGAACACTGACAATTAAAAAAACACGTTTTGCATGCGTGACCACAGACGTTTTTTTTGCGACGGTTTTTGCGCCACCGCGGTCAATTACTTCTATTTCTTTTTTCTTGAACATTGTGTTCCCCCTTTCAATTTGATATGCCGTATTATTCTGATTATAAATATTTTTTGCAACACATTTATTTTGATTGGGACATAAATTTAGATACACGTTCTTGGAACATCGTGCCCAAGGCCGTTTCTGCATTTACCACGGCCATGGCTGCAACGGTTTCACGATAAATAACCGCAGAGTCTGCGTCGTCAAATGTTGCGATTTCGGTGTGCAGCGTCCCAGATGCGCCTTTGCCATTTGATAAAAACAACGACGCAATAAAGAACAAACCATCTGGATTTTCGGTCGATATTTCTTTCGTGGCCAGGTAAAAGCGATGTTCATCGGTCAACACGAATCTTGGTTTTTTGATTGATGTACTTGGTTTTTGTTTTGACATTTTATGCCTCCGATTGGTTAGTATAATTTTTTATAAACTCTGATTTGAATTCGGTGAACCGGCCCTGCTCTATGGATTTGCGAATATCACGCATCAAGTCTTGATAGAACCACAGGTTATGTTGCGTAAGTAATGTCGCACCAAGGATTTCATTGCATTTAATCAAGTGGTGCAGATATGCGCGCGACAATTTACATGCCGGGCACCCACATTTATCGTCCAAGGCGGCCGCGTCTTCGCGATATTTTGCATTGCGCATATTCATTGTGCCGTGGCGGGTAAACGCCATCGCGGTGCGGCCTGCACGCGTTGGCATAACGCAATCAAACATATCTACGCCACGTTCAACCGCACCCAAAATATCCAGTGGTGTTCCAACGCCCATCAAATAGCGCGGTTTGTCGTTTGGCAACATTGGTGCAACCGTTTCAATCATTTTGAACATAACTTCTTGGGGTTCGC
>JAFZVH010000057.1 GCA_017617915.1 Alphaproteobacteria bacterium
CAAATCATGAATAAAATCAGCTCGTGAATTGCTTAAGTCGTCCTGCCACAATAACTGTGTTAATTAAATTATCTATTTGGTTTATAAACTGTATGCCCATTTGACACATAATCTTTCAAAACTTTTTCACCGGCTTGTGTTTCTATTTGGCCGTAAACTGTTATACCACGTTTTTTAAATTCGTTGTACCAATTCTGCTTAAAACCTTCATCAAAACCGGTGATTTTGGTAACTTGCCCAGATGGCACACCATAATAAACCTCTTTTATCCCAGACCACATAATACTGCCTAAACACATCATACATGGTTCAGCGGTCACATATATGCTTAAATTATACGGCGACAAATCGTAAGTTCCCAATTTCTTTTCTGCTAACTGTATTGCGTTTATTTCGGCATGATTATTACTGCAAGATTTATTAACAACATTGTTGGCAGCTTTGGCAATCAAATTACCGTTTGAATCATAGATAGCGGCTAAAAAAGGTCCATAACCTTTGTTAATATATTTTTTTAATTCTTGCTGTAAATCCAATATAATTTTACTGGCATTCGCTAATTTCTTGGCATCAATTTTTTTATTAGCAATTACAGATATTTTGTTATTTGTTTTCATATTGTTCCCTCTGCAAAGGATTATGACATAAATTATACAAAATTGCAAAAACAGTTATGAAAAAATTGTACCGCTTCGCGCGGTGTTTTGAACTTTATTACCTGCCCTTTGAACAATACATTTTGTTAAAGTGCATTGCCCTGGCGCGTTGTATAGCATTTATTTGCCCCGGCATTTGTGCAAAAGTACATTTTTTTATTGTGTATTGTAAATTATCGGCGTTATTATCATAACGAACATTCGTAATCAAAAAATTGCCTTGCTTTGAAAACCTGTCATAGTTTAAAAACGTAAATTCATGCAGGCCTGTTTTGACAATAAAATCTATATCTGTGGGATAACCCACAACAGAATAATCGTTTGGATTACTGGTTTTATAGAATTCGCCCAACTTTTTTAATACTTGGGTTCGTTGTTCTGCGTATTTATGACGTTGTTCAGATTCATATTGATGTGAGCATAATACACTTTTATCATCACTAACTGTTTTTATATATTTAACAGGCACACCTTGGTCCAGGCAAAAAACTGGTTTAAAATGACATTCGTGTTTTGTACAGGAATCTTGGGCACCATAAGGCAAATCATTATCAAAAATTGTTAACACTGTATCATCATAATTACCAGTGACAAAAAAATCATCAATCATAGCAAAAAGAGAATTAAACGATGCTACACTTTGTAATTCATTAAGAGAGATATAAACATCGCTTAGTTTTATTCCATAATTGATTTCAAACATATCTTTGGCGTGTCCATTTGTACCCGACCTGGTATTCCATATATAATCATGCGTGCAAACAAACGGAACACCACCAAATTTAAAAAAAGGAAATTCTTCAAATATTCGGGCAATTTTGTGTGTTGTTTCATCTGTACCATCTACATCTGCTGAGGGAATCTTGGATACAGGATAAACAGTCCCAAATCGGTTCAAGAAAAGAGAAGAAGTCAACAGTAAATCGTTCACAAGTGTTTTGTGGTAAAAATGTGAAAATTCCCAGTATTTTGCCAGTTGGCTGAATTTAAAATGTTCTATTAAGTAGTGTCGTAACGGTATATCTTTATTCAACTTTGTTTGCAGTGTTTCACAATATAGGTCAGGTTCAACACCAGTCTTGTTTGCAACAACTTCTTCAAATGACGGTTCATCTGGCATACTGTATACTCTTTTACATTATATCTCTCTGTTCCCCGCAATCGTGAACATTATAGAATACGCTATAACAAAAATCAAATTTTTGTCAAAAACACCTTAATATCTTTCCCAAACAACAATTCATGAATAAAATCAATTCGTGAATTGCACATCAGAAAAATGATTATTTGCTTGGTTTATAAATTGTGCGGCCTTGGGTGACATAGTCTTGCAAAACCTTTTTGCCCGCATCCATTTCAATTTGACCGTAAACCGTTATTCCGCGTTTTTTAAACTCGTTGGGCCAGTTTGGTTTAAAGCCTTCGTCAAATCCAGTTGTTTTGGTTACAATATCAGAAGGCACACCATAATAAACCGCCTTTATCCCAGACCACATAATTGCGCCCAAGCACATCATACATGGTTCAGATGTTATATATAAACTCAAATTATATGGCGACAAATCATAAGCACCCAGTTTCTTTTCCGCCAATTTTATTGCATTTATTTCGGCGTGATTATTACTGCAAGATTTACTTACAACATTATTGGCACTTTTGGCAATCAAATTACCGTTTGAATCATAAACCGCCGCCAAAAACGGGCCGTAACCTTTGCTGATGTATTTTTTTAATTGCCGTTGTAAATCAAGAATGATTTTTGCGGCTTTGGCTACTTTCGTGTCGTTTATCTTTTCATTGGCGATTACAGAGGCATTTTTATTGTTTGGCATATTAGTTCCTTTTAGAGAATTATGCAAAATTTTCATTAAATTGTAAAGGAAGTTTAACACTCGCCAGAACTATAAATATTGCTTTTCTTACCGATTTGTGATATAATATGGCGCATTGGATGGGCGGCATTTGCCGTCTGTTTTTTTGTTCCGCCACGTGCGGGATTTTTTTATGACAAGGATAAAAAATGAAAATAAGCAATAATGGTATAAATATTCTGAAACAGCTTGAAGGCTGTGTCAAAGTTGGTGATAAACACATTATATATGATGATCAAACGGGCAGGGCCGTTGGGGCAAATGCGCCTTTGCCACGTGGTGCAACCATAGGTTATGGGCATTTGATTAAATCCGGTGAAAATTTTAGAAACGGAATAACCGAAGCCCAAGCCACAGCATTGTTGCGCGCCGACGTTGCGGTAGCAGAGAGCATAGTGCAAAATGTTATTACAGGGCCACTATCGCAAAACCAGTTTGATGCGCTTGTTATATTTGCGTATAACATCGGCGCAAAGAATTTTGCAAATTCAACAGTTGTAAAATATGTGAACAACCCAAAGTTTCACAGCGCAGTCTATCCAACATTAGAATCGGCGTGGCGTGCATGGAATAAATCGGGCGGTCGCGAAATGTCGGGACTGAATAACCGCAGAAACACGGAATGGGTGTTATTTAACGCTGTTTCATAATTTCGAATTTGCGTAAATTGAAATCGTGTATCAGTTTTTCTGCATCGGCAAAATGTCGGCCAATTTGGTTGGCCGCGTGGGCATCGCTGCAAGGAATTTGACATGATTGCAATGTATGATATAATCAAAGTATGAAGAAAATATTATTACTTTTATTGTGTGTGTCGGCACTGTGCGCGTGCGGTGTAAGGTCTGATTTGGAAAGACCAACTGGGCCGTTGCGCAATTACCCAATATATTAAAGTAAAGTTGGTGTTATGTCTGATGCTGATTTAATTTTGCGTGTGGATAAAACCAAGACAAACAAGCATGGAATCGCGCATGTTGCCAGCATTCCATCCGATGAGGCATGCGTGCTTTATTTGGGCGGCAACGGCACAGATGATTTGCGTGCGGCATCTGGAAATGCCAAGATTATAGAAAGAGAAATTTTGCCGAATTTGCCGGTTCATGTGCCTGTGTATGCCGTTAAATATGACTTTGATAATGATGATTTAGAATTTGCGCGCGATGCGAATTTTAGCAAATATGGATATAATTTTTTATCTTCGCCGCGCGCGATGGATTTTGTTTCTGTGAATAACAAGAATATAAACTTGATTTTTCAGCGCAATGTTTTGCCGCGTGTTATAACCGCAACTGGGCGCGCCAGAAAATTTGATTTGGCCAAGGCGAATATAGAAAAACTGTATGTCGCATTTGATGGAAACTTGGACGAAATGCGCGGTAAATTAAATCAAATGCTGCGTACAGAAATGTTAAAGGCGGGTTTTAGCTCAAGCCAGGCAATAATGTTTGCTAAAACTATTGTGCGCAATTCCACCGCAAGCAAGGATTTAGATTTTGAATATATATCTGACATATTTAACAAAGCGATTTTGCCACGAATTTCTGATAATGGACGGCGTTTGCCATTAAATGTTGCGATGGCGCGGATGCGCAAGATAAATATCATTGCGCATTGTCATGGTGCCTATGTTGCCCAAAAATTGGAAGAAAAAATGGCCGAAACAATGCGCAAACTGGGCTATGATGCGCGTGAAATTCGTGCGGTCCAATCGCAAACATTGGTTGTCGCACATGCGCCGGTTATACCATTGGGCAAATCAAAGTTTCGCGTAATCAGTTTTACCAGCGCCCGCGATTATATTTCTGCGCGTCCAAAAAATTGGGTGACTAAATATGTGCGCAATAAACAATACCAAGAAAATCGTAAATTTATAGGCGACGATTGGTTGCCGTCCTGTTTCTTGGCGGGCAAAAACGGTGATGTTTTTATCATCCACAATGCTTTCCAACCCCGCAATAATGGTCGTCCCAGTGAATACGAACATCAAAATGCACATTATTTGCCAATCGAAAAGCAGACAGACATTGGTAAGTTTATGAATACTGTGGCGGGAAATATTTTAACAAATGGAATCAAAAATGCTTTGAATAAAAAGTTCGTGCCATTGCCACCAACGCGCGAATTGGTCTTGGGTGATAGTTCGCGTGATGATATGCGAAAAACTTTTGATAAATTGGTAAAAAATGGTCGTGCATTTATGGCTGATGTGTATAAGTTTGCAACTGCGCAAGTTCGTGGGTTACAGGCAAATAAATCACGTGCAACGGAAAATAAGTGCAACAAGGTTTCAGACATCCAAAGATAACAATTTTTCGTGGTGGGCCTGGGGGGATTTGAACCCCCACGGGTTTCCCCACTGGAACCTAAATCCAGCGCGTCTACCAATTTCGCCACAGGCCCCTATTTAATGCAAACCTAAGTCTATGATAAAAAAAACTTGATTTCCAGTAAAAAATAACCTACACTTAGACGCAATCTGAACCAAAAAGGCAAATAAAATGGCATCAAAGAAAGGTAATCACGAAATTATCAAACTGGAAAACAAAGAAACCGGTTATTTTTATACTGTGACGAAAAACAATAAAACTGCTACGGGCAAGGTGAAACGTCGTAAATACGATCCAAAATTGCGCAAGCATGTCGAAATGACCGAAGCGAAAATGTCACACTAGTGGACAGCGGTTAGTGTTTTGAAAAACATCGGCAAAACGCCGATGTTTTTTCTATAACTTGCAATATCAATATTTATAAGATATAATACTTATGCATTGGCGGGTTGCCAATGTGGGTGTAGACAGCCCTTTATTACCTCAATACGTCAGAGATGACGTGAAATATCCAACCATAAATGGTTGGAGTTTGCCGAATATATTGAATAAGGCAACCAATACTTATTGAGGTTATTGTTGTCTATGCTACAACCAGTTTTTTTACTGGTTTTTTTAATTCAAAAAAAGAAAGGACAAAAAATGTCAAAGACCAAAACCAATCAAGATTCAAACAAAGAAGAACTGATGATGGCGATTTTAGATTTTTATGCCAAACACCCCAGATACAGAATGTCGCAAGGCGAATTTGTCGGTTTAATTTGTGCACTTAGTCAACAAATGCTAAAAGATATTTAATTCGTGCACTAGCTGTTATTTCCCAAACTTACCACTGCGTGGGAAACCAACCGGAATAGTATGGCCTTGGGATGCACGCTTTGCAACCCATGGAGTCCAGTCGTCCAATTTTGTTGTGCCGCGTCCAGTTGTCCAACCAAACCCATCCGCCGCATCAAAGAACATTACATCCAGCACATAGGTTCTTTCGGCATTGTACTTTTGCAGAATAACGCCTTTGCCGCGCACCATTTCTGGAATTTCATTTGTTGCGAATATCAGCAATTTGTCGTTTGACCCCGACATCGCAACCATATCACCGTTCACACGCACACAGAAAGCCGCCGGATTCTTGTCATCTGCGTTCATTACCTGTTTGCCGTTGCGCGTTTGTGCCAAGCAATTTTCGCCAAGCACTATAAAACCATTCCCATGTCGTGATACGACCAGATAACGTGCCGCAGTATCTAATACGAACGCGCCAACAATGTTTTCTTCGGCGCCGATGTCCGCCATCATACGCACTGATTCACCAAACCCGCGCGCCGAAGGCAAATCGTTTGCGGTCAAAGTGAACATACGCCCAGACGACCCAAACAGGTTGATTTTGTCGGTGGACATTGCGTGGAAAGCAAATTGTAGTTCATCGCCTTCTTTGAATTTCACATCCAGCGAATTCAAATCCATATGGCCTTTGGCCGCACGAATCCAACCCATGGTGGACAGGATAACGGTCAGTGGTTCTTTTTCAATAAATTCTTCGGCATTGACAACGATTTCTTCGGTTTGTGCTTCCCAAGTTGTGCGACGGCGCCCAAGTGCGGTCTTTTTATCAAATTGCTTTTTAATATCTGCGAACCAAGCCTTGATTTGATTGTTCTGAATTTCTGTATCGGCCAACAGCGCATTCAAATCTTCGCGTTCTTTGCGCAATGCAGCATCTTCGCGCTTTATTTCCATCTCTTCCAGTTTGCGCAACGCACGCAGGCGCGTGTTCAGAATAGATTCAACCTGAACCTCGGTCAAATTGAATTCCGCCATTAAAACGGCCTTGGGATCATCTTCATTGCGGATGATTTCGATAACCCGATCCAGATTCAGATAGACGACCAACAGCCCGCCCAAAATTTCCAGTCTGCGTTCAATATTGCCCAAACGCCAGCGCGACCGACGGCACAGAACATTTTTCTGGTGCGCGATAAATTCGGTCAAGACATCGCGAATGCCCATTACACGCGGCGCACCATTGGAATCAATCACATTAAAGTTCATGTTGAAACGGTATTCCAAATCGGTCATTGCGAACAAGTGTGCCATCATTTTGTCTGCGGGGACATTGCGTGACTTTGGTGTAATAACAATTCGCACATCGGTTGTAGATTCATCCACAATATCATCCACCAGTGGCAACTTTTTCGCATCGACCAGTTCACCAATTTGTTCCACCAATTTCGATTTGATTATCCCGTATGGAATTTCGGTAATTACAACCTGATAGCCGCCGCGGTCTAATTCTTCAACGGTCCAGCGTGCGCGGATTCTGAATGCGCCTTTGCCAGTGTCATAGTTTTTAACAATAGTTTCAAAATCATCGACCAAGATACCGCCTGTTGGAAAATCTGGTCCAATCATCTTTTTCATAATTTGGGCGGTGCCAGATTCAGGTTTGTCCACCATAAGGGTCAATGCATCGCAAACCTCGGCCACGTTGTGGGTTGGGATATTTGTTGCCATACCTACGGCGATACCCATTCCCCCATTGGCAAGCAAGTTTGGAAACGCACCCGGCATAACGACAGGTTCAACCGTTGTGCCGTCAAAGTTAGGCATCATATCGACACTGTCTTCGTCGATGCCTTCCATAATCATCATGGCGGCTTCGGTCATTTTAGATTCGGTGTAACGATACGCCGCCTGGGGGTCACCGTCAATGTTTCCAAAGTTTCCTTGGCCGTCAATCAGCGGATATCGCACAGAAAAATCTTGGGCCAAGCGCACCATTGCGTCATACACAGACGAATCGCCATGCGGGTGATAGTGCCCCAGCACATCGCCGACAACGGTTGCACACTTGCGAAAAGCCGCGTTTGGCGACAACTTTTGCCGCAACATAGAATATAAAATGCGCCGATGTACAGGCTTTAACCCATCGCGAACATCGGGCAGCGCGCGCGATACAATCGTGCTGACCGCGTAAGATAAATAGCGCGACGACAACGCATCCGCCAACTGTTGTGAATCTATTCTTTCCTGTATTTCTTTTGTCATAGCACCATAAAATTAGAACATTTGAAAAAAAATAACAACCAAAAAAAGCGCAATTTACTGCCCAATTTTATTTTTAATTTCACGAATGCGGGCCAAAATTTCTTGTAAATCGGTATCGTTCACACTGGGGGTGGGATGGTTGCGCAATTCATCCGCCAAAACAATACAAACCGTCGCAAGCAGTGAACTTTCGGGCAGAGGCCCAATTTTATCCAAAATCTTGCGTGCACGAATATCGACCATCTGGCCCAGTTCAATTAGGCGGGCTTCTTGACCATCTTCACAGCCCATTTGATAGTTTTTGTTGACAATAGGTATCGAAACAACACTCATTTTAACTTCTTTAATATCCCAACAGATTGGTCAATCAGTTCGGTCGCGCGGGCGTTCTTGTCGCGCAGTTTTTTAACCTGCTCGGTCAAAATAGCAACCTCCAGATCTGTTTGTTTGCCCGCATTTATCGCCGTTGCGCGCAAACGAACGACATCTTCTTCCAGTTTTGTCAATTCTTGAAAGATTTTATCCTTGATATCAGACATATTTGCATAATAAGACATTTTTTATATGCGTTCAACCCTAAAATGTGATATAATTGTGCCAAATGGTTGTTGTAGGGAAAGGCGATGAAAAAGAAAATTGTATATATCTCTGGGGCAGAAGTCTTTGGTGCCGATGACGTGCGTGCCGCTTTTGACGAGGTGCGTGCCACATTGAATCTTGATGCAGATACAATATTGTTCGGCGTGCCAATCGATAATTTGGATGCAAAAACCGAATCTGTGGCGGACGAACAGACCAAACCGGCAGCATCAATCGAACCAGAACCTGTCAAAGAAGAGCCTGAAACACAAAACACCGATTCGAATATCGTGCCGATTTTATCTGTGCTGGGCGCAAATGCCACAGTTGAAACGCCCGAGGAACCAGTGCCAGAACCAATAGATGATATTTTGGATGATGAAATGCCGGTTGCAACCACAGAACAGACTTTGGAAGAATTGTTGGAAAAAATGACGCCGCTGCGTGAAGATGTGCATTTGGAAACCTCAGATGATGAACCGTCGGATTCAATCTCCGAAACAAAAAGCGCAGATGATGCGACATTGGAAAACTTGGCCAGTGAATTTGCAAAAGTTCAAGATACTATACCGGCACCCAAGAAAACCTCAGAACGTGGCAAAATCAGCAAACTGAAAAATATTTTGCCGTTCAAAAAAATTAAACGCGATGATTCGGGGCTGATGGGCGATTTGTTTGGCTGGGCGGGCATTGCCGCAAATGACGATGATTTCTCTATGCCTGGATTCTTTGCGGGCGTGGCATCCAAGAAATAAAAAATGAATAACATAGAACATATTCGCAAATTGTTAGAAAGCGCAGGTCTGCGCGTGCTTGGTATAGACGATACTTTCTTTTATTTGGAAGATCCGTCTTGTGTTTTGCGCAGTTTTCAAACTTTTTTGGAATATGCTTGGGCGGTGTTGGCCTTGTTCACTGGCGGTTTAATTATTGGTTGGGGCGTTTCTATGATACGCGGTGCCAAGAACGATATAAAACAGAACTTTCGCAACTTGATTTTGATTTTTGGAATTTTGTCTGCAGCTGGCCCGATTTTGAATGTTATATATGGTGGCGATTTGTTTGGCGCAGGATGCCAAGTTATTCAAGTCCCTTTGGCGGATGTGAACGAAGTTTTGGCGGCGCGCGCCGCATCCGTCGGTTCCAGCGCAGAACTTTACGAAGATATAGATATATATGATACAGGCCCAGTATTAGTCGGAGAACCCGACAGCAGTGCGGCCAATGCGGCAATTGAGTACTTGGACAGTGTGGATATTCAGATAGAACCCGATAATAATTAAAGCAACATCATTTCTTTCATAGAATAAACAATTCCGCCTGACACTACATAATGGTCGTACAATATTATCTGAATAAAGGCCAGCGCCTCTTTCAATTTCTTTGTTAAATCGGAATCTTCTTGTGAAAAAGTACAATTAGGTTTTGGATGGTTGTGTACCAAAACGATAAAACGTGACTTTAATGCCAACGCCTTTTGCACAATTTGGCGAATGCGAATTTCTGTGTAATCGACATCGCCGTTACTGTGCAGTTTGTCTTCCTGTAAGCGACCATCGCTGTCCAAATATAACACATGCGATTCTTCAACGTCTTTGCCACCCAGCATAAGCAACATATAGTTGTCCAACTGTTCCCGCGTATGCAAAATAACATTCTGGTTTTCCATTTCGCATTTATAGCCTTCAAGCATAATCTTTTGAACAACTTTGATAAATGTCGCAATATTTTTCCCAACACCTGCGACAGTCATAAGATCTGCGGGGCTTGCAGAAAGTATCGGGTACATACCCCCAAACTTTTTCCACAGCATTCGCGCCATAGGGCGCACATCTTTGCGTGGTATGGCATAACTTAGCAATAATTCCAACAACTCGTATTTCGCCAACTTGTCGTCAAGAAAGTTTTGACGCAACCTTTCGCGATGCCCTGCACATAAATCTTTGTTGTTGTCCGTCATATTATGCCATTTTTTCGGTGAAGATAATTACACCATCTTCGGTAATTCCCAATGTGTGTTCCCATTGTGCAGACAAACCGCCGTCAACCGTCCGCGCCGTCCAACCATCGGGGTCGATTTTGCATTCTGCGCGACCAGTATTTATCATTGGCTCGATTGTGAACACTAAACCAGGAGCCATTTTTACCTTGTCCCACATTTTATCATAAAAGTGAAATATTTGTGGATCATCGTGCATAACTTTGCCAATACCATGTCCAACAAAATCGCGTGAGATTGAAAATCCATGGGGTTTTACAATCGCTTCAATAGTTTTACCGATTTCAGACAGTGGTACCCCAGGCGCACAAACTGCAATTGCCGCATTCAGTGCGTCTTGGCATGTTTGCACCAATTCGCGCGCACGCGGCGACACATTCCCTATCATAAACATACGCGATGAATCACCATGAAAACCTTTGTATTCTGCGGTTAAATCAACATTTACAATGTCCCCATCTTTTAGTATAACATCATCACTGGGAATGCCGTGTACAATAACATCATTTACCGATGTGCAAATACTTTTCGGGTAGCCTTGATAACCCAAATCAGAAGAACGTGCACCGTTGCTGTGTAAAAATTCTGCAACCATTCTGTCGATTTCGCCGGTTGAAATACCCGCTTTGATATATGGTGTAATATGGTCAAAGCACCGCGCAACTAAATCGCCGACAACACGCAACCTTTTAAAATCTTTTGGTGCATACACAGATGCCAACATTTTAATTCCTCCGTTTAATAGACATTTTATATGTTTTTAATACAAGTTTTAATGCAAAGTCGCGCAATAAAATTTCTGCGGGCATACCAGTGGTACGAAGTTGTGCCTCTAGTTCATTTAACCGAACCAATACAGATGTGATTTCTTCGCCAGACCATATTTTGATTGCGGCATGAAATTTGTCGGCAACTTTCCAAAACAGACGCGGCAGTTGACCGTCAATAACCGCAGTCAGCAACGTCTTAAAGTGACGGTCCAACATACGAACCAACATATTTGGTTCCGCGTTGTCATACAGCAATCTGTCCAATGCCAGCATAGTTTGCTGTATATGACCCGCCGTCAAAGAATACAGAAAATCATCAGTGTTTGATGCACCTGTATCAGGCAAACATTTTTCCGCGTCTTCTAAATCTATTGTTTTTTTATCGTCAACATACAGCGCAATTTTACCCAAAAATCCACGCGTAATTCCGCGGTCGCCCCCAAGGTGTGCCAACATATACGCCATAGCATCAGGGGAAATCTGTTTTATTCCCGCATTGGTGAACAGTTCTGTGCGTATAAGAGTTTCAAGTGTTTTTGCATCATCTGTATAACACGCAACTGCGGCAAGGGTTTCGGCACCTTCAAATAAACTGCGCAAGGTTCCGCCCGAACGTAAATCCCCCGCCGTCACGATAACCGCCGCGTCCAGAGCAGGGTGTTCAACCAAATCTTTGATAGTTTTTCCATCTGAATCGCCCGCGTTCGAAATGATAATCATTTTTTTGCCGCCGAACATTGATGGGGTGCATGCCTCGGCAAACAGAGCATCTTGTTTTTCACGCAAATCGTTTGCATCAACTGCAAATACATTATCTTTTTCGATGTCCAGTGTTTCAATTGCTTTGTCACACAACTCGTCTACCAAGCCCGCATCGGGACCGTAAATCAAGACTGCGCGAACTTTGGAAAGTTCTTTCTTAAAATCCGATTCTTTCCATTTCATTTTTTATTAGATTTGTTTTCGTTTTTATATACTTCGGCGATTGCACGCGAACCAATTTTATCTGCCAGCGCAGTTATTGTGTTTTCTACTGCATTATTGTATGACGCGTTTGCGGCGACCAAATATTGCACAAATGTGTAAGATTCAGATGCTGTTTCTGTGCCGCGGGCAATAGGCTTTCCATTATAGTTCAAAACATAATTTGCGCGCAGATTTATTTCCTGCCATGTGGCGGCACCACTGGTTTCAATCGCCTTGTATTTAGTTGTTGGATTGTGCAGTGTCACCGTCAGTGTGTATGGTGCGTCGCTGGGGCGTGGCCCACCAAACTTGGTGTTTAGCGCATTGCGCAGTTCTATACCGTTGATACCACTAATCACCGGCACATAAATATTTGTATCGTTGCCAGAAAACATCGGCTTAAAGCCACAAGCAGAAAGCAACAAAAAACACAGAATTTTTTTCATACCATATCACCCAGTAAAATGTTATAATACCATACAAACATGATACTTGTAGTTTTGGCAAAGCGCAAGGGGTAAAGATGAATATTTTTCTTATAATGTTGATATCTGTTTTTATGGCAGGTTATTACATGTTTTTTGCTCCAAATACCAAGGTTCAAGAACAAGAACGGGATTATGCAATCACATTGTCTGACTTGCGTTCGGTGGCGCAATGCGCACTTGCGGTACATAACGCCAAAATAAACAACAACAGTTTCGAAGATGTTTGTGTTGAACAAAATCAAATTACAAGTGAATTTGTATGTCTGGATTCGCGGCAAGAAATAACAGATTGTGATGCCCAAGGAATTAAACGACCAACAGCCAGTTTTATTATTACTGCCACTGGTGCAATTGACACAAGCGATTATAATGAAATGATGGAAATTTTAGAAAAAGGTTTTTCAAACAATGGATCTTTTGGCATCTATCAAGATGGTGTGATTATTGTGGCGGGAACAACAGCAAAACGCAACGTACCAGATTCTATTCGTAAAAAATTTGATTTGCAAGACGGTCAACTAATGTATATGACACAATATGACAAGCCCGATGCCCCGCGGACTTTCACAAACCCAGGTGCAAATGATATTGTTTGCCCCAGCGGAACAGAAAAAACATACAGATTTGGTCGGTGGCAGTGTTTAGGATATAACCTTAAAACCAGTTGTGGCGGCGATATGATGTGGGATGCAAACCTTATGGAGTGTGTACCAGACGAAACCCGAAAACCGCTGTGCGCAGGTCAGCAAACTGCGGTTATTGTTGATGAGGTTTGGGAATGCGTAAATCCTTTTGGTGAACGTAAATGCCCAAATAATATGATTGCCAGATTGAATTACGAGACCTTGGAATGGGAATGTGTCGAAGACCCAAACAAAACCCGCACAGTCAGTAAATGTCGGCTTTCGGCGGTCCAAACGATTCGTGGTCGCGGCGGTGCGACATTGCGTGTTACAACAAATATTTGCACGGATTGTGAAAAGTTAGTTGTGGATGAAGAAAATTGTACTGTTGCGTGTGTGCCTGATACATCAAAAATAAACAATGCAAATTGCTATCCGGGGCGCGCCCAAGATTGCAGCGGCATAAAACGTGCATTTTATTTTGGTTTTCCAAACAAGGAATATCTTGCAAATGTATCGGGTGTTTCCGAATCGGAAGTACCGTTTGACTCTTCGCATTCCCAGAATCGCCGATTTAACTGTCTGGATTGTGGCGCAGGGCGCATAGATACATCGCTGTCTGTGTACCCGTTTGTCGCGGTTTGTAAAGATTAAAAATGTACACCGATTCGCTGTAAGAATCGTTTTGATAGGACATTTGGTTGCTTTTACAATATTTTTTACAATACATCAATATATAGTCAATATTTAAATATTTTACACAATATTTTGATATTTTTGCTGTTTTCGAATCGGTTTTGATGCAGATTTGATGTTTTTCTTGATACAAAATATGTTTTGGTGTTTTTATCAGAGAATCGGAATATGGCTGAAATGCCCAGATAACTGGCGTTTGGAAAAGTAAAGCAAAAAAATAAAAAAAAATTACATTTTCTTGGTTGTATGAAAATCTTAAATACTATATATTGGTAAGGAAATGGTAAAAACAACACAATATATTGTGTTTTTTGACAAAAATCGGAGTTTTATAATGGTTGACACACAAAAAGAAGTAAAAATGCATATTGTTCCGCGGTTCACCTGCAATGTGACCAGTGTTAAGAAACGTTCTGGGGAAATGGCTGCGTTTGATGCCAAAAAGATATACACTGCAATAGAAAAGGCGGCGGCGGCAACAAAAGAAATAGATGAAGACAAGATTATAGATATTACAAATGATGTCTTGCATGATTTGGATGACAATTTTATGGGGCGCACACCGACGGTTGAAGAAATTCAAGATACGGTGATTCGCAAACTTATGGATGCGCATGCATATAAGACTGCCGAGGCTTACATTATATATCGTCAAAAACATTCTGAAATCCGTAATGCGAATATAGATGCGGTTGATATAATCGACAGTTATGTTGGTGGTTCAAACTGGCGCATCAAAGAAAATGCCAATATTGGTTATTCCATCGGTGGTCTTATTTTGCGTACCAGTGAACGTGTTACCGCGGAATATTGGTTGAATATGTTTCCAGAAGAAATTGCAGATGCACATCGCAGTGCGGCGATTCATATTCATGACCTTGGCTGGTTGACGGGTTATTGCGCAGGTTGGTCTTTGCGTGAGTTGCTGTATGAAGGTTTTAATGGGGTCCCTGGGTATTTACAGTGTGAACCTGCGCGCCATATGGCGACGGCGGTATCGCATATGGTGAATTTCCTTGGTACATTGCAGAATGAATTTGCGGGGGCTCAGGCATTCTCGTCGGTTGATACTTACTTGGCGCCTTATGTTCGTATAGATAATATGAGTTATGCTGATGTCAAAAATTCTATGCAGACCTTGATATTTAATTGCGCGGTGCCATGTCGTTGGGGAACCCAGACGCCGTTTATCAACTTTACATTTGATTGGACATGCCCAGAAGATTTGAAACATCAACGGCCTTTTGTAGGCAAACAGCAGGTTGATTTTACCTATGGTGATTTGCAGGCGGAAATGGATATGATAAACAAGGCGTTTATCGAGGTTATGACCGAAGGCGATGCACATGGCCGTCCGTTCACTTTCCCAATTCCGACATATAATATCACAAATGATTTTCCATGGGATCATCCAAATGTCAAACCTTTGTTTGATTTGGCGGCAAAGTACGGAATTCCAAACTTCCAGAATTTCTTGAATTCTGATCTGAACCCAACCGATGTGCGTTCTATGTGCTGTCGTTTGCGCCTTGACGTTCGCGAATTGTTAAAGCGCGGTGGCGGTTTGTTCGGTTCGGCGGAAAAGACAGGCTCTATCGGTGTCGTGACAATCAACTTGTCGCGGTTGGGCTATCTGCACAAGGGGGACCGTGAAGGTTTGTTCCGCGATTTGGAAAAGTTGATGAATATGGGTCGCGAAGTTTTAGAAATCAAACGTCGCGTAATCAGCAAACATCTGGAAAATGGTCTGTATCCATTTACCAAACGTTATTTGGGTAATTGGAATCATCATTTTTCGACCATTGGTGTGAACGGTGCAAACGAAATGGTTTTGAACTTTACAGACGGCAAGGAAAGCATTGCTACGCCATTTGGTAAAAAGTTTGTATTAGATTTGATGGACTTTATGCGTGATAAATTGGCAACCTTCCAAGAAGAAACGGGCAACCTGTATAATCTGGAGGCGACACCTGCCGAAGGTTGTTCGTATCGTTTTGCCAAGACTGATGTCAAGAATTTCCCTGATATCATTACCGCTGGCACACGCGAAGCGCCATACTACACGAATTCAACACAATTACCGGTGAACTTTACAGACGATCCGTTTGTTGCGCTGGAACACCAGGAAGAATTACAACGCAAATATACTGGTGGCACGATGTTGCACCTGTATATGGGCGAACCTGTTTCCAGTGGCGAAGCGGCACAAAAGATTGTTCGCACGATATTTGAAAACTACAAGATTCCGTATATGACACTTACCCCGACATTTTCAATATGTCCAAAGCATGGGTATTTGCCAGGTCGGCACGAGTTTTGTCCAAAGTGTGATGCAGAACTGGGTATAGTTACCGAAACGGAAACTGCATCAAACAAGGCATAAAAATAAACCAAACAAGTTTAACAAAAACAACAAACAAAGAAAGGAGAGTAAAAATGACAACTAACGAAGCACAAAGAACACCTTGCGAAGTATTTTCACGCAGTATGGGTTTTATCCGTCCAACGAAGAATTTTAATATTGGCAAATATTCTGAATTCTGTGAACGCAAAACATTTACCGAAGCGAACAGTTTGACCGCAGGTGCGCGCCACGAAGAACTGATGAAAAAGGCGGCATAGTAAAAATGAACACGATTCAGATTGGCGGGTTGGTATCTTTCACAACGATAGATTATCCCGGAAAGTTGGCGGCTGTGCTGTTTTTGGTTGGTTGTCCGATTCGTTGTGCATATTGTTCCAATCCGCATCTGATACCGGTTGGCGCGGGTGAATATGACCCAGACAAGGTTTTGGAATGGTTGCGGTCCCGCGTTGGTAAACTGGAAGCGGTCGTCTTTTCTGGGGGCGAAGCGCTGATGCAGGCGGATGCCTTGTTTGATTATATGCGGCGTGTGCGGGAAATGGGCTTTGCAATTGGCCTGCATACGAACGGTTTTTATCCAGAAAATTTGGCGCGATGCGCAGATTTGATAGATTGGGTTGGCATTGATTACAAAGCAACCAAAACAAATTACGAAAAATTGACGGGCGTAAATATTGCATATGACCATATGCTGAAAAGTTTAGATGTGTGGGCGAACACTGGTAAACCGGCCGAGGTCCGCGTTACCTGTGATCCGCGGTTTGTATCGGTGGCAGATTTGCGCGAAATTGCGATGGATGTTGCATCGCGCGGGTTCAAGAATTTTGCGGTGCAAAAATATATTCCACATTTTGAAGAGCCTGAAAACCCGACAACCGCGCAAATGCGAAATGCGTTTTTTGCAGATAAAGAACTGCGCGCCGAAATAGATTCCCTGTTTGAAACCGTTGCTTGGCGGGAATAATAATTGTATCAAGTTATAATAGGTGCCAAGATATCCCGCCTTGTGGCGGTATGACGACTAATCACTAACCACTAACACTGACCACCAGCCACTAAAAATTGTGACAAAAACGTACGTTTTTTTCGACCGTTTTTTGTAAAAAATACCGCATTTTTGCGGCTTTTATCATTAAGGCAATTCAGGTTTTTTACATTAAAATTTCATCGCCATGAATCAGCAGGTATTCGGGTCCACGGCGAACGACTAATGCGCCATTGTCATTTATACCGATAAGTTCGACCGATTCCCCGCGATATTTAACCAGTCGGTTTAACCCCGCCGCCAGTGTCATCCATTCACGACGCACCGAATCAAATTCTGCGGTCATCCATTTATCTAAATTTTTGGTAAGTCGCCCAAATAAATCTGTTAAATCAACATCGGCATATTTCGCCAGTTTGGTCGTCTTGTATTCCGCCACAGTTGGATTAGAATGAACATTTATACCAATTCCAACGATAACGAATCGGCCTGCGTATTCAATTAAAACACCGGCAATTTTTGCGCCGTCTATCAGTATGTCGTTTGGCCACTTGATTTGCGGGTTTGTACCAAAAGAAATCAGGGTTTCCGCGATTGCCACCGCTATGGCATACGCAAGGCGTGGTTCGCGTTCAGATATGCGGAAAATAAAACTTGCATACAAATTGCCATGGTGCGACACCCACTTGCGGCGATAGCGTCCACGCCCCGCATATTGTGCCGCCGCAACTATTGCAGTGTGATCGATTGCGGTTCCATTCGCAACCATATCGTGGGCATAGGTCTGCGTGCTGGAAATCTTGTCAAAAGAAAGAACCTTATATCCCGCCAAGTGAAAATTTCCCATTGTTGTTTTTTATAAATTCGCGGCCGTATTTCTTGCGCAGTTCGTATATCGCAGTATTTACTGTATGAGTTGCAGTATCGGGCGCATAACCCAACGCGACCTTTAATTCATCGGCAGAAAGTTCCCCAGATTTATACAGCCGCGCAATAATTTGTGCCTGAATTGGTGATACAGACGCATCCGCCCCAAGTAATTTGGTCAGAATTTTGCTGTTGTCCGTTGCATTTATTATCGCGGTTTTTAAATCCAGTGGTGAAACAGGCGTCGCGATATCCAAAGAGTCAAAATCCACATCTGCGCTAAATGCATCGTCAACCAATGTTGCATTAAAATCAGCCAGCACAGATTGCCATACTTTGTCAGATACAAAAATCCTGATGCCAGATAACATATATCAAGAATAATATATTGTTTGCGCGCTGTCCAACAAAAAAACCGACACAAATATGTGCCGGTCGGGCTGTGAGAAACAATAAGATTTAGGCAATACGGCTGTGTTCGGGGTTGTCTATGAATTTGGTAAAGTCCTGAATCGATGCGCCCGTAGATGATAAAATCTTGGAAATACTGTTGGTCGAAGGCCATCTAGGTTGACCCTCTTTGGTCCAACGTTTGCTTTTGTTGAATGTAGTTGGGTCTAAACCGCTGCAACGCGCCAAGCCAGAACACGACATACCATGCTCTAATGCGAATCGCTCGATTGCGCGCCAAACATCTTCATGTGTCATTTTTTTGCCCCCCTTGATGTTAATATTTTTATTGTAATTGAATTTTATTCGTCATTTGTAAGAACGGCAACAAGCACGATTTCCTAGGAAAACAGGGGTTTTTAGTTGTCCAAATAATTTTTTTGACAAAAACACTTGACAAACTGTTTTTGTGGTATTATATTTTGTGTTGTCAAAGGGACAAAACCTTTGATCGGACGCGAAAGTGTTCGTGGGGCCCAAAGATTCCAGACTCCCTCCTACATTCTCTCTCCTCTGGACTTTGGACCCCAAAACAAAGTTTAGAATGCCCATTTCTTTTTCTCCTTTCCTTCCTTTCGGGGCATTCGGAAATACCGCCGGCAACGGCGGTGTTTTTTTGTTGTTCTGGGTTATTTTTCAAATACAGCGGCAATTTCCCAATGTTCGCTGCCAACGAATTGGTCAAATGCGGCGCATTCGATCAGTCGATAGCCCGCGTTTATCAAAATTGCCGAATCGCGGCGCAAAGTTATCGGATTGCACGAAACATAGATTATTTTTTTGACGTTTGATTTGGCCAGTTCCCGACACTGTTCCAACGCGCCTGCACGTGGCGGATCCATAATCACAACATCATAGTTATTTAATGTCTTGGGCGACAGTGGGCGTTTAAATAAATCGCGCTGAACCCCGGTGCCCGCAATATCAAAGCCATCTGCATGCGTTGCAAAAGTAAAATTTCCCAACCCACAAAACAAATCCAGCACGCGGCGCGCGCCAGCAGTGTGTTTGATAACAAAATCCCGCATAGCCGTTTCACTCGGCACTGTTGGTTGTAGAAATGCGCCAGACGGGTAGTCTATTAGCCTGTTTCCAAATCTAATCTGCGGTTGGGCACGCTGAACAACGCACGCACCGTTCCTTGTCACGCGCAGTAAATTCAGTCGTTCCGCCGCGTGTTTGAATTCTGCGGTAAAGTACGGAACGTCTGCGGTTACCGCCAAATCTAACCCGTTTTCACAAGATGTTATCAGCGCCGAACCGGTACCAGTCCAAGGCAAAGCCGCGATTTTCGGTAAAACAGCATTTATTTCTGGGACTAAATTCGGACAATTTTTAACGGCAATAATATCTTTGGATGCGCGCGCATAGAATCCAAATACGCCGTCCGAAAAACAAAAATCTGCACGGCGCCGACAACCTGGGGCCGTCCAAAATGGTTCTGTGCTTAAATTCCAATCGGCTATACCCCGCTGTTTTTCAGTGCGATATTTAGGCGCGGCAAAATCATATTTGCACCCGCCACATATTGAAAATAAAGGACACGGTTTCATAAAAATCCCCTGAATTTACATTTTTGTCGATATTATGCTAGCACAAAAACAAACTTGATTCCAGATAGATTTGCGCGTATCATTAAACACATGAAAAAAGTACAAAACAAAAAGATAGCAATTGTTTCGGGGGCATTGCGCCTGCCGTTTCTGGTGCGCGATGCTTTGCGGGCGCGCGGGTACGAGCCATTTGTTATCGGACTCAAAAATTTTTATGACCCAAAACTGAATCCGGACCTTGTCATACGCCTTGGCGGGGCAGGGCGTGCAATTCATGCGGCGCGGCGATTGGGCATAAAAGATGTGATATTTGTCGGGGCGATTGGGCATCCGAATTTGTCTGATTTGCGGCCGGATTTGTGGACTTTTTTTGCATTGTTTAAAATACTTAAAAATCAACGGGGGTATGATTCTATGGCGGTTGCATTAAATAAAATTATGACGAATGCAGGCTTTAATGTTGTGGCGGCACAAGATTTGGCGCCGGAACTCGTCTTTGAACATTCTGGTGTTATGACCAAGAAGCACCCAACGCGCGCAGATGAAAAAACTATTGCCCGCGCGATAGAGGTTTCTCATACCATTGGTGCGGCCGATATTGGTGCGTCAGTCGTTGTTGACAAGCAGGTTTTGGCGGTAGAGGCCGCCGAAGGCACCGCGCGTATGTTGAACCGCGTTGTTGAAATGCGCGCCAACAACAAGAAACGGGGCGGCGTGTTCGCAAAAATGACCAAGCCAGGTCAAGATTTGCGCATAGATATTCCCGCTATTGGCGTTGATACAGTAAATGCAGTGGCCGATGCCAGATTGAATGGTATAGTGGTCAATACCAAGACATGCTTTGTGGTTGACAAGGCCGAAGTCATAAAAACCGCCAACAAACGTGGCATTTTCATTATGGCTGTTGACGAATAAATTTGACATTTAATCGTTTTTGTGTATAGTGTGGTCATAACAGTTAAGGATGTTTATTATGGCGACACAAAAACAAAAATCTTTTACGATACCGGAAGTCATAGATATCGTTACGAAAAATATTATGCAGGCCTTTGGCACCAGCAAAGAGTTGGCATCGAATCGGCGCAGTGTGTTGGGGCGTGATATCGAGATAACTTCACTTAGTATGCTAAGTCTGATTATCAATTTATGGGAAGATTTGGAATTGGATATAAAGACTATTCCTGCGCGTCATGTAGGAACCGTTGAAGATATTATAGACCTTGCGATGGATTCATTGGACGCGGACAATCGACTTTCTCTTAAGCTTAATGCCAAAGGCCCAGGACCATACATTTTGCGTGGCAAACACAGATAAAAACACACCGCCAAATTGGCGGTGTTTTTGTTTAGAATCGAAATTTTATTTTTTCAAGATATCAACGATTTTAACTTTGAATATAACATCTTTACCCGCCAAATCTGGGACATACTGTGTTGGGAAAGTAATGTTTATATCACGTTCTTCGCCCTTGGCCATGCCGACCAGTTGTTCTTCGAAACCTGGAACAAATTGGCCACTGCCCAAAGTCAAAGGATAAGATTCTGCGGTGCCACCAGGAAATTGAACGCCGTTCAAAAAGCCAGCAAAGTTTATGATAACTGTATCACCATTTTGGGCAACCGAATCGTTCGCGTTGCATGCAGAACAGCACAGCGCGCCAACCAACCCAAAAACACCAAGAGTTTTTTTCATTTTTTTCCCTTTGTTTAAGTTTGTTATTTATTGTAAATGCAGCGGAAACCATATTCGCGCATTGTTGCGCCTTCGGCCTCTACCCGATAGTCAAAGAACGGTGTTGGACGCATTGTATCAAATGATGGATTATCGTACACAACGATAATATTTTCTGCATTGCGACCACATACGCGTTTCATTTCGTAATCTGCGACCTTGGACAAGACGCTGTGGATATCGCCATCTATATCCATGCCATCGGCATTCTGCATCATGCGCAGGCGCATTTCGCGTAAATCACTGTTCCCCAACAAGATTTGCACGCGCACCATTGTACCATGATATTCTTGCCACCGCGTTTCCATACGCGAAGTATTCCAACGCTTGTTCATTTTTTCTTTTTCTAAATCATTCTTTGGACGATATGTTGCAATTTCAGAATACTGATTGTCGTCTTGCATAAAAGTACTTGTACGTTCGTTATACAACGGTGCAGTATCACCACCATTTGCATAATCCACCGTATCATAAGGCATATCATTGGTGCATGCCGCCAAGGTTAGTCCAAAAATAATTAAAAATAGTTTTTTCATTTTTTTCTCTCTTTTTTACAATTTTATCAAATAAACCTTTTTGATTCAAGTAAGGATTTATGATAAAATAAATTTGATGGGAAATGTAGTTCTTGATTCTTTATTGAAACCGCTGGCGGATTTTTATCGCCCTTCGTTTGTTGAAGAAATCGCGATAAACCACGAAGGTGAAGTTTGGATGCGGCTGCATGGGGCGCGTGTTCCCTGGGTTGCGTATGATGCGCCCGCGCTTTCTAAACAATACTTGGTGGATTTGATTCATACAGTTGCAAATATATACGAACGTCCCTTTGACCCAATTCATGGTATGCCGGTGGTTTACGCAACTTTACCGGGGAATCATCGTTTCAGTGCAATTGCGGGCCCCAATGTTCAATATGATGAACGTGATATAACTGGCGGTGTTGCATTGAATATTCGTGGTGGCGGTGTTGCAGAAACATCTTTTGAAAACTATCACCTGAAACGTGGCGAAAAACTAATGAAGGTTAAACCACGTGAAACGAATCGCCCTGATGACCCATATGACCGATTGATGTCCGCTATAAATGACGGCAGTCCTATTTTGATAAGTGGTGCAACTGCAACTGGAAAGACAACGTTCCTGAATCATATGTTGACGTTGATTGACCAAGACAGTCGTGTGATTACCGTTGAAGACGCGCGCGAAATCCGCGTTCCGCAAAAGAATCGTGTGCATTTTGTTTTGTCACGAACCGAGCAAACAAATGATTTTAATTATGCGCGATTGCTGGACTTGGTTGTGCGTATGACGCCCGATGTTATAATTGGTGGTGAAATTTCAACAGATAACGCGGGTGTATTGTGGGAAATGTTGGGCACAGGGCACGAACATTTTTATACAACTATTCACGCAGAAAGTGCCGAAGCCGCCTATGCCGCGTTTGCAGACAGAATTTTGCATACTCAACCAGCGTACGACCGCGCAGAGTTGATTGAAGAAATGAAAAAGAAAATTCGCGTTGTCCAACTGTCACGCGATGGCGCGCTGCGCGCAGTGACCGAAGTGGTTTAATATAGTATTTTCCCAACAACAAACCACCCGAACGGGTGGCTTTGTTAGTGTGTACCATATTGCCGTTGCAGATATTCGTCCCTTTGTTTTTTTAAGTATATTAAAAAGTCCTTTAATTGTTTTAAATTCGTCATACCCGACACAGTTTCCCACTCCGTGGTATTGGCTTTTATCGTATATATAGTTGTACATATTTTTGTAGGGAGTAAATAAAGCAGCGCGTACCTTCCTGTACCTGTTTTAAACATAACCCCCGTCTTAAAATAGTTGCTATTAACACACTTATAAAATCTGTTTGATGTATAAATTGGTTTGTCATCAAAGCCCAATTCTTGAATCATATTAAAAACTGTACTTTCCATACGCGTCTGATTATCCGCGCGATTTTTGGAATCAGCAACATGTTTCAGCTTTGCATTAGGAATGGAAAATACATTTACAAAGCGAATAGGTCTTAGTGCTTTATTAACAATACGCATTCCTGTGTCATCAACCCAAGACTCGACAGCCTTGTCAACAATATCCACACTTTTGGTACAGTAGTTTTCCAAAACGACAAAATCCTCTACGGGCTGTTTACTGCCATATGCCAATTGGTGGTAACTTGCATATATCCGATCAGAGAACAGTTTCCGTGGTCCATGTCTATCCGGATCCATATTGTAAACTGGTTCGCCGTTAAATTCATACTCTGGATCATCCCAAGAATACCTTATACCACATTTTTGAAAGCGTGGGATTTTGATGTCTGACATAATAATACAGCCTTTATATTTGTATCCTACATCCGTACCCAGAGAGTAGCATTATCAGATACGTAAATCAAGCAGGAATTACATAAAACTCTGTGGATTTACATCGATTTTAAGCCGAACATTCGCGGGCGCCTGCACGCGCGACAGCCATAATTCTACCAACGGTTGCAACAACGCTTTTTCGTCGCCTGCGACCAAGAAGCGCATACGAAACAGCCCGCGTACCTGATAAATTTGTGCCATAACAGGCCCCATTATTCGGACACCGTTAGTGTTTGGTTTGGCGTGTGCCAATTCATCACAGAATTTCTTTAATGTGTTTTCTTTTTTAGATTCTATGATAAGCGCAATCAACTGCCCAAAGGGTGGCATTTTTGCAGCGGCGCGCGCGACCATATCATTATGTAAAAATTCATCACGATTTCCCGCGCAAATCGCCATCAGTACAGGATGCGATGGCTGATATGTTTGCAACAACACGCGCCCAGGGTTTTGACCGCGGCCTGCACGTCCGGCTACTTGAAACAACTGTTGAAAAGTGTGTTCGGCGGCGCGGAAATCAGTGCCAAACAGACCCATGTCCGCATCAACAACGCCGACCAATGTCAGGTTCGGAAAATGATGCCCCTTGGCCAAGATTTGGGTTCCAATAACGATATCTATTTCGCCGCGCTCCATCTTGGTTACCAAGCGTTCCAGTGCGCCATGCGACATCATAGTATCACTGGACACCAAGGCGGTTCGCGCATTTGTAAAGCGCGCCAAAACTTCTTCTTCGATTTTTTCCAGACCCGCACCACGCATAGATATATCGCCACCGCAATCGGGGCATACATTTGGCAAGGTCATCATACGTCCGCAAATATGGCACAAGAGTTTTCCAAGTTTTTTATGATACGTCATGCCAACCGAACAATCAGGACAGGTCGAAACCCATCCGCATTTTTTACATTGCACAATCGGCGCAAAGCCACGACGGTTTATGAACAGCATAACCTGTTGATGCTTTTCCAACGTTGCCTGAATTTCGCTGCACAGCAAGGGCGACAACGCACCTGTTCGTTTGTCTTCTGTTTCGGATTTTATCGTATATTCATCTGGGCGGTGTTCGCGCAGGTCGATTGTTTCAATTGTTGGCATTTCTGCACCGCCATAGCGTGAACGTAGCACTAAATGCCCAAAACGTCCAAGTTCTATGTTGTGCATTGTTTCCTCGGATGGCGTAGCACTGGCCAGCACCACTGGGATATTTGCCAGTTTAGCGCGCAAAATCGCCATGTCGCGCCCATGATAATTGCCCATATCTTCTTGCTTGTACGAAGAATCGTGTTCTTCATCTATAACAATTAGCCCAAGGTTTTGCCAAGGCAAAAATAACGCGCTGCGTGTACCAACAACTATGCGAATTTCACCGGTCATAACGCCGCGCCAAATGTCGCGTCGCCGTGCCGCGGTCAGATTGCTGTGCCATACAACCGGCGGTGCGCCAAAGCGCGATTCAAATCTCTTCATAAACTGTGCGGTAAGGGCGATTTCAGGCATCATCAGCAAAACCGAACGTCCCGCACTGTATGCACGCCACACAGAATCAAAATATACTTGGGTTTTTCCACTGCCCGTTATGCCATCCAGCACATTCACCGAAAAACCGCCGCGCGCAATATCTTGCCCAATTTTGTCGGCGGCGGTGCGCTGTTCCGCGTTCAATTCAATATTGCCAATATCAGAATACTTGTATGCAAAAGATTGCGCCCGCGGACGTACCACAGTCGGAATCAACATACCCTGTGCAATCATGGACTTTACAACCGCCAGTCCCACGCGCGCAATATTTTGAATATCGGATGCGGACATCGGCTCATTACCGTTTAGTTCAAACGCATCTGATACCATTTGACGTCGCGGAGTCATTTTGGCACCCGCCGCATCGGCATCATAAGAATACAGTTGTTCTGTCCTTGGTGGATTAAATGCATCGGGTACATTTAAAATCAGTCGCAATACCCCACCAAGTGCCATCAGTGTCCATTCAGACATTTTCTGAATCCATTGCAATGTCGCAACATCCAGTTTATACGGAAATACTTCAGATATATTTTTAATTTTTTCTGGTGGTAAATTACTGTCGCCAATGCCGTATATAATACCGATATATGGGCGATTCATCACTGTTACGCGAACAAAGTTTCCAAGGTCTGCATCGGACATCAAGCGATAGTCGTAACCAGAGTTTACGACATTAGGTAAAATAACTTTTACAACAGTACCTGTATTAAACATACCAATAAATTACTTGTTTTTTTCTTTTTTTTCAATACCATTTAAATAGAATTTTGGTGATTGTCTATGTGGATGTTATTTTTCAGAATTTGTGATTTTTTCTGTCGGTTTGTACCAAACCGGCAACGCAGAACATATTTGCGTCAGGTCAAATTGTTTGATTGGTATCGTAAATATAATGCGCTAAAGCGGGCTTTTCCTGAATTAAATTTTCATCATACTAAAATGGTCAAAGGCGGATGGAATATTGGATTTATCGTTGACAACAAATATGTGTTCAAGGTCAGAAAACAGATAGACAAAGACATTCCAAACGAAAAGATTATGCGTGAAAAACGGATAACCGATGCGCTGCGCCCATTTACATCATTGAAAATTTTGGATATAGATGTTGTGCGTCTTGGCGACTATACATTTTACAAATATAAATTTATTCGCGGGCATAATTTAAATCACTTTCGTTTAAAAACTATACTTTCGCACAGGGCAGAATGGGGCCGCCAGATTGCGGAATTTATATATGGCATTCATAATGCACGCCCAAAAGAAATCCAAGATTTATGCACTGGTGATGGTGATGGATGGAATCATAATGACATTTGCAACAATGTGCTTGTAGATACAAAAACTATGAAAATTATTGGTGTCATAGATTGGGAATATTCCGGTTGGGGGACATTGGAAACTGAATTCAAAAATTGCACAAGGTTTTCCAGTACTTTGCGGGCGGCTGGCTTTGGTGATGTTATTCAGTCAGAATATAAAAAACTTTGTGCCAAATCAAATAAGCGCGCCTAAATCATCCGAACTTGGCAAATGATTTATCGTCAAATCTGAATCAAATTGTGTTTTGAACCAAGTCCGTTGACGTTTAGCATAATGGTTGGTTTTGGTTACCCATTCAGATATTGCAACATCGCGCGATATGTCGCCATGCAGAAATGCGGCGATTTGTTCTGCACCGATTGCACGATGCAAATCAAAGTTGTTGTCTAACATAAATTTTACTTCGTCAATTGCGCCCCCAGAAATCATTTCTGGGATGCGGTCGGCAATACGCGGGCGCAGATTTTCCATCGTCGGGTTTATAAGTATCTTAAACGGCGTTGGTGTAATTGCACCAACCTTTGGTTCGCGCCACCAATCAGTTAGGTGTCGACCTGTTTGCAAAAAAACCTCCAATGCGCGGGCAACGCGTTGCGGATCGGTTGCAACTAAATCTGGGACCATTTTTTTTGCCGCAACCGGGTCTTGTGCAACCATTTCGCGGGCGTGCCGCCGCACAGATTCAGTAATTTCAGGTAGTTCTGCGATTCCGTTCACAATGCCGTTTATGTAATAGCCCGTTCCGCCAACAAAAATTGGTATGCGCCCGTTTGCAATCGCCCTGTCATATTCTGTGCGTGCCATTTTGATATAGTCTGCAACACAGATTTGCTTTGACAGTGGTAATATAGAAAACAGCCTATATGGTACACCATCTATGTCTTCTGTAATTGCGCGACCTGCAAAAGGACTTGCCGAAATGTTTTCTATGCCGCGATAAATTTGCACACTGTCGCAGTTTATTATTGTGCCGCCGATTTTGCGCGCCAAAGCATGCGCCAAGGAAGATTTGCCTGACGCGGTTGGCCCAGTAATAATAAATGCGCTGTGTTTAACCATACTTTGATTATACCGCCTTGGTTTATAAATTCAAGTCTGCCTTGCAAATCTATTTTATAGTGTTAGAATAGCCTGCTGGGTAAAAGAAAAAAACAAAAAAGGAAAAAATATGTCAAAAGTAAAAGTTGCAATAAATGGTTTTGGTCGTATTGGCCGTTTGGTGCTGCGCGCCGCATTAGAATCTGGACGTGATGATATTGAATTTGTGGCGGTAAACGATTTGGCACCGGCGGAACAAAACGCATATTTGTTGCAGTATGATTCGGTTCATGGCAGATTGCCAATGGATGTTAAATTGGAAGGCGACACAATTATTGTCGGAAATCAGCGCATCAAATGTATTGCTGAAAAAGACCCAACGAAATTGCCTTGGCGCGAATTGGGCGTTGATATAGTTATGGAATGTACAGGCCTGTTTACTGCGGCGGACAAAGCACGTGTTCATATCGAATGTGGCGCAAAGCGCGTTTTGGTTTCTGCACCATCTGCGGGCGCAGATAAAACAATAGTGTTCGGTGTCAACCAAGATACATTAACTGCAAATGATATTATTGTTTCGAATGCATCTTGCACAACTAATTGTTTAGCACCTGTTGCCAAGGTTTTGGATGAACAATTTGGTATTAAATCAGGTTGGATGACAACGGTTCATGCATATACTGGCGATCAACAGTTGCTGGATAAAAACCACAAAGATTTTCGTCGTGCGCGTGCGGCGGCAATGTCTATGATTCCGACCAGTACCGGTGCCGCCAAGGCGATTGGTTTGGTGTTGCCGAATATCGCAGGCAAATTGGATGGTATTGCAATTCGTGTTCCAACGCCCGATGTGTCTGTTGTTGAATTGGTTGTAAACACTGAAAAGCCTGCAACTGTTGAATCTGTGAACGCGGCTATGCGTGCGGCGCAGTCCAAGACTTTTGGTTATAACGAATTGCCTTTGGTATCTGTGGACTTTACGCATGATGCGCACAGTTCGATATTTGATGCAACCCAAACACATGTATTGGAAGGCAATTTGGTTCATGTGACGGCGTGGTATGATAACGAATGGGGCTTCTCTAATCGCATGAGTGATACCGCCGTAGCAATGGGAAAGTTGTTGTAATATATGACAAAGAAAAAGTATTTTAAGTACAAGTTTTATTGTAATTCGGCGTATTATGCGTCTTTGATTGCTATGTTGGTTGTTGGTATGATAATTGGGCGCAGAATTCAGCCAACAACCAAAAATGCGCCGGTTCAAATTTCTGGACCGCAAATGGAGGTTGTATCGGCTGACACAATCAAAACGAGTGCCGCGCCGGCAACCCAAAAGCCGCCAATTATGCCGATTACAAAAGACAATGATACAAGTAGATTACGTCATAAAATAGATTCTTTGTCGGCGGCAAATATGGCAATGTTTGATAGTGTTGCAGAAAGATATTGTGCTAAATTGGACAGTCGATATACACTGGGACTTTTTTTTAACCAATCAGAAATTATGCAATTACACAAACTGTTAGCGCAGTATATGAATGACAGTCTTGTTGGCGACACATTGTTAAATACTGCCAAAGAAATATTGCCACTGACACAGAAAACTCCACTGGTGACACTTGAAACGCTGATAGCTATCGCAAATATTTCCGAACAAGATTTGGCAAAATTTGACATAGTTTTTGATTCAGAACATATTGATCGTTTTACTAATGCTGCAAAACAAAGGGTGTTAGAGCAATATTTGCGCGCATATACGAAAGTTTCAACGGCCACGGGTGAACCAAACTTTGTGGTGCCTGAAATTGCGTCTATACGTCAGCAATATGATGCAAACCGGCGACAAATAGCCAATTTGAAAAATCAGATACAAGAAAAATCTGGACATTAGCTTTCACAATAATTTAATAAAAGAAGAATCACCGACAGTTCGGTGGTTTTTTATATAAATACTGTTATAAACCAAAAGGAAACACATGTCCATTATAGGCTATATTCGAGTAAGTTCTAATAAACAAACACTGGAACATCAAAAATATGAAATAAAACAATTTGCAAAACACAACAAAATACACATAGACAGGTGGGTTCAAGAAACTATTTCTTCGCGTCAACCACTACAAAAGCGCCAGCTGTATATGCTGCTGCAGAATATCTGTGAAGGCGATATACTGATTTCCTGTGAAATTTCACGATTAGGGCGATCTATTCTGGAAGTAATGCGTATTTTAGAAAACTGTTTAAACAATGGCTGTCAGGTTTGGACTATCAAAGAAAATTATCGCCTTGGAAATGATATTCAAAGCAAAGTAATGGCGTTTGCGTTCGGTCTGTCTGCAGAAATAGAAAGAAATTTAATAAGCCAACGTACAAAATCATCATTGGATAACTTAAAAGCCAGCGGTAAAAAACTTGGGCGTCCGTTTGCGTCTTCGTCTAATAATTTGAAACTGACGCAAAATGTTAAAAAAATTTATTTTTGGTTGGACGAAGGCAAATCCAAAGCGTATATTGCACGCAACCTGGGGGTTCAAGCTGCAACTGTGCGTCGGTTTATGTTGCGTATGGGATTAAAAAAGAAACGAAAAGTATAATAAGTTGTTTTACTAATTTTTCGTCTGGGTTTTGGTGCTGCGTGCGCTGCACTCGCGTCCAATCCCTCGCTATCTCTGGTAAAATTAAAAAATCCATCAAATGATGGATTTTTAAGATTTTACTGGCGGATGGTGAGGGATTTGAACCCCCGAAGGTCTTATTTCATACCTTGTCCGATTTCAAGTCGGATGCATTCAACCGCTCTGCCAACCATCCGGAAAGTATGATACTTTTATGTATCGCGGTCATAATACTATATTATTTTTTTGCAAAACGCAAATATTTTAAGACCCAAAGTGGCGAAATTCATAAATGAACAACATGTGAGGATATGATACGCGGTCCCATCGCGTAAACCCATAGCGCGACAAATCGACAGTTCGTGTTGCGGCAAGCCCTGCAATCGGCGCATCAAGTGTAATGATAACATCAAACTTTTTCGTAAATTGTTGCAGTTTTTTATTTGGCCCAGGTCCCAAATATGCAATTCCTATATCAAAATGACGTTTAGTGTTTGTCAGATATTCAAAAGCATCGGCGCGAACAGCGGCGCATTTGCGCGCACGCGTCAGTAAATTTAATGTACGCAACATAAAAAAGGTGAACGGCATATTTTCAATTGCATAAACCTGTGCACTTGTTTTGCGGGCAATCGCACGCGCCATACCGCCATAGCCTGCACCGATTTCGACAACCGTTTTAGCACGTGGATAGTGCGAAAATATTTCGCGGACTGTTTCACGACGCAACACGCGTTCAGATGGAACAAAAGGAATTTGACGTCGTACAAACACGCATCTAAAACGTTCGATGTTTTGAATTAGTTTGTATGCAATAAATACCCACATAAAAATGTTTAAAATAATCAATATGTATTCCATAAAACCAAGTGTATCAAAAAAATAAATCGTCGGCTATTACAAAATATTTTTGTATATATCGTGCTTAGCGACATAAAACGCTTGACTTTTTGTGCAATTTATGATACTATAAGAGTCATCAAGAGAGGAAATTCTGTTCACACTTCGCGTGTGATTTTTTTATGCCGTACATCTGTGCGGCATTTTTTTTGTCGATGGGAGATTGTATCATGCAGTTAGAATTTATAAATGCGTCTAATGCTGGAACATCATTGGCGCACGCGGTCGCCGCAGTCGTATATGCAGAAACTGGTGCAAAATCACTGCGTGTTGTTGAAGCAATGTGTTCTATGATTTATAATGCCGCGGAACACAAAACAGAAAATGTTAAACGCGTTATACACGATTCAAAATTGTTCGCACACAGCAAATCAGATTTAAATATTGATATAACAAATCATGGTTTCCAGATGTGTCTGCGTGTTGCGCGTAGGATGTTGCATGGTAATTTACAAGACGCATGCAATCATGCAACTAAATTTCATTCTGCAGATACAATTCCCGATTGGGCTATGTCGCGTGGCTATGTCGCAGATATAGATGATATTTTATTTTATGCATAAGGTTTATATATGAACAAATTTATCAGTGGTGGTTTCTTTGCGAATCGCAGCACAAAAATTATGGCGGCGGCGGGCGCGTTGTCTGCATTATGTGCATACCTTGTTGGCGAATCAGATTTGTTCGCAACAGTGCAAACTTTTGCTGCAATCGGTGGTGCATACTGGTTGCACAAATCAAAACAAAACAAAGGAAAATAAAATGGACAAAATCCCAGAAAAGTTTTTGAACAAAGATGGCACATTAAACAGTGATGCGCTAATCAAATCTTATACAGAACTTGAAAAGAAAATTGGTGGTATGGTTTCAGTGCCGGATGAGAATTCTGATGAAACTGCGCAAAACCGCTTTCGCCGCGCGATTGGGGTGCCAGAAAAGCCAGAAGATTATCCGCATAATGAAATGTTTGATGATGAAAATATTCGTGCAAAATTTCATGAAATTGGTTTAACAAATAATCAAGTTGAAAAAATTTATGGCATTGCACAAGAATTTTTATCACCTGTTGTTTCAGAAATTTTTTCTGTGCAACAAGAAGCAAATGCAATATCTGAATTAAAAAAATTTTTTGGTGGTGATGAAAAAATGCATGATGCATTAGTTGAAATAAAATCTTTTGGCGAAAAATTTTTGCCACACGATGCGTTTGACGAGTTGTGCTCTAGCGCCCAAGGAATCCAAGGGATATACAAGATGATGCAATCTATGGAACCGCATGTAGAAACATCTGGAAACATAGAGGAAAAATTATCGGATGCAGATTTGCGACGCATGATGCGTGATCCAAAATATTGGCGGGATCATGACGCAGAATACATTCGTAAAATAGAAAATGGTTTTAAAAAATTATATTCGTAATATTTTTTATGAATAAAAATGCACTTTCTTCTTTACTAATGCATATCTTTAATATAGAATATAAATCAAGAACAAAAGAAGTTTGTTCTATCCAAAAAAAATATTAAAGGAGAGAAGAATGGCATTCACA
>JAFZVH010000058.1 GCA_017617915.1 Alphaproteobacteria bacterium
CTCTCTCTAGAGTTCTGCGGATTTCCGAAGTCTCGAACATGGGACCGTTCCTTTCCTTTTTCTCTACCCGTGAATTATATCATATTTTCTGTAAAAAACAAAATCATAAATTCGTTTTGACGCGCCAAAGCATACTAAAGAGATAAAAAAGGCGCGACGGCAAAACGCGCCGTCGCAACCCAATTTATTTCGATAGATACATCAGGCAAAAGACCTAACGTTGCGGATTATTTGCCACCTTTTCTGGCACTGGCAACCCCGCACCCGCAGCATTCAAAAAGCCCACTAAATCGACCGCTTTGAACGCCATTTTCTTTTTACCTTTTACAAAATCGTTCACATTCGCCATGTTAACACCTTTTTCAAAGTATCTCTCTGGTGCCGCCATTATACCCTAACAAAACCTTTTGTCAAGCATATTCGCATTCACCATCGAACTATTTTTCACACCCGTACGCGCCACATTCGGATACAACTTCTTCAACAGAAACATCTGCAACCGGCATCATTCCGCCCTCTTCGGTATATGATACTTCTTTGACCACGCGTACACGACGGTTTTCCGCATTACGCACGCCATCTGGGGTTGGGACTTTCAAATCTTCTTCGCCCGCAGACACAGCCACAATTTGACTGGAAGGTATGCCATATTCAATCAACATTTTTTGAACCGCATCCGCACGACGACCACCAAGTGCATAGTTATAATTCTTGCTGCCTACTGTATCAGTATGCCCAACAACAGAAATTCTAACATTCTTGTTTGATTGAGTCACATCAACCAATTTCTTGATAATATCTTCATATTCTGGTTTTATAACCGCTTTGTTAAAGTCAAAACGAATTTCAAAAACCTCTTCCATGACGTGCTGTTTGGGTTCAACCGGAATTTGCTGAACTTTGATTATTGTTGTTTCATCGTAATCCGACGCCTTGGCGCCCTGCAACTTGTCAAGACGCGCATTTATCGCCGCCAATTCCGAACGCATCGCCATCATCATATCGATAAATTCACGACGCGAAACTAAATTGTCTGCAACGATAGTAATCTCTTCTACTTCCTCTTCCGCGGCACAATCACAAGGAACATCTGTGTACAATTCTACGCCATTATCGGGATTATATTCGGCACAAGGACACCCAACAGTTGGCAGCACTGTGGAATTACCACTGTTTGAAACATTATTGCTGTTGTTATTGCTGTTACTGCCAGCGTTGTCATAGATATGTTGATTAAACACCATCGGCTGAACAGGTTCAGTTTTGATTAAATGTTCTGGAATATTTACATTGTTCACGATAATAACACCTTCGCGCGAACGATTGACCCCGCGCATAGCCGCCATCGCCGCAGTTTCCGGGTAATAAGTACCAACAGATTCTGTCATCGGGGTTGCAGATACCGCCGTCACCGTTGTAATCGTGCGTTCTGTTGCAACATCGCTAGTCCCATTTGCAGAAATTATACGCGCACTGGCACAATCACGCAATGCCCCCAATGCCTTTCTAAAACGCAAACGACATTCGCGCGCAGTGCCCACCTGCCCTGACGCCTCGGCCGAAATCCAACAATCATACTTTGCCTGCATTTCCGCCGCCAATTCAGGATGTGTTTGCGGTGCATCATTTTGCAACTGTTCAATCATTTCATTATATGCCGTGGACAATTCGTACGCAGTATTATCATCTTCTATCGTCCAAGTATCCAATGTTTCTGGAAATGGAGTTTCGCCAGAAAATGCGGAAACCGCCTTGTTTGCAAACAATTCACCAATTTCTGGCCGACCACTGGAACGCGTGTTATATACCGCATAAGAACGATAATTCATCGCCAACTGATTCAAAAATGAATCCTTGTGCGGTGCAGAATAAACATCCAATCCTTCGATATAGTCAACCGTAGGCGTTGCATACATTGCATTTGGATCGACATCACCAGAATTGTTCGCACAACCAACAGTTCCAACAACCGCCGACAACGCGACAACGCGCAACAAGACAGACAAAGATACATTTGACATAAATTTCATCAGAAATCCTTTCCTTTTTTCTTTTGTATAATTATACCAATTTTGCAAATTTTAGTAAAGCAAAAAAGTGCCCCCCCTTTATTTATCCAACAACGATGTCGCAATATTTGCCAAACCGCCAACACCACCGACACCTTTTTGCGCCATGATACCAGACACCATTTCCATCACAGACCCAGTATTTGTTGGTTGCCCAAGATTACTGATTGTTCCTGTGATAAATCCGCCGACTGCCGCTTTCTTTTGCGCCAACAATTTTGCATCAGAACACTTGTCAACCTTTTGGCGCAGCGCCGCCGCCTGACTTACCTCGGATTTAGTATAATCTGCATCACCAAAATCAATAATTGCAAACAAATCCCACATATTCGAAGACTTTACCTTCTTGTTCTCGCTGCAATTATATGTTCCGTCCGGACAATACAAACTGGTAACTGTTGCCTTTGGATACCCAGCCCACACGGCTCCCCGTGCCTCTGTTGGCGAAAAAACTTCCCAACAAATCGTACTGCCCCCATCTGGAAACCGAGCCCTTCTTAGAACAGAGTCTTCATATTTTTCCCCCTCACAAGCAATTCCTGTATTATAGGTTGTGCTACCGCTGGTAATCGAAGGCTTTGCCGGATTTGCACCACCTGCATTCGCCCATTCTTTAACCAAATTATTTACAAAATTTATTTCTGAACTTGTCGGATAGCATTCCGCCACCAGCGCCTTTTGCTGTTGAGTCAACGCCATAACACCCTGCACCAAATTCAAAGCAGTGGGCAACATACTGGCGCCAACACCGGTGGTTGAAGTCGAAGTATCTTGCTTTGCAACCGATGCAGCCTTTTTAGGTTTCAAAACCGTTGCACCAAACGCAGTGCAACAAAAACACGCGGTCAAGACAACCCCACAAAAAGCATAAAGTTTTTTCATATTAAAAACTCTCTCTTTAACGAATTATATCATAAAAAAACAAAATGAACAAATATAAAAAATTGATTTTTTATTTATAACAAGCTAACATTAACCTAAATGACAAAAAGTAAACGCAATCTTATTATTGTCAGCCGCCACAAACGGTGGCAACGCCTGTGGCAATTTTTCTTTACAGGCTGGGGTCTGATTATGATTGCGGCACTGGTCGCGACATCCTTGTTCACCAAGCAATTACTGTGGTCGCCAATTGCGGCAATAAATATTACCGATGTGGTCAGCAATCAGTTTAAAATGTCTGGCGCATCTTTTTCGGGAATAGATTCAAATGGCGAACCTTTTAAAATCAACGCACGCAGTGGTTATCAAGAATACAATAAATCTGATATAATTTTTCTTGAAGGTGTATCTGGAAACGTGACCCAAATTCAAGACGGCAAAAAAACTGTACATAAATATTCTTCCAAAAAGGGGGAATTTAACCGAACAAACAAAACAATTAAACTGATTGGCAATGTACGAATTCTGTCTGACACAGGCAACGATATACAAACAAACGAATTGGTGATAAAGATATGAAACAATCTGTATTAAAAATTGAACATCTGTCCAAAGCATACGGCAAACGCGTTGTGTTGCGCGATATTTCTATGGAGGCGCGCCAAGGCGAATCGGTTGGCTTGCTGGGGCCAAATGGTGCAGGTAAAACAACTGCTTTTTATTGCATCACCGGACAAATCAAGGCCACACGTGGACAAATTTTCCTGAATTCCCAAGATATCACTCATTTGCCTTTCTATCAAAGGGCGCGTTTACATATTGGATATCTTCCACAAGAAAACAGCGTGTTTCGCGGCCTGAACGTAGAACAAAATATTATGGCAATTTTGGAAGTCGTCGAACCCGACAAGAAAAAACGTAAGCAGAAACTGGATGCGCTGTTGGAAGAATTTGCGATATCGCATTTGCGCCACAGTCCTGCAACATCGCTTTCTGGCGGTGAACGTCGCCGCGTTGAAATTGCACGTGCATTGGCAACCGACCCAAAATTTATCTTGTTAGATGAACCTTTTGCAGGAATTGACCCAATCGCTGTGAACGAAATTCGCAGTTTAGTATCACAATTGAAAAACCGCGGGCTGGGTGTAATTATTACTGACCACAATGTGCGTGAAACATTGGGAATTACCGACCGCAGTTATGTTCTGCACGATGGTATGATTTTGAAACATGGCACCAGTGATGAAATCATCCGTGATGAAATGGTAAAAAAAGTTTATCTCGGCGAAAGTTTCACAATGTAAAAACCGCCCAAATGGGCGGTATAATTTTATTCTTCGGGCGTTTCGACGAATTCCTCTTCTTCGTCCTCTTCAACCGCATTTAAATCTATTTCTTTTGGAATGCCCAAGATATCTTCTATTTTTTCAGACGCCTCTTCAACCTCCATCTTGTGCAAAACTGCAAATTCTTGTGCCATCCGTTCCAGTGCACGCATATACAACCGACGCGCAGAAAACGGCATTGTATCGGTTGCGGTGCGGCGTTGCAAGTCGCGTACAACCTCGGCCAATTTCATTGGGTCGCCAGAATTTATATTTTCTTCGTACTGTGCCGCACGTCGCGCCCAAATCATACGCTTTGCGCCCGCCTTACCTTTTGCCGATGCAATCGCTTCATCCATTTTTTTCGCGCTGGTCAGCGGCCGCAGACCAGAAATTTCGGCACGTTCCAATGGTACGCGCAGTGTCATCCTGCTTTTTTCAAAATCGATTACCAGCATTTGAATTTTTTGACCGGCAATTACTTGCTCTTCTGTACGCGCAAGACGCCCAACGCCCTGGGTTGGATATACAACATATTGACCAGTTTTAAAGTCTAATTTCTTACTTGGCATAGCATTTACTCTTTCTTTGCCATTCTCTCGTCTGTAAATTATAACACAAAAATATTGAAAAAACAAATTTTATGGACAAAAAATGTTGCCCTTGGCGGGCAAACATTTTTATTGACCAAGACCCGCCGGACTAAATCGCCCAACATTTTTGAACAATTCTTGCAGTGCATTCAATTCTACCGCCGCAGGAATTTCTGTTTCTTCGTCATCTATTTCAACATTTGGCAAATCATCATCATGCAAAATCTGCGTCTTTACAACCCGCGTTCCACGCACCCACGCCAACAAAACCGTCTTGTTATCATAAGTCAAAGGCAACGGCCCGCGATAGTTTTCATCTTCGCCGAAATAAACCCAAACATCATCACCATAAACTGTTTTAACCTGTGGCGACCCAAGCAAACTTTCCAACTGGGCGGTTGTTTTGACAGATTCGATTTGTTCCGCCAAATCATTTGGAAAAACATACCCGCGATGCTTGGTCTGGAAAGTACAGCCCAAAATTACCGCGCAACACAAAATAGCAATCAGTTTTTTCATATTTTACCCCTCGCCGTTTTCTTTTGGTGTGGTTGCCTGCATCATCGCAAAGTGCGCAATATATTTTTTCAACTGCGTCTTGTATCGATTATTTTCCTTGGCATACTCCACCAATTTATCAAAGTTCGGATTCGCCGCACGCGCTGCACCAAACCGCGTTTCTGTTTTAAGGAAATCTTCTAGCGGAGACAGTGTATCAACATTCGAATCCATCGTCAATGGGTTATGGCCTTCGACAACCTGACGCGGGTCAAACCGATACAGCGGCCATGCGCCAGTATTCACCATCTGTGTTTGATGCTCTGGTCCATTTTGCAGTGCAAAACCATGCGCAATACATGGTGCATAGGCCAAGATAATTGATGGACCGTTGAAACTTTCCGCCTCGCGGAATGCCTTGATTGCCTGCGCCGGATTCGCGCCCAATGCAATTTGTGCAACATACGCGCCAGACATCATCGCAATCATACCCAAATCTTTCTTGGCATGATTTTTGCCACCAATTGCAAACTTCATACTTGCACCAAACGGTGTTGCCTTGGATTGCTGGCCCCCTGTATTTGAATACCCTTCGGTATCAAGCACCAAAATATTCACATTTTCGCCACTGTGCAAAACATGGTCCAGCCCACCATATCCAATATCGTACGCCCATCCATCGCCACCAACAATCCACACAGACTTTTGCACCAAATCGCCCAGCATACTTTCCGCCAATCGCGCAGACGGCGAATCTATCGCCCGCAATTTTTCTGCAACTTGCGTTTGATATTCGCGTTGTTTTTCAATGTCAGTTTCAGCAAACATTTCTTCGACATTTGTAAAACCCAGTTCAAACAGCAACCCGCGCAAGACCTCGCGCCGCTGGTTCAACGCCACACGCATTCCAAGTCCGTATTCCGCATTATCTTCGAACAGAGAATTCGACCACGCCGGCCCACGCCCATTTGCATCAACCGTCCAAGGCGTTGTAGGCAGATTTGCACCATAAATCGAGGAACAACCTGTGGCATTTGCAACAACCATACGGTCGCCAAACAAATGCGACATCATTTTGATATAAGGCGTTTCGCCGCAACCCGCGCACGCGCCAGGGAATTCAAAATAATGCGGCAACAGTTCAATATGCTTTGGAATATTCAAATTTAATTTTTCACGCGGGAAATCTGGCAACTTTACGACTTCATCAAACACCTTTTGACTGTCGGCAACCTGTTCCATACTTTCCATAGTCAGCGCACCAACCGGACAATTTTTTACACACAAACCACACCCTGTACAATCGGCTGGTGAAATACTAATAGTGAAATACATATCCGCACCCAGCTCTGGGGTTTTCATTGGCACAACCGTAATGCCTTTGGCGCGCGCGGCATCCGCCTGCTCGGCCGTCATGGCCTTGATACGAATCGCCGCATGCGGACACAGCATTGAACACTTGCCACATTGAATGCACTTTTCCAAATCGCACTTTGCAACACGCGGTGAAATTGCGCGCTTTTCATACTTTGACGTACCAACCGGATATTGACCCGCACCAAATTGCCCATCTATTTTAAACCGCGACACAGGCAACGAATCGCCCCGCCCCGCGGCCATTTCACCCAGTGTACCCGCAATTTCGTTCGGCGCATCCGCGGTCATTGCCGACACAAAATCAGGTGCAAAATTCGACACAGATGACGGCAAATCGAATTTTTTCAAATAATTCGCCGCACGATCAACCGCCGCCCAGTTCGCCTGAACAACATCCATCCCCTTTTTCTTATAGGTCTTTTCAATTGCGGTCTTGGCCGATTCCGCGGCAACCTGTGGGTCAATAACGCGCGTCAGGTTAAAGAAATTCAACATTATAAAGGTATTTATTCTGTTGCCCAATCCCAATTCTGCGGCGGCGCCATTTGCATCCAAGAAATAGACATTTGCACGCATCCGCATCAAATGCTCTTGTGCATCACGCGGCAAGTTTGCAAATGCGACATCGGGCGCAAGGGCGGTATTTATCATCACTGTACCGCCGGCACGCAACCCGCGGAAAACATCAAAACGTTGGGCTATCACAAAGTTAGAAACACTGATAAAATCGGCAACCTCGACCAAGTATTGACTTTGAATCGGGCGGTCTGCGAACCGAATGTGCGACGCAGTAAGTCCGCCAGATTTTTTCGAATCATACACAGCATAAGACTGCGGATATAAATCAGAATTTTCACCAACAATTTTTACAATATTTTTGACGGCGCCAACGGTTCCATCACTGCCAATTCCATACAGAATCGCGGTTTTGAAATTCGGGTCTTCCACAGAAAACGCAGGGTCTGTTTTCAGCGACAATCCCGTCAAATCGTCTTCGATGCCAACGGTAAAATTATGATGCAAAGTTTTGCGTTTCATATTTTCGAACACGGCGGCAACATCGCGGGGCTTGAATTCCTTGGAACCTAAACCATAGCGGCCACCAAAGACTGCGGCGCGGTCACCCACCACAGATTTAACATCTGTATAAAGTGGCTCGCCAACGGCGCCCGCCTCTTTCGTCCTGTCCAAGACCGCAATTTGCCGCACAGTTTTCGGCAACGTGGCCAAGAAAGCCTGAACCGGAAATGGACGATACAAATGAATCTTTATCAAGCCAAAGCCCGCAGGCAAATGCGCCATAGTTTCTTCGATAGTCTCACACGCCGAACCCATCGCAACAATAACATTTTCGGCCTTGCTGTCGCCGACATATTCAACCAAAGAATACTTCCGACCGGTCAGCTGCGCAAATTCATCCATGCACTCTGCTACAATTTCTGGCGTGCGGGCGTACAGTTCGTTTGCGGCCTCGCGCCCTTGGAAATACACATCGGGGTTTTGCGCCGTTCCGCGAATCGACGGGTTATCAGGATTCATTCCGCGCGCATGATATTCGGCAACAAGTTTTTCCGGCAACATTTTGCGCAAAACTTCGTCATCGATTCGATTCAATCGCGATTCTTCATGACTTGTGCGGAAACCATCAAAGAAATGCACAAACGGCACGCGTGCGCGCAGTGTTGCGGCATGCGCAATTGCGGCCATATCATGCGCCTGTTGCACATTGTGCGAAGACAACATTGCAAAACCCGTAGAACGTACCGCCATAACATCACTGTGGTCGCCGAAAATCGACAGCGCATGCGTCGCCAACGCGCGCGCGGCAACATGCATAACAAACGGCGTCTGTTCACCGGCGATTTTATACATGTTCGGAATCATCAACAGCAAACCTTGGGATGCGGTAAATGTTGTCGCCAACGCACCCATCTGCAACGCGCCATGCATTGCACCCGCGGCACCACCCTCGGATTCCATTTCAATTATTTGCGGGATCGCGCCCCAGATATTTTTCTTGTGCTGGAACGACCATTCATCGGCCAGTTCGCCCATAGTACTGCTGGGGGTGATTGGATAAATCGCAGCAAAGTCAACACAGCGATACGCGACATCTGCGGCCGCCCAGTTTCCATCAACAATTAGATTTGCCATAATATTTCTGCCTTTCGTTTTTTTACATCGCCCAATGATAGGCCGATTTTTATAATAAGGCAAGGAATTGTTACGATAAAAAAATCGGGGCGGTTGCCCCGATAACATAAATTATTATTTAGTCTTTTTTATCTGGTTTCGGCGCGGCGGACTTGGCATGCTCGGTCATCTTGGCCATCGCAATAACCATTTCCATTCCGCGCTGCAACTGATAATCGCGCGCATCTTTTTCCGCATCGGTCAAATCTTTGTCGTCATCGTCGTCAGATTTAGATTCAGATTTATCAGACTTCTTTTTCGCTTTCTTGGCCGCCGCATCATTTTTCAGTGAATTGCGGAAAGACGCTTCGGAATACATACTTTCGCGCTTTTCCAGAACTTCAACCTTACTATGCAGAACTTCGACATCTGGCGTAATCCCAGTATTTTGAATCGATGTACCACTGGGCGTATAATAGCGCGCAATCGTCAAATGTATTGCCGTCCCATCACCCAGGGCTTTTTGCTGTTGCACACTGCCCTTGCCGAAACTTTGCGACCCCATAATCACACCGCGACCATTATCTTGGATTGCGCCCGCAACAATTTCAGATGCCGATGCCGAACCATGATTGATAAGGACCACCAAAGGCTTGCCATTTATCATATCCCCAGGTTTTGCCATACTGCGGTCTATGTCGTCTTTGTCTTTGCCGCGCGTAGAAACGATTTCGCCACCGTCAAGAAATGCATCCGCAACCTCTATCGCCGCCGTCAGATAGCCACCTGGGTTATTCCGCACATCCAAGACATAGCCGACAACCTGCTTTTTTTCCAAATCTTTGATTGCCGCGCGCAAGTCTTTGGCCGTCGTCGCACCAAAGTCTGAAATGCGGATATAGCCAACATGCGGTGCGTCTTCATCCGCATCGGCCAATGTTTTTTCAGAATGCTTTACCGACTGAACTTTGATAATCGCGCGTTTCAGGGTCAATGTTTTCGGTTCGCGATCGCCGTCATCAGAAATCACCGTCAATTTGACACGCGTTCCTGGGCGCCCCTTCATCTTTTTCACCGCCTGATTAAGTGTTAAATCAAACACAGGCTCATCATCTATATGCGTGATATAGTCGCCCGCCTTGATACCTGCACGCGCCGCCGGTGTATCGTCAATTGGCGAAATAACACGCACCGCGCCCCTGTCCGAAGTTATCTGAATCCCCAGTCCGCCAAATTCACCTTGAGATTTATCATTAAAGTCTTTGAAATCGTCCGCCGACAAATAAGACGAATGCGGATCCAGTGCCCCAAGCATTCCGTTCATCGCGCCTTCCAACATTTTACGCTCGTCAACCTCTTCTACAAAATTGTCGCGCGACAATTCGAACACCAACGCAAGTTTCTTTAACTCTTCATAAATCTGTTCGTCCGTCAGATGCACAATCGGCTCTTCTTTCTTCTTTTTTTCCGCCGCAACTGCATCCACCATAATCGGCGCAAGGCACGCCAACAAAATCAAAATTTTTTTCAACATTGTCAAACCTTTTCCTTGTGTTGTATGCAGTCTATAATAAAAAAATCGTGTCCGCAACACGATTTTTCTGTTATTTCTTTTTCGCAAACCGCTGCTCCAGCGCCAAAATCGCCGCCATCTGTTCGCGCATAAATGCAATTTTTGCCTTGGTGTTTTGTTTGCCTTTCTCAGACTGTGGATTTTTGCGCAAATCACGCGAAGCCTTAAGGAAACGTTTCATCAAAACGCTTTCGGCGCGATATTTCATCAGTTCTTGCATTTTGGGATTGCGAATACTAAGCATCCGCCACAAAGACGGTTGATGATATTCCGCATACTTCTCATAAACTTGGCGTTCTATCTGCAAATCTGTTTGCAACGGCGCAAAAATATCTGCATAGATAAGATTATAATCGGCCTCGGCAAAGTCTATGAACGATAAAGTGCTGGTCTTTTCATCGTAATACACATTTCCAGAATTCAAATCTCCATGCGACCATGCACGATAGGTATCATAGGTAAAAGAATCTATCTGTTCGCAAAACTTCTTCATTTGCAGAACTTCATTCTTTCTGAACCATTCGCCCATCCGATTATTTACAAAGTGCGACAACACATCGAACTTAAATTCACTGGTGATTTTATGGTTCTGTTCTGGAATCGGGAGTTTTAATTCATTCATATCGACCAAAAAAGTCCCAATACTGTTGATAATTTCCAAACGCTGGCGCTTTGACAAACTGCGAAACAAATCTTTGGTCAATTTTTCCCCTGGCGCACGTTCTTCCAGAATCTGGTATTCATCATCGTTAATAAATTCCATATTCGGAATATTATAAACAGTATGATTCACCGCACGAATCGCATCTATGGTTTCCTTGGTTTTATGCTGTTTTTCCAGCCACTTTTGCTTTTGTTCATCAGAAAACATTGGCAAAGGCCGCTTTAATACAAAGCGGTCGCCATAATAAGTGGCATAAGTTTCACGACCATGATCAAGTTTATCAAGTTCTATTGTCATACCGACAAATGTAATACTAATTATTTATTTTGTCAAGTATTAAATTCAATCTTCTCTGAACAAACGTATCGGGTCAATCGATTTGTCGCCACGCCGAACCTCCATATACATTTCAGGCCGTGCAGAATCCATACGCCCAACCGGTTCGCCCGCCAAAACCTCTTGCCCAACAACCGCGTCAATATCACCAAGATTCGTCATAACCGTATTGTATCCATTTTTATGCGAAATGATTATGACACGCCCAAAGCCTTTGAACGCATCGGCAAATTTTACGGTTCCATCGGCGGGCGCCGTCACAAGCGCATCTGAATGCGTACGAATTCGCCAACCGTCAGATTTCAAGCCCAACGCAGTCTTTTCGCCATAGCGAACCACAATATGCCCGCGCACAGGCAAATTTAACTTTCGCACAGAAAAACGCGAATCTGCCGACATTTCCGAACTGCCGACACCCGCAGACAATTCCGATATACTTTTCGCCCGAATAGACAACTCACGCAATTTCTGCTGGGTTGCCAACTGTTCATTGCGCAGTTTTTCATTTTGTGCGGAACGACGGCGCAACAATTTGTCCAGCCAACTTTTTTCATCGGCATATTTTTTTGCTGTACGGTCAAGTTTTTCTTTTTCTATGGCACGCGCGGCACGAATTTTATCCAGTTCTGATATTTGGGCCGCCGCTGTATCTATCGCTTGGTCCAAATTATCTGACAAACCCGCCATCACCGCCGAAGTCAAAACAAAGTCATGCATATCATCCGTATCAAAACTCGGGTGTTCCGCGACCAACAAAACAGACGTGACAGCATCGGCAACTCGTTCGCGGTTTTTTTCGATTTCTGCGGTTATCACCTCGCGCTGCGCATCCAACTCTGCAATCTTTTTCGCCAAATCCGCACGCAGTTCTTCCAGTGACGAAACCTTGTCCGCCGCCGTCACCAATTGCTTTTTAGTCTTGGCAACATCGCGATCAGATGTTTTAACCTGCTCTACCAATTGTTTGTTTTTCTGCTCGGTTTGACGAATTTGCGTTTGAATTTGATCCAGTTCTGTCGGTTCGGCGTGACCCATGGCCATACCGCCAAAAATGATTGCCAAAACCAGAAGCATAAAGCGCATTATTTCACGACCACTTTCAAATGTGTTTTTTTGCCACGTTGAACCATAAATTCTGACTTTGGTTCAATCGTCGCGCGCCAATCAGTCAATTTTTCGCCGTCAATCTGGATACCACCTTGCTCTATCATACGGCGCGCATCAGATTTAGAATCGAACAAACCCGCCGCACACAAGAAATCCAACACCCCCATCGACGCATCCATTTTGATTTCCTTGGTCGGCACATTGTCCATATCTGCACCACCCGCAAACAGTGCCGCCGCCGCGGTTTCGGCCGCATTTGCCGCATCTGCGCCATGCGCGATTGTTGTTGCCGCACGCGCCAAAACCTTTTTTGCTTCGTTCAGTTCCGCACCTTGCAACTTGCCCAATTTTTCAATTTCATCCATCGGAATTTCAGTAAAGATTTTAAGGAACTTTTCAACCAATTCGTCTGGCGTATTGCGGAAATATTGCCAGTATTCATATGGCGACAATTTGTCTTCATTAACCCAAACCGCATTACCCGCAGATTTGCCAATTTTATTTCCTGCAGCATCGGTAATCAACGCAGTTGACAAGACGAACGCTTCTTTGCCCAATTTTTTGCGTATCAGTTCGATGCCCATAACCGCGTTGCCCCATTGGTCTGCACCGCACAGTTGCAACGAGCAACCATATTTATTATACAGCGTCAAAAAGTCCACCGCCTGAAAAGTCATATAGTTAAACTCTAAAAAGGTCATTCCATTGTCCAACCGGCGCTTTACACTTTCCATAGACAACATACGCGGCACAGTAAAATCTGTCCCGAACTGCGCAAGGAAATCCATATGGCTGTAATTTTTCATCCAATCATAGTTATCAACAATCAACGCGTCAGATTTGCCTTCGCCAAAATGCAAAAACTTTGAATAAGACTTTTTAAGGCCCGCAATATTTTTCGCCAACACTTCTTCGGTCATCATTGGGCGACCACTGTCGCGACCCGAAGGATCACCAATGCGCCCTGTTGCACCACCAACCAACATCAAAGGCCGATGACCAAACCGTTGCAACCAACGCATCATCATAACCGGCACCAAATGCCCAACATGCAAAGAATCTGCGGTTGGGTCAGACCCCAAATATGCGGTAATTTTCCCATTATTCAGCGCATCGTTCAACGCATCCATATTTGAACACTGGTTTATAAAACCACGCACTTCCAACTCATGCAACAAATCATTTTGCATTTTAAACCTCTTCATTTTCCCTGTATTTTAACCAAAATCGGCGCAATATTCAACAAAAAAACAGGCGCAGACGCGCCTGTTAAATTAAAATCCGATTTGCTTTATTTCAACATTTTTGCAACTTCATCGGCAAGGTTATCTTCGCGCTTTTCGATACCTTCACCAAGCACGAAATATGCAAACCCCGCCAATTTACCACCTGCTTCGTCCAAGACCTGTTTCACAGATTTACTTGGGTCCATAACGAACGGCTGTTCTTCCAAAACGGATTCTGCATAGTATTTTTTAATACGGCCTTCGACCATCTTTTCAACGATATTTTCAGGCTTGCCCGCCGTTGCGCCAGATTCGATGAACACTTTCTTTTCGCGTTCAACCGCCACAGGGTCAACATCAGCAATCGTCATAAATTCAGGTTTATTCGCTGCAATGTGCATAGCAATTTTTGGACCAACTTCTGCGATTTTATCGGAATCACCGTCAATTGCGACCGCAACACCAATTTGCCCCATACCTGGGACCAAAGCATTGTGAATATAACTGAAAATATGCTGACCAGAAACCTTTGCAATACGGCGCAAGTTCATATTTTCACCAATTGTCGCAATAGTTGCCGCGATATCGTCTTTGACCGCCGCCAGTGTTGCGTCAAAATCACCAGACAATTCCAATGCTTTGCCTGCAACATCGGCAACCAACTTTTGGAATTTATCGTTTTTCGCGACAAAGTCTGTTTCCGCGTTCAATTCAACGACACAGCCCATATTGTCGCACTTTACAACGGTCACCAAGCCCGATGCCGCGACACGACCCGCCTTGGACGCCGCTTTGACGATACCTTTCTGGCGCAGCCAATCTGCCGCCGCTTCGATATCACCGTTTGTTTCGGTCAGTGCTTTCTTGCAATCCATCATACCTGCGGATGTTTTTTCGCGCAGTTCTTGAATAAGTTTTGCGGTTACTTCTGCCATTTTTAATCTCCCATTTTTTGAAAATTGATTTGGTTGCCCGACAAAGCGTCGGGCAACACATATTTAATTATTTGTCGGCTTTTTCCGCCAATTTGCCACGACGGACTTCGCGTGCAACAGATGTTTTAGACTTTTGTTTCAATTCTTTGTCTTTGATTTCATCTTCCATTGCATCGTGTTCATCATCCATAGATGCTTCGACTTTTTTGCCGGCCGCGCCACCAAGGCGTTTTTCAATACCAGACAAAATCGCATCTACAAACAAGTCACAATACAGTTGTGTTGCGCGTGCCGCGTCATCATTACCCGGAACAGGATAGTCAACCATTTCAGGGTTCGCGTTAGTATCGCAGATTGCGATAGTTGGAATGTCCAAGTTTTTCGCTTCGCGTACCGCGTTCATTTCGCGTGGCACATCAATAACAATCATAACCTGTGGAATTCCGTGCATATCCAAGATACCACCGAAAATGTCGCGCAGTTTTGCAACTTCTTTGGTCATCACACCGACTTCTTTCTTGGTCAAGCCCAATTTGTCGGCGTTTTCGATGTCGGCTTCCATCTTTTTCAGACGGCGAATAGATTGCGAAACCGTTGTCCAGTTGGTCAACATACCACCCAACCAACGATTGTTCACATAGAATTGACCGCAACGTTCTGCGGCATCTTTAACAATATCTTTGGCCTGGTGCTTGGTCGCAACGAACAACACTTTACCACCGGCGGCGGCAATCGCCTCCAACGCAACCAATGCGCGGTGCAATAACGGTGCAGTCTTGTTCAAATTGATAATATGAATTTTATCTTTAACACCATAAACGTATGGGGTCATCAACGGGTTCCAACGACGGGTGTGGTGCCCAAAGTGAACGCCAGCCTCCATCAGTTGCTGCATAGTAAAAGTTGGCAATGCCATGATTTATCCTTTTATTTCTGTTGTTATCCTCGGCAACAGGTGTAAAAAACCAGATATTCTGGACAGAAATTATACCCGTCGCCTGTGTTCTTCGCGGTCCATTACTGAAACGCGTGCCCGCATTATGGGACAAAAAAACCGAAAAAGCAAGGGAAAAGTTGGGGTTAGCAACGAATATAATTTAGAACTTGTGTTTTTATATTTATATTCTAATATATGCATCAAAGGTGGGAACGGAAATATCGTATGAAGAAAAAGAAGCAAACTTCCATACATCGCAAGTTTTGGCGGTTTTTCTGGCCAATTATTGGTCTGGGCCTGATTGGCGGCGCACTGTTTTGGATGGCGATGGATGCTAAAAACGCTGTGCGATTCGATGCGTATGTATCTAATCCAACGCACGCGCACTTTTCTGATGACAATTCTGCTGTATTATACGAAAACATACCTGATGTGAACAACAATCGCAATATTGTGCCCGCATCTGGCGTTCAGATATCTTACGAAGGCGCATCTGGTGTAAATGCACCCGCATTCAATATGAATAATTCTGGTGCAAGCCTTGCGCAAAATATCAAAATTCGTCCCGCTGTGCGTGGGACATGGACAATGACAACGCCACACACAATCCGCTTTGCGCCCGAACAAAATTGGCCTGCGAATACTAAATTTGAAATAAAAATCGCCGACAAATTATTTGCACCTGACGCGCGTCCCAATACAAAAACAGTATCTTTTACAACCGCGCCTATTTCGGCTCATACTGACATTTTCAATGTTTATCCTGTATCTGGGAATGATAAGTCTGTGGTTGGTGTTGCGGTTGTGTCTTTTAACTATCCTGTATCCGCCAAAGATTTTGACGACAAGGTTTCAATGCGACTGGATGGCAAGAACCTGAACTTTAACGTAAAGTTCGACCGATATATGCGAACTGCAATAATTCAAACCGACCCCATTAGAATTACCGATAAAACCCAGACTTTGCGTTTTAAATTGAATCGTGTACCTGATTCGGATAACAAATCACGCACAGAAAAAATCACTGCAAAAACAATCATAAATCCAGAAGATGCATTTTTCAAAATCTTGGATATCGCAAGCATCAGTGCCGATGACAAAGACGGTAATCCGCGCCAGATGGTATTGGTTGAACTGTCTGCGACCGCCAAAAATAAAATAGATTGGAATAAATACATAAGTGCATATCTGTTACCACTGCACGCGTCTGATAATGAATCGGACGAATCGCACGCGTGGGGTACCGATGAAGTCACACCAGAAATAATCAAAAAATCACAAAAACTGAACCTTGCGTTATCCGAATTTGCAAATCCCGGGGGCACTTACCAGTATGCCTTTGCCTATGAAGTATCTGATACTTTGCCACGTTATATATATATAGACATAAAATCTGGCATTAAATCAGAAAATGGTTTCATATCACAAAACGGTCTAAACCGCGTGATAAATGTTGCCTATCCAGAACAAAGTGTCAAAATCGCCGGCAATGGCGCACTGCTATCTTTGGCGGGTGACCAAACACTGGGGATTGTTGCACGCGGTGGCGTAAAAACCGCATACATAAATCTGTACAAAATAGAATCACGCGAAATAAACCACCTTATTACACAAACATATAACTTGTTTTCTGGGGTAAACTTCCGCGCTCCTTGGACATTTGATGCATACGATATGGCCGTTGTATTTCGAAAAAAGATTCCTTTTTCAAACACTGCGAAGAATCACGTCAATTATGCATCACTGAACTTGGGCGAATATATGGACCGCACATATCAAGACCAAACTGGCATCTTTGTCATCAAAACTGGCGCAACAGAATCAGATGCAGAATACAGTGACGCACGACTTATCTTGCTAACAGATTTGGGTATTATACGCAAAATCAACTTGGACAACAGTTCGTCGGTATTCGTGTCACAAATATCTTCGGGCGCGCCCGCCGCAGATACGGACATAACTGTTTTAGGGCGCAATGGTCAACCAATTTGGGCGGGTGTCACAGATTCTGACGGACGTGCAGACATTCCGCGCTTTGCCTATGACGAATATAAAAATGAAAAAGAACCAGTGGCAATTGTCGCGCGTCATGATTCTGATGTTTCGTTTATTCCATACTATGCAGACGCGGCACAAACAGATGAATATTCTAAATTTGATGTTGGTGGAATTTATTCTTCATTTACAACACCTCTAATGGCCTTTGTGTTTTCTGACCGCGGAATATATCGTGGCGGCGAAACAGTCACAATTGGCGCGATTGTTGAAAACAAAACTTTTACCAGCGTAGCGGACACACCTATCAAGGTTGAAATCACAGATCCGCGTGGTCGAACAGTGCTGGATAAAAAAATCTCGCTTGGTGCCAATGGTATGTTTGACATAAATTATAAACTTATGACCAGTGCGCCACTTGGCGAATACAGCGTTATGGTCTATACCGTCAACAAACGTGGTCATATTCAAGATTCAATCGGCAGCACAAGTTTTTCTGTACAAGAATTTGTGCCCGACACAATGAAACTTACAGCAAACTTGGACAATGCTAACCCAGACGGATGGATTGGTTCGAATAATCTAATGATAAACGTCGCATTAAATAACTTGTACGGCACACCTGCGACAAATCGTCGTGTGAACGCAACTGCGACACTGCGTATGTCGGATTTTCATTTTACCCAGTACCCAGATTATACATTTACACCAAACACCAACAGCGTATCAGGTAAGCAAATTAGTCAGAATCTTGAAACCTTTACCACAGATACCAACGAATCCAGAACAAACGAAAACGGCAACTCACAACTAAATATAACTTTTGACCGCGAAATACCTGTTGGTACTTATATGCTGACGGTGCGAGTCAACGGCTTTGACGGCAGCGATGGCAAGGCTGTTCAAACGGCGATAAGTTCGCGTGTGTCAAATCTTGATTATTTGGTGGGATACAAAACGAGTTCTAATCTGGATTATATAAATCGCAACGACGTCAAGACTATTAAATTCTTGGCCATAGACAGCTATGCTTTACCAACTGAATTATCTGATTTAACCCTGCGTTTAGTGCGTCGGGAAAATTTGATAAGTTTGGTCAAAGATACGAATAACCAGTATAAATATCAAACCGTTTCGCGCAATACGGTTGTCAAAGAAGAAGTTTTTGCGATTGGGCGAGATGGAACCGAAATAAAGTTAGATACTGCAAATGGTGGCACATATTATCTTCAGGTGACGGACAAGGCGGGAAATATCCTAGCAAATCTTGAATACTTTGTTGCCGCAGATGAAAATTTGGATTTAACCGCAAATAATAATGCAGAATTAAAGGTGAAACTTGACGCAACAGAATATAAACCTGGCGACACAATAAATATTGGAATTATCGCACCATATACAGGCACTGGACTAATTACCATTGAACGCGACAAAGTTTATGCACATAAATGGTTCGTTGCCAAAACCACATCTTCAACCCAGCAAATTGTATTACCCGCAGATTTTGAAGGCACTGGTTATATAAATGTTTCCTTTGTTCGCGATATTGCAAGTCGTGACATATTCACCACACCTTATACATACGCGGTGGCACCATTTACAACAAAATTAGATAATCGCAAGATTGGTGCAACACTAACCGTTCCAGAAATCATCCGCGACAATAAACTAAAAATAGAATACACCACAAATCAAGACGCCGCGTCCATGATATTTGCGGTCAACACTGGAATTTTGCAGGTCGCCAAGTATAAAATTCCAAATCCAATAAAATACTTTTTCCAAAAGGCGGCTTTACAGGTTGAAACAACCCAGATTTTATCTCTGCTGTTGCCTGAATACAAGATATTGCGCGAAGTTGCCAAAACTGGTGGTGGTGATTTCACAGATGAAGCAACCGGTTTGGATTCGCCTTTAACCAACCCATTTGCGCGCAATAATTTGCCATCTGTTGCCTTTGCGTCGGGTATCATAAAAACCACTGCAAATGAAACCAAAGAAATAACTTTTGATATTCCGGAATATTTTAATGGCGAAATAAGTGTTTTCGCCGTTGCCGCAAATGTTGGCGCGATTGGCGGTGCAAATGCAACAACCAAAATTCAATCACCCGTTGTAATATCTGTATCTGCCCCCACATTTGTTGCCCCAAATGATAATTTTGTTGTGAATACGATTATATCTAACCTTGCACCAAAATCTGGCGACAACGCAACTGTCACTGCAACCGCCGATACCAAGGGCGCGCTGTTATCGCTACCAGATACCACCATCACAATGCCTTTGCCAGAAAACACAGAAAAACTGTGGACAATAAATGTTACCGCAGGTGCGAATATTGGCCCAGGTGATATAGATGTATCCGCCAAATTACTGGGCGCCGATGGCGGACAAATCTTGAACCGCAAAACAAATGCAAGTTTGTCTGTGCGACCAACTACAACCAAACAAACAGAAATTAAAACAAATGTGTTAAATGCACCAAGCATACAACTGCGCAATCTGACCAACGATATGTTCACAGAAAAACAAACGCGCAATTTATTCATCGCCAAAACACCTGCGATATTTGCGCGCCCATTGGTTATGTATCTTGAAAATTATGAATATGATTGTACCGAACAACTGGTATCCCGCACATTGCCCTATGTATTGCTGGCGGACAACAAAATGATTGGAACAACTTATTCAAATTCCAGCGATAAAATATCAAAGACTGTTCAGGTTTTGATGAATCGGCAAAACCCAGACGGTTCATTTGGCGAATGGGCGACCAGCACCAGATATACCGATGATATGAGCGATGCGCGCACCGCCTATCTGACCGCGTACGTAATGAACTTTTTAAGTCTTGCGCGCCAAAACGGATTCAGTGTACCCCAATCTGTATTCGCACGTGGCATCGATTACTTGCGCGAATTTGCGGGCCAGCCAACAACCAATTTTGATACCGCTTTGGCAAAAGCCTTGGCGATATACACTCTGACCCAAAATGACTATGTCACAACAAGTTATATTGACGCACTGCAAGAATATGCTAAGCAAAATATAAAAAATTGGGAATCTACTATCATAGGTCCGTATATCGCCGCGTCTTATAAAATGCTGAAACAAATCGATAAAGGTGCCGATTTGATTTCGCGTTATCGTATTGGGCAGACGACCAAGCACACCAATACATTCAACAATTCTGTTGCAAATGACGCCCAGTATACGATGCTTGCGCGCAGATATTTCAATACAAATGACACCAAGGGTCTTAAAATTATTCAAGACTATATAAACGCAGGTCTGTATGATTCCTTTACCGCGGCGGCGATTGTTATGGCAATGGCAACAGAACAAGATAACAATTCGGCAACGCTGGATGATATCAGTGTCTTGACAAACGATGACAGACAGTTAAAAGGCGACACCACCCCAGAATTGGTCGCAATTACAGTTCCAAACGATGTGACAAAATTACGCATAAATTGCCCAAAGTGTGACAAATCGAACACATTGTTTGCCGCATTTGTCCAACAAGGTTTCCCTAAAACCGCCCTGCCCGCATCGAACGGCATTGAAATTTCGCGTATATATTATGACCAAAGCGGCAAAGAAATTGAAACTGGGGAAATCGGAGAAATTGTCGATGTCAAAATTGTTGCGCGCACTCGCGGGGGCACCGACAAAATAGATAACGCAGTAATATCAGACCTACTGCCTGGCGGATTTATACCATTGGCAGACAGTTTAACTGGTGACCGAGAATTCAGCGAAATCCACGAAGACAGAATCTTGATATATACCGCACTGTCGCGCGAACCCGCTGTCTTTACTTATCGCGCACAACTTTCTGCGGCAGGTACATTCGCAGTGCCGGCAATATATGCATCTGACATGTATAATGCTGCACTGAATGCAACCGGCGAATCTGGAACCTTTACAGTATCAAATGAAGCGAAATAAATTTCTTAAATTTGGTTTAATACTGGGTGTTATTGTCGTTATCTGGGCGATTCTCAGATTCATATTTGTTGCGCCACTGTTACAGGATATTTCTTTTTCACGCGCATATTATGACCGCAATGGCCAGTTGTTGCGAATAACCCTGACCGACGATGACAAGTACAGAATTTTTACGCCGCTATCTGAAATCAGTCCGCACATAATCAACGCAGTTATTTTATACGAAGACAAACACTTTTATCATCACTTTGGCATCAACCCTGTTTCAATGTTGCGTGCCGCGCGACAATATTTCAGGGGCGACACGCATCCTGTTGGCGCATCAACAATTACTATGCAGGTTGCACGTCTGATATATGACATAAACAGCAAAACAACATTAGGCAAACTGAAACAAATTGCTGCAGCAATGTACATTGACTTGTTTCATTCAAAATCAGAAATTATCGAAGCTTATTTTAACCTTGCGCCGTATGGAGGCAATATTGAAGGCATAGGCGCAGCATCAAAAATATATTTTGATAAAACCGCAGATAACTTGACCAAAATAGAATCTATTACATTGGCAACTGTGCCGCAAAACCCGACCAAGCGTGGTCTAAACACAAGCCGAGGAATCAAAAACATAGAAAATATGCGACACAACTTGGCTGCGCGGTGGGTGGCGGAAAACCCGACAGACCAAGATTTAATCACACTGGCAAAAATGCCACTGCAGGTACGCGCGCCCGCCGACCTGCCCTTTTTGGCGCCACACTTTGTTGACAATATGAACACACAAAAAATTGACGGACATCGCCAACAAATTATAACCACGCTTGATTTTAATCTTCAGAAAAAATTAGAACGCGCGTTGCGCGATGAAATATCTGGTCGCAAGAAAACAGGTGTCACAAATGCCGCCGCCGTTTTGTTAAATTATAAAACAATGGAGGTTTTAGCATACATTGGCTCTGGGGATTATTTTAATCGCAATATCTATGGCGAAAACGACGGTGTCCGCGCGCGCCGCAGCCCCGGTTCAACATTAAAGCCCTTGATTTATGCCACCGCCATAGATAACGGACTAATCCATGGGTTCAGTTTACTGCGCGACACGCCGGTAAGTTTTGGTATTTACGCCCCAGAAAATTCCGACAATGAATTTTTTGGCCCAATTTTGGCGCGTGATGCGCTGACGCGTTCGCGCAATATTCCTGCGATAAATTTACTGCGGCAAATTGGAACAAAAAAGTTTTATAAAATATTACAGCAATCAGGTGTATCAAATTTACAACCCCCAGAACACTATGGCGTATCGGTTGCACTGGGCGGTGCCGAAGTATCAATGTTAGAATTGGCGGATATATATGCGACCATGGCAAATCTTGGCACGCGTAAAAAACTTAAATTTTACTTAGTCGAAGCCCCAACAACAATAAACTCTGTGCTTTCGCCCGAGGCTTTCTTCCTTACGCTTGATATACTTGGGCGCAATGTAGCCCCAACAAAAAAAATACCCTTTACCCGCGGGACAACAAACACAATCAAACACTATTGGAAAACAGGAACATCGTCATCATATCGTGATGCGTGGACTGCGGGTATTTTTGGCGATATGGTTTTGGTTGTTTGGGTCGGAAACTTTGATGGCACGCCGAACAACGCATTCAGTGGCGCACGCACTGCGGCACCGATATATTTTTCCTTGGCACACACTGTACAAAAGTATATGGCAGAAAATGGCGCACCCATTCAAAACAATGACTTTTTGCGTGAAGATATGAATATAACCAAGGTAGAAATGTGCGAAATTGGTGGCGATATTGCGGGACCGTATTGTCCAAAAAAGACATGGGGCTATTTTATACCTGGTAAATCGCCAATCGCCCAAAACAAAATTCATCGGGCTGTCGCAATTGACAACAAAACAAATCTGCGCGCGTGCAATGCCGACCCAAAGACAACCCATATGGCGGTGTATGAATTTTGGGATGGTCAGTATCTGGATTTGTTTCAGCGCGCGGGTATTAAACGCAAGATTGCGCCAAAATTTTTGCCTGAATGCGATATAAATAACCTGCCGGACCTGCAGCCCGCCCCAATCATAGCATCCCCAATGGCAGATTCAAAAATTGTTATCACATCTGATATGGATGTTGAACCTGTTGGATTTATGGCATTCGGCGCAGATCAAAATACTAAACTGATGTGGTTTTTAGATGATAAAACATTGGGCAGCACAAAAAACGGTGAAACACTAGAATACCGTGTGCCAATGGGCGAACATATATTACGCACAGTTGATACAACCGGCGCCGCCACAGAAATCAAATTTAGTGTTGTTGGCGGATAAAGGCTCCATATTTCAGTTTATGCAATAAAACCTCGGGCAACATTCCACCAAAGACATCCGCGGTCAACCCTATTGGTATATTTATTGTTTCCATAATTTCTGCTATTTTCTGCCCCAGCACAAGATTCCTTTTAAACGCACCCATCTCTTAACCCCTTTATCAAAAGAAAAATGCCATCTGAAAAAGACGGCAAGATGGCAAGAACTAATTTCACTACATAGCCCGATTTATTGAATATTCAACCGGCCTCCTGCCGATATGTTTTATTGCAATCCGAACTTGTTGATATAGTTGAAAGAAATGCCTATCATCAAATTACTGCCATAGTGTTCGGCATCGCGCGCCTTGGCACGGCGATATTGCACATATGGTCCCATAGTGAACGCCCCCCACAGGTTTGTATCCATACGCGCCGCCACACTTAAATCGCGTTCCAAATCTGTGCCAACATAGGTTGAATAGTTCAAATATTCACGATAATAACCGTCCGTTGATAACTTGACACCTTCGCGAATCAAATATTCCAAGCGCCATCCTGTTTCAACTGCAAACTTACTAACTTGATCATGGCCATATGTAAAATCATATTCGTACATACCTGCAACATACAGCGATTTAATTATATCAGAATCAAACAGCGAAATACCTGCCGACCCACGCGTCACTTTCAATCGATTATCTGTACCTTTGGTGGGCTCAAATTCTGTTTCGTACGCCGCACGCACAGTTGGCCCCAGTTTAAATGAATCAAAATCCCAACACGCATAAGATAAATTACTGCTGAACAAAATCTTGTCAGCATTTTCGTTGACGGTTTTTGGTGCATTATATGGATACAGTGTTGTTTTACCATATTCCATCAGCAGCCCATTATCCCAATTAAACCTGTTTTTTGTGTATTCTAAAACAGTATCAAAAGCGCCCTTGATATAATCTTGTCCATCTGTATTCAACGCTGTAATCGGGGAATTAGTATATTCATCTACGTGCCTCAATTGCGTTTTTGACAAATCAAGCCCTATTCTGCGAATATCAAGAACCAATTCCTTTTTTTCCAAAACAACATCATCCGCCAACGATGCAAACGGCGCAGCGATTGCGCAACACAAAACCAACAGTTTTTTCATTTTTACCTCTTACTTAAAAATATGTAAATTTCCATCTATACCACGATACCGCCAACCATTTTCGCGCGCCCAAATAGTGAACGCTGCACGTTTAGTGGTTGGCACCACAAAGACCATTTGATTTCCTTCCATATACACATTATCTAAATCTATACCACTATCTGTTGCTGTGCGACGTATTTGTATCCAATCGGCCAATCTGTCCTTTGCATCAACAATCAATAAAAATTTATCGCCTGCGTCATCCGTTGCAATCAGCCAATTTTGAATGCTGTTATCGGCAAGCCAATTTTTAGCAGCCTGACGATTCAGTGTCATTGAAATATTTGCAGAATAAGTCGTATCAGATTGACGTTCACCACTGATACTGGAGCTGGCAATCAAATTAGTTAAAACAGATGCTTTTTCCGCCATAACCTGTGTATGCAACGCCTCGGCATCTGCATATTGCTCAAGAACCTCGGAAATAATTTGGCGACGCGCCTCATCAAACGCCATTTTTTTTGCATTTGCCGCAGTATCACTGGTCACATTCACAGATGCCGCGCCAACTAACTCGGCCGCCCACGCGCCATGAATAACCAGCCCTAAAAAACCAAACATAAAAAGATACTTTGCCAGTTTCATATAACACATACCAAATTAAAATCTTACCTGCAACCCAACACGAATGCCCATAGATTTATAAATAGACTCTATTTCCCCATCCACCTTGGACACCCAACCAGAATCCTGCATCGCCTTGATTGTTTTGGCATTGTCATCATTTTCTAACATATAGGCTTCTGTATAGCCTGCAGCAATATACTGCGCCAACAATGCGTCATAAATTCCCATATAATAACCACTGTTCAAATATGTGTTTGCTTCACCACCAGACAAAGAATAGTAATCAAAAGTGAATCCAAGCGATAAAGAAATACTTTCTGACAACGCCGTTAAATAATTTGCGCCAAAACCTAAATGCCACGCATCGCCAAAACTGCCTTTGTCTTCTACGCTCTTGGGATGTTGCCAATCAACACGATATGGTTGGTCGCCTTGGGAATTATACATAGGCAAACCGAATTCAAGTCGTGCATTAAAACTGTTGTACGCGTTGATATCATAATTCAAATCCAGCGCTAAATACGGTCCCATCCATGTTGTTTCATAAGAATGACTGACCCCTGGCAAGACAAATTTATATGTTCCTTCGGTGCTAATACCTGTGGCACCTGGGGTAATTTGTATAAAACCCTGGTCATCATAGGTTGGTTCCCACAAAACCTGTTGTGCATCACCATATTGCAGAATAATAATAGGGTTGCATTGTGTTTCATTACTGCCACTGACCACTTCACAATAACCTGTATCAACGGTCATCCCATAATCTTTTGATGTTTCAAGTTTATATTTCAAATACCTGTATCCAATCGAAGGTGTTATGCGCGCGCCACCAAGTTTAAACATATTCGTTAAACCGAAACCCGCATGAAAGCCCAACATATCACCGCCTTCACTGGTGCCAATAGACAAAGAATTCCCAATTTGACTGCCTATGAACTGGTCACCAATACCGTCGTCATTTGTATCATCCCACCATTCTGTGATTAAATAACCACCGTTTGTGATATCATCATCAATCATAGTAGAATCGCCAAATTGCATACCGTACTTAAAGCCCGCATCTATTTGCATCGGCGTACTGCTGCCGAACTTATATGCGGCATCTACACTGAACACATTCCAACGAACATTATCATAGTGCAACTTGCTGCCTGCGGAATTCATATCAAAATTCCAATTTGCAAATTCGTGCGAAATACCCGCATTTACGAATAATCCTTGTTGCGTTGCAGTCGCATTGGCATTGCGAGCCTGAGTCTGTTGCGCCTGCGTCTGGGTCGCGACCGCCGACGTATCGCGATTATATGCCTGATACTGACGACCAACATATACATTGACATTTGGGGACACAGTCCGTTTAGTTTGCTGGTTGCTGTTACCCGATTGCTGACGCGTTGTATAATTCTGTCTGGAATAATTCTGTTGTGGCGAACGATATCCGCCAGTGTAGTAGGTGCCCGCCGAATACGCAATATCCGGCAAAAATGCCATCAGGACAACATATACTAAGCACATATTTTTCATATTCATCATTACTCCAATCCAATTCTTGCTGTATTGTATCACAAAAAGATTGAAAAAAAAACTAAATTATGTAAAATAGGCAACAGTTCAAATGCAGTCTACGCGGTTATGGCGGAATTGGTAGACGCTCAGCACTAAGGATGCTGTGGAGAAATCCGTGGGGGTTCAAGTCCCCCTAACCGCACCAGAATTTGTTAGATTTGCGTATTTTCTGCTTGCTCTAAAAATCATTATTTTGCTAGCATATATTCGAAGGAATGAAAATCTTTAAAGTCATTTTTGGCGTATGCCTTGGTGTGCTTGCTCTTTACAGTTCGCACGCCACGACTGCTGATGATATGGTGCGCGCCGCCACACGTTCTGGTACACCCAATATAACATCTGGGACGGTACGTGGCGGTCAATCTGGCACGCAAAAGGCAACCGCCCAAAGAACGACCGGTCCGCGTGATACAACCCGCGGCACAAATGCCACCGCGCAAAAGGCAACTGACGCACGCGCGGTGGCGAAATCGCGCCCAACCACAACACAAAATGTAATTCAACGCAGTGGCGCATCAGACAACATTGTGACGCGCACAAATGCACAAAAATCTGCTACAAGAACATTAGCAACGCGCAATGCCGCGCGCACCGCCACACGTCCAACAACCCTACGCGGTGCGGCAACTGCCGCCGCCACGCGTAAGGCGCGCACCGCTGCACGCGCCGCAACATCCGAATCGGGCATTCGCACAAGTCAATACCAAAAATGTCGGGAAATATACTATGAATGCATGGACGAGTTCTGCGCAAACAAAGATGCAAATCTGCGCCGTTGTGCGTGTTCCAAGCGTGCCACAGAATTCGACAGTGTAAAACAACAAATATCGCAAGTTGAAGACAAAATGCTGGACTTTAATCAACGTCTGTTGATGGTTAATATGGATGCCAAGGATGTTGATGCCATTAACACTGCGACCGCGGGCGAAGATGCATACTATGCCACCAAGGATAAAACCAAATCAAAACAAACACTGGATGACATTTCAAAAAAATTGAACGGCGCATTTGATGATACCGGCGCTACGGGTTCTGGTCTGTCTGCAATATCATTATCATTAAATGCGGATACTGCATTTGATTCTGTAAATTCGCTGTATGGTGCAAACACTGTGACAAAAACTGGTGTTGCACTTTACAATGCAGCCATACCAATATGCCGCGAAATGGCGATGGAGATTTGCACAGACGAAGAATTTTCCTTGGCTGTCAGTGGTTATCAAATGCAAATCGAACAAGATTGCAACACCGTATCCAAGGCCTATCAATCAAAAGTTGACCAAACGCGCACCAAAGTCTTTGAAAGCGGCGCACTGTTGGATATTTCGCGTCTTGATGCATATCAAACACGTAATTCCGATGATATTTTAACATGTAAAAAGAAGATGTTGGATTTGCTGTACGATAATGCAGTGTGCGGGACAAATATGGAAAAATGCCTTGATATCACAGGGCGGTACATTGACCCATCAACAGGCACCGCGTTTTTGACACCAAATTTATCAGATTTAGAAACGCTTATTGCGCGACCTGAAAACGGGCAAAGTTGGGTTAGCGTAAATTCTGGAAACGCGTTTTTAACTTATTTAAAGGACAAGAAAACCTACTTGGAATCCGCCACACAGAACTGTCAAGATATTGCCGACAAAGTTTGGGATGCATTTATTGAAGATGCACTTGCACAAATAAAATTAGCCCAAGGCGCAAAACTGCAAGAAATTCGTCAAGCGTGCACTACGCTGACCACCGAATGTCTAACTAACGCATCTGATTCTATAACTGATTTTGATGCACGCGCATTATCGATATTTGGGGTTGCCGCAACCAAAACGGCTCTGGCAATGTGTGCCGACGTTCAAACTGCGTGTGACGCATTATTGGGGGCCGAAGGCGACACATCTTGGGCAACAGGTATCTCGGACGCAAACACAATCAAAACCTATGAATCTATTATTTCAAGTTGCACATTGGTTGGGCAAAACTGCATTATACAGGCATGCCGTTCGATTTCTGGCAACTTTGGTCTGTGCGAAGATGTAGAATTTGCAGCAAATCGTCACGCCATATTGGAACGCACTTCTTGCTGGAATGAGGTACTGAACTGCGTTGCATCTGCAGGCGAGAATTCAATAATGTCTGCAATAAATTTACTTGGAAAATCTGCAAGCGGATCACATAAATATGCATTCTATGACGATATATATGGCACCAATACCCCAGCGATTATATATGACATTTGTGCCAACGAATGTGCCGACGGGGTCGATGATGCTGTATGTGCAAAATGCCGTATTTCCGAACGAATTTGGGGTAATTGCCAATATAACCCTTCATCAACAGAAAATGACCAGAACCAGATTTTAACTTCCACAAATGCGTCAACATTACTGATGTGGTTCGCCAAAAACACTCATACCGAAGACAACGTTAAAAACTGTTTGAATGTGCGTTGTACCGCGGGAAATATGCATCTGTCCAGTACCGGTCAAATGATTTGCATCGCCGACAGTGATATGGGTGATGTCACAGATGATGGGCGCTATTGTCCTGTACCACCAAATGTTCAAATGTCCCTTACCAACACCGCCGACTCACAGACAAATTGTTGCTTTGATGGTTCCGGCAGTGAGTATATTCCAAATACAGGTGCAACTAACAGTGGCATATGCTGTGAAAATGGGCATACCGTACAACTTGATAACAAACCTATCTGCGTTCCAACCGATGTCACTAATATCAAGGCAGTATTAACACGCGCCAGCGGAAACACGCAAATTATATGTATTGGCGCAAATCAGGTCACTGGTGGTGGTGCCGCGGAAACAGACTACCCAAATGGCAGGCAAGTTCGTTGCAATGGCACCTTTATCGAAGTCCAAAACGGGAACAACTATTTTGAACCAACAAAGAGTGGTTCTAGCACAGGCGGAACACGTTATACTCCTGCAATGTACTATTACGACACTAACGCGACAACGCCAACGACATTATCGCCCACCAACAATATAATCAACTATTTTGTCGGATATAACATATCACAATAACAACACATTACATTTATTGTAATAAAGGCTGGATTTGCCGAACAGCATCCATAACTTTAACTAACTGTTCTTCTGTAAAACGCCCCAACACCCAATCCACCGCATCTATGTTTGGGTTCAGATTGCGCGGATGATCTATACCGATTCTAATACGCCGATATTCGGGTCCGACCGCCGCATCTATGGACTTGATACCATTGTGCCCTGCACTGCCACCACCAACTTTGACACGAACTGTACCAGTCGCCAAATCCATATCGTCATGAATCACCGTCAGGTTTTCAAGTGGGATTTTATAAAAATCCATTATTGCACGCACTGCACGCCCACTGTCATTCATATAGGTTTGTGGCATTGCAAAAATGACACGCCGACCGTCAACATCGGTCCGCGCAGTTTTAGCAAAATGCTCGCTGCGCCACACCGCGTCCGCGCCCGCCAAGTACCCTACCGCCATAAAACCTACATTATGGCGTGTGCGTTCATATTCGGCCCCAGGATTTCCCAGACCAACAATTAAAACAGGTTTATTTTCTTGCATATAGACATCTCTTTTTCTAATATGTTATCATATAAAGGAGATAAATATGAAGTTAAAAACATCAATTATTTTATGTTCGCTTATTGCTGGTACATCTGCACCTGCGGTTGCAAATCCTATTTTTGATTTATATGCAGGCGCCAGTATTGGTATCGGTGCGGAAACCGTATTTGTTGACAGCACTAATGACACAAATTCTGCACAATCGTTTGGCGCGTTGGTTGGTATGGATATTCCACTGTTTCGTATAGAAGCCGAATATAATTATCTGAACGAATCGGATTCGCGGGCACAGTTGGCATTACTGAACGCATACTTCAAATTACCTTCTGCAATTATAACCCCATACTTTGGTGGTGGCGCAGGTATGATGTTTGAAGGCAAAAATGATGCAAACAATATCAAATTTGACACAAAAATGGCGTATCAAGGCATGATTGGTATTACACTGGACGTGCCGGTTTTGCCGTTTAAGTTTGACATTGAAGGTCGCGCATTGTACATCCCGGATATCGTGAAAATTGCAGGTGAAAAACCAGACCTGTTACATTATGATGCGCGTGCAAAAATACGTTATATCTTTTAACAATGGGGCGTGGCGCCCCAAACTTAAATACAAAGGGGCATAAATGCTGACACTGATTGACGGAAATTCGGTTTTATTTCGCGCATATTACGGCGTAAGCAGCAACCTGTCTCGCACAGATGGCACACCAATTGGTGCGGTGTTCACTTTTTTGAATATGGTTCTGCCGATTCTGGCGGCGGCAAAGCCCGAAGATATTTTCGTTTGTGTGTTCGACGCATCAAGACAAACTTTTCGTCAAAAAATTTATCCAGATTACAAAGCAAATCGCGATGAAACTCCACCCGATTTAGTCGCCCAAGGCAGACTTGTACGTCAAGGACTTGCCGAAATGGGAATGCCGGTACTGTGTATTCCTGATGTTGAAGCGGACGATGTTATTGCGACACTGGCGACACAAAATTGTCGCATTGCCGACAAAACCCGCATTATAACAAGCGATAAAGATATGATGCAATTGGTATCAGACTGCGTGTTTTTGTATGACGGCATGAAGCAAAAACGAATTGAAATCCCCGAAGTAATAGAAAAATTCGGCGTTCCCCCAGACAAAGTTATAGATGTTCAATCACTTATGGGTGACTCTTCGGATAATGTTCCAGGTGTGCGCGGCATAGGACCTAAAAAAGCAAGCGAACTGGTTAACCAATTCGGTTCTTTGGACGGCATTTATGCTAATCTTGATGCTGTCGCAAACGAACGCACCAGAAATATGTTGATCGACGGGCGCGAGTCTGCATATATATCGCGTGATTTGGTCACACTGCGCCGCGATGTAGATTTGGCAGGATTAAAACTGACGCCATTCAGGTTCAATCGCGCCGCAGCACTGAAGTTTGTGCGCACAGAACTGGAAAGTCCATTTTTGTCCGACAAAATTATGCGTAATTTTTCAGAAACCCATAACGATAATCCCCAACCAGCATTTGAATTTGCAGGCTCAATGTGTCCAACCGAAAGCGCGGAAATAAAATCGGAACCTGCGCCCGCCCAAGACATCAAAATGACATTTGAAAAAATTACGACACTTGACGCACTGGATAACTTCTTGGCCAAAGTTCAAAATGTTATTGCGCTGGATACCGAAACAACAGGTCTGAATCAGATGACCGATAAAATGGTCGGTATGTCGTTGGCAATAGATTCCACGCATGGCGTTTATATTCCACTGCGGCACAAAGTTGGTGGCGCAGATTTGTTCGGCGGCGCCGAATTCGACAAGAATCAAATCAGCATAACAGATTTGCACGAAAAACTGTGGCCTATTCTTACCAATGACAAAATTACCAAGGTCGGGCACAACATTAAATTTGACCTACATATTATGGCGAACGAAGGGTGGGACATCGAACAAATTTCACCGATTGATGATACAATGTTGTTATCCTATGCCCTGCATGGAACACTGCACCCGCACAGCATGGATGAATTGGCGGCCAAATATCTGAATCATTACGATATACCGTTTGCATCACTGTTTCCGCCAAAAACGCGGGATGCGGATATGCACTTTGATATGCTGCCGGTTGACACAGCCTATCCTTATGCTGCCGAAGATGCCGCCGTTACATTTGCATTGTACGAACTGTTTCGGCCGCAATTGGATGCGCAAGAAAAACTGTGCGATTTGTACGAAAAATGCGACCGACCCTTGGTCCAGATATTGACCCTAATGGAACGCAAAGGTGTTCTGGTTGACCGCACAAAATTAAACCAATTGTCGGGTGTGTTTCATCAGCAACTTACGAAAATCAGTGATGAAATTTGGGAACTGGCGGGCCATGAATTTAATATTGCAAGTCCAAAGCAACTTGCAACCGTTCTGTTTGATGAATTAAATCTTGCCACAAACAAAAAGCGTTCTACCGATGCGGATACATTAAACGATTTGATTGACCAACATCCGATAATAGAAAAGATTCTGCGGTGGCGGTCAATTGCAAAACTGGCGGGAACATATACGGACAGCCTGCCCCATCAAATTGGTTCCGATGGTCGCATTCATACCACTTACTTGCAGACCAGTACGAATACAGGTCGCTTGTCCAGTCGTGACCCAAACCTGCAAAACATTCCGGTAAAAACAGAAATTGGCGAAGAAATCAGGAAATGCTTTGTTGCCCCAGAATCCAGAGTTTTAATTTCGGCCGACTATTCGCAAATGCAATTGCGCCTGCTTGCAGATGTGGCGAACATCAAAACATTTAAAGATACATTTATTGCGGATGAAGATATTCACAACCAAACTGCGCGTAAAATTTTCAATATCCCGGAATCCGAACCTGTACCAAAAGATTTACGTCGCGCGGCAAAAACTGTGAACTTTTCAATTATATACGGCGTATCTTCGTTCGGATTGGCCGCACAATTAAACACTTCGCGGGCCGCAGCCCAAGCAATCATAAATTCTTATATGGCGGGCCTGCCTGAAATCAAGGAATACATAGATTATATCAAGGCTTTTGCAACCGAACATGCCTGCGTCTATACCCCATGGGGACGCCGCATAGAATTGCCAGAAATCAAAAATCCGCGCCTGCGTGCGTATGCTGTGCGCGCTGCAATCAACGCCCCAATTCAGGGGTTCGAGGCCGATATTATGCGCTTTGCTATGGTTAAAATTTACAACGATATTGTCGTTC
>JAFZVH010000004.1 GCA_017617915.1 Alphaproteobacteria bacterium
TCAATATCCGCCTTACGTTGCGCACGTTCTTCTGCTAACTGTTGTTGTTGTGCAGCAATTTGTTCCTGCATACGTTGGCGCATCAAGCGTTCGCGTTCTAGACCTATTCTTTGTGCCAAACGATTTTCTTCTATTTGCAAATCCAAACGCGACATCTCGCGCACGCCGCTTTCTTCCGGTGTTAAATCACGAACAATTAAATCTTTACCATCTGCTGTTAAACGCGCTGTCAATGTCTGTTCAATTGGCACACCCTCTATAAATGATTCACGGAACGCCTCGCCGGCTGCAACTGTTGCGGCATCCTGTATGTCTGCCAAATCTTCTGCATCCAATTCTTCGGCTGATTCCAGACCAAGCGCGGCCACGCGCGCCTTTGTAAATTCGGATACAAGGTTGTCGCGGATTTTACCACGATCATTGTTGGCATCAATACGATTTGCCAATTCATCCCAAGTGTTCTGGACAACACCGGCCTCAACATCATCATTAAATGCTTTGGCCTGTGCGCGACTTTCTTTATACAATTCCGCATCGTCTTTTTCTGGATGACGGGCTTTGGTTGCTTTGAATATCAAATCCGACATTTCATTATCGGCTTGCGTTCTGGCATATTTGTATGTTGCTGCGCCCAACGAACCTTGCAACAAACCACCAATCACACCGGAAACCAAATACTGTTCCCAATTTGTTGGTGCCTCGCCGTTGCCTTTCAAGTATTCTGACAAATCTGTTAAAAAATCTTGTGATGATTCTTGCGCAAAACCCTCAACCGCCTCTTTTAAGAAATGGCCGCCTGCGCCTTTCAAATAGTTTTTACCAAGACCCAAATAGCGTTCAATACCAACCTGCACTGCTGCATTGGCTAAATCAATTCCGGTTTCTAACCAATTGCCCTCATAACCGTCAATTGAACCGCCGTGTTCGTTGGCATATTTGATCATGTTATTATATGTGCCATCGCCAAATGCCTCAACCCCCATCTGTGCCAATGGTGCTGTTCCACCGGTCATCAAACCTGCGGCAATCATTTCCAGCATAGATGCTGCGCCCTGTGTGACCTGGGCTGTCAATGTTTCCGCATCGGCTGCGTGTGCGTTTTCCAAACTCATGCGGCGCGTTGCTGATTCCAATGAATCATACGCACGATCACGCATTTCGTTTCCAATTGCACCGCCGGTTGCCAACGATGCCAAATTACCCAAACCAATTTGCGCCTTGTCGCCCAGTGTTTGCAAATTCATACCAAACTTTACAATTTCATCTTTAATAATCTGGCCTGTGCTGGACTTAAAGTTTTCTTCATACGAACCACCCTGGCGCGCCAACATTGGCGACCACGCGACATTTGCGCGTTTGTTGATTTCATCTTCGGTTATAAATGCATCGCCGGAACGAAATCCTGGATCTGATAAAATGTTCTTAATTTTTGTTGATGCAAAACCAGACGTGTCCGACACACCAATTTTTTGCATATCTTCATTTGCGCTAATCAGTGGAACCGGTGTGGATGAAATCTGGACACCTTGTCCATCCACATATACACCATCGTCTTTATTCATTTTTTGCCCTCATATCTGATCCAATTTCGGATGTTTTTACTGTGCCACCAACACCAGATGTTGGCGCACCGTTCATGCGTTTTGCCTCAAATAATTTGTGGAAATCGCGATTGGTATTTAATACACCATGATCATACCACAATGGACGACCAATTGAATCACGACCTTTATATTCATACACCACGCCATCAATGTTTTGAAATGCTGGCTGACGCATTTCCAATTTTTTATCCAATGCCGCCAAATCAACAACATGAAAATCACGATAATAATCACTGATTGCTTTATCAAATATCTGTTTTTTGGCTGTTAAAACCTCATCACGCGTTGCGCCTTGCAACATCATATTGACCGCCATTGTTTGATAATCTGCCTGCGCGCGCAACATTGATTTTTCAAAACCTGTATTTGAATAATATGCGCGACCACCAACAGATGATTCTGGCATTAAACCGCCACGGCTTGCGCGTTCATCATACAAACGGCGCGCACCTGTGCTGCCACCGCCCTGGCGCGGATCATCCAACGGCAAATCATTGGCCTCATAATTTATAACACCCTTTGCGCCGCCTTTGGCATATACACCAACATCCCCAGATTCCAACAAATCGCGCCACTCTTTGACTTGTTCATTGTCGGCCAATAATAATTGACCAACATAATCTGCCATGTTTCTGCGTTCATCTTCTGGCAATTCTGAATTTGACATTTTGTATAAAAATTCCATGGCTTTCTTTTCAAATTCAACTGGATCGCCCTCGTTTGTGGTTGTTGGGTAATACATCAATTCGCGCAACCCTGCATTGACCTCCATTTTTGTGGCATAGGAACTTTCGGTCAACGGGCTGATTTTTGACATATTGTCGCGATAACCACGATAATCATCGGCAAATGATTTCCAAAATCCCTTTGGTTTTTCGCCGCCAACATAAGACATTTCAACGGCTGAAAAAGTGCCATCTTCATTTTTCTTTGCTGGTGTCATGTTTGCTGTGGATTCTTTGGCCGCCAACGCATCCAAATCCATCTGAAATCCTGGATCATACGGATCAATTACACCCTTTGCTGCACGCTGTTTTTGGTTTTCAAATGCCTCCATACGTGCTGCCAATGCGCGTTCGCCCAATCTTTGACGTGCCATTGGCGCGGTCACAGACGATAATGCTTTACGCATGTCGCCCTTGACCTTATCATCAAAGTTTTCGCCGTCAATTTGATTATCTTCGGTCAATTTTTTGATTTTTTCATCAATCTTTTTAATGTCTTTTTCCAGGGTTTTCTTGTTTGCACCCTGTGCTGTGGCTGCCGTATTCGCCAATCTGGCACGTTCTGTTTCCCACTCGCGCAACTGTTGATTGCGTGCCATGTCAATATGGCCTGTGATATATTCCTGTGGGAACATTTTATCAAATTTTTCCTGGTTATTTAATGCCAAATCCATTTCTTCGGCAATCGCATTATCTGGCGATGACAATGCA
>JAFZVH010000005.1 GCA_017617915.1 Alphaproteobacteria bacterium
CAGTTCTTGGCGTCTTTAAAGGGTGAACAAGGTATTCAAGGACCGCAAGGTGAGACCGGTGCACAGGGTCCACAAGGTGTTCAAGGTCCCGCGGGAACCGCTGCAAAAAACATTGTTCTGACTAATGATGGAACGAACATTAAATGGGGTTATGAAGGAGAAACCTCTAAAACGAATTTGGTTGCTTTGTCTGCAATAACTGGACCACAAGGTTCTCAGGGTGTTCAGGGACCACAGGGTATTCAAGGTATCCAAGGTGAAACTGGTCCGCAGGGCTTGTCAGCCTATCAGGTTTGGAAGAATCAATCTGGTAACAGCAACAAAACAGAAGCGCAGTTCTTGGCGTCTTTAAAGGGTGAACAAGGTATTCAAGGACCACAAGGTGCTAAAGGTGATACAGGTTCAACTGGTGCGACTGGTGCATCTGCATATGATATTTGGAAGAACGCTGGCAACAGTGGGACTCAGGCACAGTTCTTGGCTGCATTAAAGGGCGATAAGGGTGATAAGGGTGATACTGGTGCAACTGGTTCACAAGGTCCAAAGGGTGATACAGGTGCTAAAGGTGACACAGGTTCACAAGGTCCACGCGGTTATCAAGGTTATACCTTTACACCTAGTGTAGATAGCAGTGGTAATTTGTCTTGGTCTAATAACGGCAGTTTGTCTAATCCAAATACTGTTAATATCAAGGGACCACAAGGTGCTAAAGGTGACACTGGTGCGACTGGGCCACAAGGACCGACAGGCCCACAAGGTCCGGCTGGGGTTGTTGATGATGCAACACTGGCAACTTTGGCAACAAAGACCTATGTTCAACAATATCAGGTTCCAGTATCACAGATTAAGGGTGGATCCACGGTATTTAATTCTTCCAATGGAACCATTACTGGCGTTAAGTCTTCATCCGTCAGCGGTTTAGACAATGTTATGAATGCTGTTAATAACTCTACAACTGGTTTGTCGGCAGCATATTCATTGGCAAATTCGGCGAATAATACAGCGACATCTGTAGCAGCACTTGTTGGAGATTGTTCTAGTGGACGTTGCCCCGCCAATTCTTTGATGAATGCTTTGATTCAAGCAGGAATTATCAGTGTATCAACATCAGGCAATACAATGACTATAACAGGTATTGCACCGAGTTGCAGCTGCACTGGTACTGGTGTTGGCGAAGAAGAACCTAAAGAGGATAAAACTTAAAAAAAAGCGATCACGTTGTGATCGCTTTTTTTGCGTCGGTATTATTTTTGTGGTATAATACCTTGGAAAACAACTCGCCAGAAGCAAAAGATTTTTTGAATATAGCAAAAACTTTTACTTTCTTTACAACAGATGCGTGGCGAAACAAATACAGTAACTCGGAGTTTGTCGCGCGAAACTTATTGCAGGCGGTTCAAAATAATATTATTAGCAATCCAATATATGCATACAAATTGTTGAAAGAAATACCGCGAGAATCCGTGTCCACCGAATTATATAAAGACATTGTTTTGGAAATTGCAAATAATCCAAATGCAAACGCGAATGATGCGGCTAAATATGCGCGTTTTTTAAAAACACCAAAAGAAATTCGCGAAATGATAACCGATTGGTTAAATAGGGCAGACGAAGCACTAAAACCAGAGCTGGACAAGGATATTAAAGATTTTGATGCTATACAAGCCATACGAAATGGTTATGCTAACGGTATCGATAACATGTTTGGACCACTGGGCGATTTAACGCGTACGGATCCGCAAGAATTTGCAAAAACAAAAGAATTAGCAACCATGCTGGATGAAGAATTTGACATAAACAAAATGATAAAGGTCAAATCAGGAAACTATATTCAACAATATAAAGAAAATGCGTCAAGATTTGGCCTGCCAGCAAGACTTTGAACATCAACAAAATGCAGAATTGGAAAAAGCACGCGAAGAAATCGAAAAAATGAAACAACAACTGCAACAAAAAGATGTTGCACTGCAAAATGCGGAAAGCAAATATAATATGCTAAAAGGTCAGGTGAACCTGTACATCCGCGATGTCAAAGAACGCGCAAACGGCAGCATGTTTGGTAAAGGAAAAGACCTTGCAGATTTAGCGATGCAATTACAATCACAAATAAATCAAAGCAAATAAATAAACGCCCAGTTGGGCGTTTGTTTTTATTTCTTGTCCGCCGATTTGACGGGTTCAGCAGGTATTTGTTCTGGCACTGGGGTCGGTGTTGGTTCGCCAGCCAATTCATCTGCCGCCAATTCTGCACGCAGTGCGCTTTGCGGATTTGCCATTTCAGAACGCGATGACACTATCGCCAAAGCCGCACAAAGCACAAAGAAAATTATTGCCAGCCACGTTGTCAATTTTGTCAAAAAATTGCCCGCCGCAGCACCCGTCAACGCCCCACCAAACATCGCCGCCGCAGAGGAACCAGACATACCACTGCCCTCGGATTTTTGCAGCAAAATAATTCCTGTCATAAATACTGCAACGATTATCAGTAATACCAGTAAAATTGAAAACATATCTTCATCCTTTATCTTATTTAACACCGATTTTAATCATCAAACTTTATAATTGCAAGTTTTTTAAGCAGGTTTTCCGCCGCCGCTAAACTTGCAATCTTTTTCGATTGACCTGTTCCAGTTGCGGAAAAGCCCAATCCTGTTACTGTGGCCGAAAACACCGGAACATTCGCGGGGCCACGTTCCGAAGAATATTCATACACCGGCAATGCGCCGCCACCATGTTTTTGCACAAATTCCTGTAATTCTGTTTTCGAATCTTTTGGTGGTCGAAGTTCAGAGGCGGCTAAATCATGCCAAATATCACAAATAAAACGACGCACAGCATCAAACCCAGCATCAAAGAACATTGCGCCCAGCACCGCTTCCATCGAGTTTGCAAGTGCATGCCGCACACGACCCGCCGTCATATGACCATGTCGCAAGGTTTTATCAAACCCCAAAGATATTGCAACATCTGCAAGCGTCTCGGTTGAAACCAATACCGCATGACGCCGTGCAAGTTCACCTTCGGCCTCTAGCGGGAACATTGCGTACAACATCGATGCAACACACAGGCCCAACACGCGATCCCCAACAAATTCCAGTCTTTCGTTATTATGGCGCGAATCAACACCGCTTTGCGTCATCGCCAATTCAAACAAAGATGCGTCTTTGAATTTATAATCAAAATTTGTCTTTTTCATATTATTTGATTCCTTTACCAAATCTGTCCCAGCGCATTTTAGAATTCCAATTCCAAAATGCAATCATTGGAGACGAATAATTGTGTGAATACCAAACAAACCACACCCGCCCAAGAACATTTTCACGCGGGACAAAGCCAACTTCGGATCGACTGTCATTACTGTTGTCGCGATTGTCGCCCATAAAGAAGAACTGACCCGCCGGAACCAAAAATTCTGTGGTATTATCCAAATATTCATTATCAGAGTATTCTATAATTTCATGCTCTACCCCATTTGGCAGAACTTCTATATATTTCGTAGCACGAAAAACACCGCACATACCTGGATGCATACGGCACAGACGATCACTTTTATATTCTATGGTATAATCGAAATCTGCTGGCGCACCATCGACCAAAACCTTGTTGCCTTTGACGGTAATATTGTCCATATAATAGCCAACAGAACGCACGGAGCGTGGCAAAACCGCAACTATATAGGGTTGCGCATCACGCCGTTCAACAATTTTACCATTTATATACAGCCGCCCTCGCTTCATCTGAACAGTATCGCCAGGCACAGCAATTAGACGCTTTACATAATCCAAAGATTCATCGCGCGGATTACGAAACACTATGACATCACCAACCTTAGGTTCTTGACCCAAAACGCGACCATTCCACAAGTGCCACGAACCAAAAGGAAAAGAATAGCGCGAATAACCGTACGACCATTTGGTCACGAAAATATGATCACCAATATGCAGGGATGGTATCATTGACCCGGATGGTATATTAAATGGCTCTAGAAACAAACTGCGAAATACAATTGCAATCAAAATACCATAAAACAGGGTATCAAACCACTCACGCATACGATTTTTGGGCTTTTTAGACATATCTTTCCTTTCTGTTTCGATTTTATTGTATTGCATTTTAGAACTTGAAATCAGTTATGGCAAGTTCTAATATAAAAAACATGATTTCTTTGAATTCAATTATCTTTAATGGGATGGACGCAACGAAAATCGACGTTCAGGTGCAAATTTCTTCGGGCCTTAGCAAACCTGACTTTCACATTATTGGTTTGGCAGATCGCGCAGTCAAAGAATCCGCAGAACGCATAACAAATGTGCTTGCGGCATTGGGGCTGCAGATGCCGCAAAAGCGCTTAACAGTGAATTTATCACCCGCCGATGTTGAAAAAAGTGGCGCGCATTTTGATTTACCGATACTTTGCGGAATACTGTGCGCGTTTGATGTTTTACCAGAAGATAAATTATCCAAATACATTATCATTGGTGAAGTTGGTCTGAATGGAACAATTGTGAAAACTAATGCGGTTCTGGCGGCAAGTGTTTGGGCGCAAAAGAATGGTTTTGGAATTATCTGTCCGGGCGACCAAGGTGTCGAAGCGCGTTGGGCGGGCGATACAGATGTCTTGGCGGCGCATCATGTACTGGAACTGATAAATCATTTCAATGGGAAATGCCCGATTAGTGCGCCAGAAATGCCAGAGCAAACTACACAAGCGGCAACAAAGCGCCCTGATATGTCTGAAGTGCATGGCCAAGCGGCGGCAAAACGCGCACTGGAAATCGCGGCGGCGGGTGGGCATGCAATGCTGATGGTTGGGCCACCGGGGTCCGGAAAAACTATGCTTGCATCGCGGCTTGCAACAATTTTGCCTGAAATGACACCCGATGAAATATTAGAGACTTCGATAATTTATTCTATTGCAGGCGGATTAGATAATAAAAAGCTGATGTCTATGCGCCCATTCCGCAGTGTGCACCATACGTCCAGTCCTGTTGCGCTTGCAGGCGGCGGATCGGATGCGCGACCGGGGGAAATATCACTGGCACATAATGGGGTTTTGTTTCTGGATGAATTGCCAGAATTTAATCGCGCAACACTGGAAATTTTGCGGCAACCAATGGAGTCTGGCAAGATTATGATTTCGCGTGCACGGCGTAATGCGACCTATCCTGCACGATTCCAGTTGATTGCGGCAATGAACCCCTGCCCTTGCGGACATTTGGGAAATGCGGCGTTGGCTTGTTCACGTGCGCCAAGATGCGCCGAAGCGTATCAAAATAAAATATCGGGGCCATTGCTTGATCGTATAGATTTACATGTCGATGTCGATCCGGTCAATCCATGGGAAATGAAGAATCAAGATAATGCGCAATCTGAAACCAGTGCAAAAATTCGCACGCGGGTGGTCGCGGCGCGCGAAAAACAGATTGCACGCCAAGGTTATATGAATGCATTGTTGGATGGTGCAGATTTAGAAAAATATGCCCCGCTGGACGACGAATTAACCAATATGCTGAACAGTGCCGCAGAAAAAATGGGAATGTCTGCACGCGGATATAATCGCATTAAACGCATTGCGCGTACTATCGCCGACCTGCGTGGCAACGATAATATAGAAATGCAAGATTTAGTCGAGGCAATATCTTATCGTCCAATAAATCGCGGGAAATATGGTGTAAAATAGTTTTAATTCCGTCTAGAATTCAAAACGCACGCCAAGCATCACATTCGAATAAATTAAATTCTTGGCACTGAACCAATCCAGACGGCGTGTATCATCAACATTTACCAACTGGTACTTTACACGCGGCAGATATGTCACGCGCAAACCAAAATCAAAGAATAATTGCTCATTCACGCCATAAGACAGACCAAGTGCAAAAACACCTGCGACATTCGCTGTATTTGTCGTAGAACGATAAAACTGTAAAATACCATTATCATTAGGGGTACCAAAGTTTGTTAAATCTTCAACTTGTGATAAATCACCCCATGGATCAGACAAATTCACAACTGTCTTGCTGTCCGCATAGCCTGCACCCAAACCTATATAAGGAATCACTGTATTAACTGGCTTTTGCAATCCGCTAAAGAAATCGTAAAACGCCATAAGGCTGACTACATCACTTGATAATGTTGATTGGACACTGCCCGATTCGATTGCAATTGTATCACCGCCAGATAATTTCATATCGCCGGCAAACAACGGAGTTTCGTTATAATCAACTTCGGCAAAATGATCCCAGCCCAACTCAATACGCCACTGTGGATGATTTGGTATAGTTAAACCGATACTTGCGCCCGCAGAAAAAGCCAAACCGCCCAAATCTTCCATTCCAACCGAACCTAAATTGCCGGTTCCCGCATAATCAAATCCTGCGGCACAGGACCCATCGGCCCCAGGTTCGCCAACTTCGCCCGTTGTTGGGTTTATGCAATAAGAATAGATAACGCCGCCCACATCATTCTTTATGCGTGACATCGCATACGACGCACCTGCGCGCAACGAAATAACCGTTCGACCGCCATCGTCATAATACGCAGGGTTATAAGTGTATTCACCAGAATATTGCCAATCTGCAAATGTCGCACCAGTATGCGCCGCAATAATTCCAGCAATCAAACAAGTAATTTTCTTTTTCATGCTATGTATTATACCACAAAATGAAATAATAAAAAACAGATTTATTAACAAAAAGCGGGGAAAAATCCCCGCCTGTTTTATTTTTTGTTTTGTTTATTACCGCCAAATCGACCCAACATTTTGTTGAACGCCTTTTTAGACACACCTGGGATTCCACCTAAGAAATTCTTGCGTTGCTGTTTATTTTCTGGTGTTCCAACTGTATCAAGCGCGTCCGCCAAAACATCCTGACCGGCCATAACAAACGCTTCGGTATCACTGCCCTGATGCAGCCCATATATTTGCTTATCGTCAAACGTGTTGTCATATAATGCATCACAAACGCGTTCTGCATCCATTGTTGGCATTGCATCACAACCACCAACAAATCCAGTTAAACCTTCATCGGCACGTTCTTTGGTTTTCTTGTTGTCGCGCCAATTTCTTATGTCGCCGATTTTAGCATTCAATGCATCTGATATCTGTTGCAAACCACGCAAAGATTCATAAGCAGTACCAGTTTTGGTTGTTATTCCTGTATACAAATTGCCTTCGTACCCAAGACCATACAGCGGTCGCCATACACCCATTTCGGTTTCAACATTCGCATTTAGCCCTGTGGTCAGATAGAACGGAACCATAAAGCCACCAATGTTTGCAACAACAACTGGTTGTTCACGACTTTGCATCACTGGGTTTTCTTTGCCATCAAAGTCAACCAAATAAACCGGTGTTCCATGCCAATAAGTCAAAGGTTCCTTTAACATTTTCGCATTTTCCGCCAGTTTTTGTAATGTTGCTGGGGTAAAGTATGTGCGATTACCTGCGCCTTTACCATCACGACCACTCGCCGTTGCAAACGCACGTGCAACTTCGGACAGCTCATTACGTTGTGTCACAGCAGTTTGCTGTGCAACTTGCCCATTTTCTGGTGTCTTGTCTTTTGGTTTTGACTCAATCAGTTCAAAATCAACATCTTCTGTTTCAACTGGTTCGTTTATCGTCGGTTGTTTCACACGATTTGGATTACGCAAATCTTTTTTCTTGGCCTGAACGCCTTTGATTGGTAAAGGGTAATAGCGGTATGCTTCACTCAATGAATCTGGACCCCCCAATTCTTCTATACGGTTCATAATTTCATCGCGTTTATTTTCCCACGCCGGCATACGCGCACCCGCATAGCCACCCTTGGGTTTTGCAAACTCGTGTTTGGTCAATTCTTCCATCGCCTCCATCAAACGCCCACGACGAATTGCCTCGGGGCATGCATTGAATATCTGGGAATCAGATGCACCACCAAGAACATTGCGCAGATGGTTTATTTGGTTTATCAAATCATTTTCTTGCCTATGCAAATCTTCGGCTTTACTGCTTGTTGGATTTTTCTGCCGTTTGGCTTGAACCTTCTTCAATCTGTCGTGCAGGTTATACCATTGCTTTGCCTGGGCAAAAGTAATTGCCATATCTGGTTCACCGAACATCGGCAAGGCACGCGTTTCATGGTGTGGCAAATCTGGCCAGTCTTGTTCCTTTGGCAAAAATTCTTCAAACGGTGGTAATTCTGGCCGACCGATTGGCAAATAACCGCGAACACCATCACCTTCGGGCAATTCTTTATGATGCTTGCCTTCGGGCAGATACCCACGAACACCGGGCGCTGGTGGCAACTGATGCTGTTCCGGCGCAGGTGGCAACGGCCTTGGTTCTGGATCTGGTTCAGGTGTCGGTGTTGGGTCAATTGGTTTAGGTTCTGGTTCCGGTGTCGGCGTTGGGTCAATCGGTTTTGGCTCTGGTTCATGCTTTGGCATGTTGGGATTCATGCCAACACGTTCACGCGGTGTAGTTTTATTCTGATTATAATTTCCATACGCCGCCATACCTTCGCCGTTCACCGCCGCATAATTAGTTTCAACACCACCTACTTCATAAGAATTTTGCACAAAAGCGTCTTTACCACCAGTATATGTTGTCCAGCCTTCTGGATCATTCGGTTTAAAGTAATTATCTGTATGTACAGGGCGCCCATCAACATGGCCAATTGTATTTGTGACACTAACATTATGATCTAGACGCGCAACAACATCCATACCAGTTTGATTTATGGTGCCGTCTTGGTTGAACAAGTTGCGAGCTGCCACTAGGTCATCGTGAGAATAACCATATGCTTTGCCCCACGCATCCGTCATAACACGATGATTGCCACCACTGTACACATCATTGATATTTTGGTCCAGATGACTGTTATTCACATGCAGTTGCATATTATCAAATGTTTGACCGCCCGCATCACCATTTATCATAATTGCACGATACGGGTCAATATTTGTTCCATGGGTCGCGTTATAGTTGTTGATTGCCTCAACGCGCTGTTGCAACAAATCTGGATTATCTTGATACCACATCTTGGCAATTTTTTTCGCATTATCCAGCGCATCTTGGCTGTATTCAGTGCGCGTTTCTGTATGCCTCGTATCGATGGTTTCTTTATTTTGGAATATTTCGTTTTCTGGATGGCTTTCATTAAATGCATTTATCGCCGCATTTGCGGTCATACGACCTGCAAAGCCGCCCGCAATAACCGCGCCGGCATTTGCAATCGCCCATGCGATAGATTCTGCACGCCCCATATTTGATGCACGCGCATCTTTGAATGCCTCCAATGCGTTTTTCGTACCACCAATCGCCAAGGCACCAAAACCAAGCGCTTGGGCCGCCTGGGCCATACCAGCCGCACCAAAGCACATCGCAATCGCCGCGATGGCCGAAACACCCAAAGAACTAACTAATCTTTTATCAGCCAACAAATCTTTTATACCTGTGGGCTCGCCACGCGCCATACGCGCCGCGCGCCAACGACGAATTTGCAATGCCGCCAGCCCAATGCCCGTCACAATACCGATTACCGCAAAACTCATTGCAATCGACACCCCCGCAACCGCCGCGGCCGCCGTCGCAATCGTCGTAATAAGGGCACTTGCCACAAATGCACTTGCAAAGCCCTTTAAAATCCGTTTCATCATTTCGACGCGTTTGCTGGATTTCGACACATTCGTCATACGAACATTTTTCATTTGATCAACGCGTTCAATCGGCTTAAAGACCCTGTCAAAAAAATGTCCAACTTTTTGTGCACCGCGACCAAGTTTAGCTTTTACGCGGGCCGCCCAACCTGCGGTCGAATTACAATGCGCATCTACCGCCGCAGTATAACCCGCATCAGAAATCATCCCACCATTTTCGGAAATTTCTTTCAAAATGGCATCACGTTTGCGCGGATCGGTAAATTGGTCTGGATCATCGATTGCACCCTGAACAACCTTGTCCGCCATGGATGTTTCATACAGTTTGAACAACAATTCGTCATTGACTTCTTGTTCCAAAGCATTTTCGTCAATTTCTTCGTCGATCTTTGCAGCATGCTTTTTAACAACATCATGACGCGCAAATTCAACCATAGACGCCAAGCGTCCATCTTTAATCATGGTACGGTCGGCTGCATAATCAGCATACTCTTTGCCTTCGGCATCGACATATTGTGGAATAACTTTGTTTTCTGCATCCAAGAATTTGAACTTCGACGCCAAAGTTTTAGTATTGTTAGATAACTCTGCGTGGCCAACCGCATCGTTCACGTCTTCCCAATGTGCCTCTAATTGCGACGCCTTTTTCTCGTTCAGGTTAAATATACCCCAATGATTATCATATTCAAAAATGCGTGCGTTCAAATATTCAAGATTTTTATCTATTTCTGCAATTTTTTCAGCATCATTTTCCTTGTCCAGATTTTCTTTGCGCGCATTCAGCATTTCGGTCAAGCCGGCATACACATCTGCTGCATTATTCAAATCAACAACTGGATACGACACGCCATTATCAACAATCATTCCGCCAGAATTTGCCAAATCTGCGGACATTTCATCTATACGCTCTGCAAGTCTTGCCAGTTTTTCCTTTGCGTCATCTTCACCATTTTCTGCACGCGCAGACAAAGCCCGATACGCGCCCGCCAAAATCGCAGGAGTTGCGCCATTAAAGTTTTCGTCATCGCCAATAAACCTTTCGCAGAATTCAAATCGCGCCTTTTCATCCAACTCAGGCACCTTGTAAATGATATCATTTACAATTGTCAAATTGTCTGCATCTGTGGCCCGCTCTACATCAGTTTCTGACAACTGGCCCATTGCGCCATAGGCACGCGCAATATTTTTAGCAAACAGCAAAGTATTCTCGTCTGAATTCGGCAAATACATTTCAATATCTGGCATAGTAAAACCCTCTCGCTTTTGATTCTTTGTTCATGTTATTTTATCATAAAAACACCTGTAAAAAAAGCATATTTTATGGTACAATCACTGCATGATTTGGTCAGTAATTTTTTTAATTGTGGGCTTCATTCTATTGTTTCGCGGATCTGATGCGTTTGTTGATGCCGCCGCCAGCACTGCACAACGGATGCACATTCCGCGTCTTATAATTGGAACGACACTTGTTGCAATGGGGACCAGTGCCCCCGAAGCCGCAATATCTATCGCGGCCGCCATCCGCGGCGCAGACGGTATTTCTGTTGGCAATATTATCGGCAGTAATATTACAAATGTTTTTCTTATATTGGGACTGACCGCGCTGATTGGTGCACCAGTAATACACAAAAATACGCGCCAATACGAATTGCCTTTTGTTGGTATGATAACATTGTTGTTATGCCTTGTTGGGCTTTGGTTTGGCGCAATATCACGGACATCGGCTCTGTTGTTCCTTGTTTTATTTTTAGGGTTTATTGGCTATACGATTATAATGGCGCGCCGCGGACATTCAGACGGTGAAGAAATAAAAGATATATCTTGGGGTAAAACGGTAATTATGATTATCGGCGGATTGGCCGCGATAGTATTTGGTGGCGAACTTATAACAAATTCCGCGACAAAAATTGCAACATATTTCGGTGTTTCTCAACGCGTTATTGGTTTAACCCTTGTTGCTTTTGGCACAAGTCTGCCAGAACTGGTGGTCAGTACAACCGCGGCAATCAAACACGAATATGATATTGCGATTGGCAATATTATTGGTTCAAATATATTTAATATTTTGTTCGTTCTGGGGACTGCGGCAATGGTCCGCCCTATTCCGTTTCAAACTGCATTTATTACCGATGGCGCAATTGCACTGATGGCAATTGCAATGTTGATGATATTTACCGTCCAGCATTCCAAACTGGGGCGCATCGGTGGTATTGTATTTTTGTGTTCTTATGTGGCTTATTTAGTGTATTTAATTGCTTAAAATGCGTTTTTTATCCATTTGATATGTCGGCCATAGATTATTATAGCATCAAATCTAGCCTCGCCTGTCCAACAGTGTTGAATCAAATAGGTTTCTGCCGCGGCACGCAAACGCTTTATCTGCGCATTTGTAATCGCATCCCACGCGGCCGCCAATGTTTTACGATGTTTAACCTCTACAAAAACAATAAGATTGCCGCGGCGTGCAATAATATCTATTTCTGCCCTGTTAGTATAACGCCCCGTCACATAGCGACGATGCACTATCCTGAAACCATGCAGCATTAAATGCGCGCACGCTAAAAATTCAGAAAACAAACCTGTTCTATAAGAATTCATTTAAAACGCATAAGGTTTTGCCGCAAAGTTATCTTGGGCCTGATGAATATTGCGAGATTCATCTTCACTGAAACGGCCACAGTCCACCAATTCCAACTCGCCATAATACGCCGTCATAAGCGGGTCATAAGAATTATCTGAACTGGCCCACTTGTCAGATTCTGCGTTCGGAACACCGTATTTATCCAATACGCCCTGCCACCATTTCATTATCTTTTTGTCTTTCTGGTTTTCGAACTTTTCGTTATCGCCTTCGACTTCGTTCACATCGTTTTTATAGACAATTTTCCAAACCAAGTTGTCGGTTGCGTTGCTTGTAAAATAAACGTCTATGGTTTCGCCTGTCAGGTCACGCACCAAATGCAACTCACCTGCATACAACAAGCCGCGTGCCCGCGCCAACGAGCGAATACAACGTTCCAACTTTTCAGGAGCATAAACTTTCTGTTGACGGCATTCATAGTCCAAATTGTATTTCCAATCTGGATGGATTTTATATACAACACTGTCGCGCGGTCTGTTTGCGTACAACCCATTTTCACGTGCAACCATTTGCGCGTCTTCGAAAGTCATTCCTAACATTATGCCCGCAATATCAAACCCCGCAACCGCCACAGGCGCGGCACCAACATTTATCGCAACGCCGTCCATGCGACATTCGCCCGCAGTATCATTCGTTTCTATTGCAACACTGTCCAACTCGGTATCTGGTGCATCATACGAGTAATCATCATAATCAAAACTTGCCGCGTATGCAGGTACCATCATAAGCATCAAAAAGGCAGACCACAATTTTTTCATATTTTATCTTTTAATCCTTTACAACATCTTGAACCTGGAAACTGAAAATCGCCGCTGGGTCACCCCTGCGCAGCAACCAATTACGCACCGCCATAAAATCAGATGCAACCTGAAAATTCGTGTCCGCCAATTTCAGATACATCGTGCCGCGCTCTGTGGTTGGTGTTTCGGTCATATCATTCGGTTTATACCATGTTTTCAACTCATAATCAACCCGCAAGTAATCATTTGTTTCAGAAGTTAAAATTTCATCAAACACTTTAACCGTTCTACGCGCACCATTTTCGGCTAAATCTTTCATATCTGGCGCAACATTTTTGACCCAATCTTTGAAAACTTTATCCCCAGACATCATATAAACCATAGATTTGCCATTGTGTTCCATTCTATCTGCTATATTTTGGGCGTTTGGGATAATATAAAAATATTCTGTCACATATTTTTGAATCAGCCAATCACGAATCCTGCGCGGACCAACCTGGGCGAAAGACCGCGGTGTACTGATAGATTGACTAAGCCGAAAGAAATATGGCCTAACATTTATTTTATCGGATGTATCATACACTATTGCGACCAAACAGATGACCGCAAATATCGCCACCATCGTCATCAAGCCAATAAAAAATCCCGCCAGTTTTTTCATTTTACTCCCTGTACGCCTTGAAATCCGACACATAGAACCCGAAAGTTTGTGGGTACTTTTCAAGATTGCGTGCAACCGTCACATAGGCGATAACATCAAATGCCTCGGTACGTCCCGAAACATGACCACGAACCTTCCATACACCGCCCGCAGGCGTAGCCGAACCCACCGGCATAACCATCAAAGTCTTGGCATTTAAACTCCATGTTTCACCTAAATCAGCAATCGCCTGATGTATGGGCAGCACCTTGGTTTTAAAGTTTTGATATAATTCTTCGCCCGCAAGACAATATATTCCGCATTCTTGGGCGCCCGCATTGCTGGTCGGGATACGAGTATCACAAACCTGTGTACGATTACACTGCGCCCAGTTCGCGTCATTTATATCCATATCTGAATTCACTGCAAACCAGTTTTCTGCAAATATACCAACCACAGAACGTTGAACCGCGTCATAGTAGGTAAGGCTTCTTTTGATATCGGACCGCCCGACCAAACGCCATTCGCCAACAGGTGCATCAACATAAATTACAAAAGGATCAATTGTTCGATTCTTGATCAACCAAGGAATTGCAATACAGCCAAAAATCATTAAAAAGACAGATACAGCAATCCAAATACCAACAGTGCGGGACAACGCAACACGACGTCCCGCCGGAAAAGCAGAAGTATTAAAATCTTCTGGGTAATCCAATTATCTCTCCCTCTGGTCTTGCGCGCACGCGGCCTTAGGCACGATAAACCATTATGCAGGCGCAAGGACTTAGTTTTAATTCATTTGTGTCATACCCAACACCAACCGGTTCGCGGTCATAAATCTGGCCACAACCCGCCAATGCAAGTCCAACAAAAATACCAAGCACTAATTTTTTCATACCTTTCCCTCTTGATTTAATTTTATTATAAAAAACTTTTATACTTTCGGTCAAGTGTTAAAACTGGGTTTCAAATGACAACAAAAATCTGCGTTCACGATCATACTTGTTCATTTTTAACGGCCAGCCCCAACTAAAATTCATTGGTCCCATTGGCGTATTCCAATATATACCAAATCCTGCCGAGGTTCGCCAACTTTGGTCAATATAATTATCTTGGGGTATCCCCGTCAGTGGATTTGGAAAAGTATCTTCGCGTGCAGGCGGCTTGCCCAAGATACCATAATCTGCGAAAACAAATCCTTTTATCTGGTATTCATCAGGAATAAATATAGGAAAATTCAATTGCGTTGAACCATTAAACTTCCACATACCACCAAGCGAATAAGTATCATAATACCAATTACGACTGCCAACGCCGGCGATATCAAAACCACGTAAAGATTCCCCGCCCAAGAAATAACGATATACACGCGGCACATAATCATCACCAATCGTCTGGATATAACCGAAATCAAGCGATGTTTTTATTTGCCAGCGGTCATCCAAGAACTTTGCCATCGCAATCATATCTGCGTTATAGCGCAAAAAAGTTTCTGTACCACCGAAACCGGTATATGCAATTCCAATATTGCCAACAATCCCAGTATGAGTGTTTTGTTCAAAATTCGTATCAAGGTTATAATATTTGTAATATGTGCCCAGTGTATACAGCGTTGCATCTTGCCAACCACCAACCTGTAAATCATAGTTTTGGTCCCACGATGCAGACAAACGCAATACTTGGGACCAATGGTCGGTCAACTGCCATCCCAAACGGCCGGCAATACTAAGCGAATCACGATCATACCCAAAACCACCCAAATGCTTATAATTATACATTGTATAGGACACATCAAAACCCGCCGACAATGCACGTCCAAACAAGAAAGGTTCGGTAAAACTAAATAATGCTTGTTTCTGATACTGTGCCACAGACCCACGTAACTGCACCGTTTGCCCGCGTCCCATAAAGTTGTTTTCGGTAATACCCGCATCAACCATAAAGCCGTTTATATTCGACCACCCAAGTCCACCCGAAAGTTCGCCGGTTGGTTGTTCTTCAACCTTGATATCAAGATTCATCAAATTTGTATCCTCGATACGAGTTGGCACCATCTGGACATCTTTGAAATAGCGCGTGCGCATTAAACGCTGGCGTCCTTGTTCTATGGTTTGCAAAGAAAACGGATCGTCACTGCGCATCGGAATCAACTGGTTTATCACAGAATCAAATGTGCGCACATTCCCAAGGATATTTATAGAATTTAAATAAATGCGATTTGTTTTTTGAATTTTAAAATTCACATCGATAGTCTGTTCTGAATCATTTTTTGTTGGAATGGGTTCCACATTTATAAACGCATACCCATAGTCAGCAATTTTCCCACGTAATTCCGAAATTGCCGTTTCAATCGCATCTACATTGTATGTGTCGCCACTGTCAATCTCTATAACCTTGTACAGTTCGCTGTCTGGGACATCGTGGAACGGATTGTCCAAACTGATTTTACCGATTTTATATTTAGCGCCTTCGTCCACAGTAAATTCGACAGAATAATATGTTCTGTCTGGCGTAAAAGTACCTTTGGCATTTTTAACCTGAAAATCGACATAGCCATTACGCAAATAAAACTGGCGCAGCATTTGTTGATCGTACAGTATGCGGTCTTCATCATAGACATCAAATTGTGTCATAAAACGCCACCACGCATGCTCACGCGACAAAATTTCCGCACGCAAAGTGCCGTCTTTAAATTTTTTATTCCCATTAAATTTAATGGATTTAATATATGTCGGATGCCCTTCTTTTATCTCATAGACAACATTTACCCGATTATCATCCAGCAAAATTTTCTTGGGCTCGATGCGGGTACCAAAGAAACCTTTGCGCTGATACACTGTCAGCATTCGCGCAACATCACCACCAACCACAGACTCATCAAATGCGGCGCGTTCCTTCAGTTTGATTTCTTTTTTCAAATCATCGGTGGAAATATCGTCATTGCCTTCGACCGTTATCATATTTACCGTTGGTGCCTCGGTCAAAATAATCTTTAACACATCGCCAGACATATTGACACTGACGGTCGAAAAATATCCACTTTCCTGCAATTTTTTTGCAATTTGATTTGTTCTTTCTTCTGTACCATTTTCGCCAACCTTAACGCCCGCCAAAATCCGGACGGATTCCGCATCCATACGCCTATTACCCGAAACATCAATGCGCGAAATAGTTGCCGCATTGGCGGACAAGCATGCAAACAGTCCAACAAAAATTATACTTCGTTTTACCATAACTTGAACACCCGCGCTATATCATTCCACATTGTCAGCAAAAACACAAAGCCCAAGAAAATCCAACCGCACAGAATTGCAATTTCCATTCCTTTGCCACCAAGTTTTTTACGCGTTACACCTTCGATTAACAAAATCAGCAAATACCCACCATCTAACACTGGCAGTGGCAACAGGTTTATAACACCCAAATTAACCGACAGCAATGCGATGATAGACAACAGCGAGAAAAATCCCGTCGCCAAAGCCTGACCAGAAACTTGCGCAATCGTAATAAACGACCCCAGTTGTTTAGACGACCGTTCACCTGTTACAATCTGTTTCAACACAACCAACAGTGTTTTGGATTGGTGATATGTTTCGCGTGCGCCTGAATACAGCGCACCAAAGAATCCTTTTTTACGGAACTCTGTTTTACTGCCATCTGCAACCAGCCCCCAACGTTCCGCAGGTGCCAATTTGACAGTAACCAAATTATCGTCGCGTGCAATTATAACATTTGCATCATGTCCAGACGCCAAATCTTTGGCAATTATCAGTTCGCCCCAGTTTGCAATTTTTTCACCGTCAATTTGGACAATCGTATCCCCGGGCTTTACACCAGATTTAAATGCAACACTTTCTTGAATGACCTGGCCAACCACCGGCAACTGAACAGTTTGCGATTTGAACATAAATATAGACGAATAAATCACCCACGCCAAAATAAAGTTCATAAACACACCTGCACCGATAATAATGAACTGTTTCCACGCAGGCGCAGACAAATAATGCCCGACTTTTTTTGCTTTCGGCAGTTCTTGATATTTTTTGCGATTAAACATATCTTCTTGGCCATAGATAGAAACATACCCGCCCAATGGCAAACAACCAACCTTCCAAACTGTACCACGCCGATCAGACCATTTAACAATCGCTGGTCCGAAACCAATAGAAAACGCATCAACACGCACGCGCGCCCAGCGCGCCGCCAAAAAATGCCCCAGTTCATGGATAAAAACCACTACGCCCAGAACTATCAGTAATGCAATAATCGTTGTTATAGTATGCATCTGTTTATCCTTTATATCATAATCATCCACATAATCGGCAAAACATAAATCCAACCGTCAAACCGGTCCAATATTCCACCATGCTTGCCCAAAATATGTCCAAAGTCCTTGATACCCAATTTGCGTTTAACAAAACTGGCGGTCAAATCACCATATTGCGACAGCAACGCAACACTGATACCAATCCAAACCAGTTGTGGCACAAATGCACCAACAACCGCATAGCCGTACAGCACCGCGGCCGCCGTTCCACAAATAATGCCAAAAATCTGACCCGCCCAAGTTTTATGTTCGGAAATCTTTTCCCACATTTTGTCACCACCAATACTGCGTCCAAAAAACCATGCGCCAATATCTGCGGAACAAATGACAACCAACAACATCAGAACCGTCATCATTCTGCGCGCGATTGCGGTTATTGCAACAAAGTCCAACGCCAACAGCGCAAGAAAAGCAAAAAATAAAACCAGATTTTTCGCGTTAAACATAACATCACGCGGTGCGCGCCACAGGCATCCAAAAAATTCCAAGAACATTCCCGCAACGACAATAACGCACAACCAATACACACCTGCAATTCCAAACCGCCCAAGCCACAATGCTAACCACGCCACAGCCAGCATTCCAATTGCAACCAAAACCCTGTTCATTGTTTCGGACATTTTACCACCCTATTTTTTGCGTCCAGAATAATTCGCTTTCTTGCCGCCACCAAAGCGCCGATCGCGCGCGCCATATTCATCCAACACGAATTGCCACAGTTTTTCACTTTTGACCAATTCGGGCCAATGCTCTGGCACGAACAGCAATTCAGCATACGCCAATTTCCACAGCAAGAAATTCGAAATCCTGAATTCATTACTTGTTCTGACCATTAAATCAATAGGTAATAAATCCCCCGTATCAAGGAAAGTTTCAAATGTTTCGCGCGAAACATGTTCGCCTGCATCAACGGCGGCATTTACCGCATTTATAATTTCATCTTGGCCACCATAGTTCAATGCAAACACGACCGTTCCGCCAGTGTTTTCCGCAGATTCAGATTCCAACTTGTCGCACATATCCGCTAACTTTTTCGGCAGTTTTTCACGCGTACCAACCACACGATAGCGCAGATTTTTTTCAATCGCGTGGGCCAGATTCTTTTTCAGTTCGGAATAAAACAAATCCATCAAGAAACCAACTTCTTCTTTGGACCGATTCCAATTTTCGGTTGAAAAGATAAAGAAAGTTATCGTACTGACCCCGCGGGCAATAAACCAATCGACCAAGTTTTCGAAATTAGCAATACCCGCACGATGCCCCATCAACGGTGGCAGGCCGCGCGCCTCGGCCCAGCGACGATTACCATCGCAAATAAATGCAATGTGTTGCGGAATTTTCTTTGCCGATTCTGAGACAGGCTTTTTTTTCTTGAACAGTTTGAACATTTTTACTTCCTTAACCGATTGTTTATTACACAGACATAATGTCCGCTTCTTTTTGTTTTGCGATTGCGTCAACTTCGGCCGCGCGTGCATCAAAGACCTTTTGCAAATCGTCTTCAAACTGGCGACCGTCATCTTCGGAAATTTCCTTGTCTGTAACGGCGCGTTTGATTTTGCCCATTGCATCTTGGCGAATATTACGCATAGAAATCTTGGCTTCTTCGGCGTATTTACCCGCAACCTTGGTCAGTTCTTTACGACGTTCTTCGGTAAGTGGTGGCATATTCAAACGAATAACACCACCGGCACTCATCGGGTTCAGACCCAATCCAGATTCACGAATCGCTTTTTCGATTGCGCCAACATTTGCAATATCCCAAACCGTAACAGACAATGTCTGGTTATCTGGCGTAGATACCGTTGCCAACTGGTTCAATGGCATATCGGACCCATATGTTTCCACACGCACATCGTCCAGCAAGTGCACAGATGC
>JAFZVH010000006.1 GCA_017617915.1 Alphaproteobacteria bacterium
GAAACTGCGACTAAAAATGCGACTGCTGCGGGTGAACAGTTCGCCAAAGATGCAGGTGCAACATTGGGCAAAATTAAGACTGCGAACCAGGGAACTTTCAGTATTTCTGCACGCGACCAAATGGATGCATGGTCTGATAATGAACGTCAGGCGATTAACAAACGTGTTCGTGTGGTTTCAACTGTAACGTTCTTTTTAAGATAAAAAATAACCGCCAAATTGGCGGTTTTATCTTGCACTGATTTTTTTGATTTTCTATAATGCAAACATGGCAAAAACAGCAGACCTTTTTATTCGTGCAGAACACGCAGATTTAATGAAAAAATTAAACGCGTGGGACATCGCGTATTATCAAAACGATGCACCAGTTGTCGATGATGCGACCTATGATGCGGCAAAATCGCGCGTGCTGGAAATAGAGGCTGAATATCCAGAATTAGCAAAAAACGGCTTTTCAACGCATGTTGGGGCAGCGGTGTCGGAAAAATTTAAGTCTTTCCCACATACAGTGCCAATGCTTTCAATTTCTGATGTTTTTAATGAAAACGAAGTGCGTGATTGGTTCGATAAATTGCAAAACAAAGATTTATTTGTGGAATTAAAGGTTGATGGTCTGTCTTTTTCTGCGCGCTATGAAAATGGTGTATTTGTGCGTGGTCTGACACGGGGCAGCGGTATTCAGGGCGAAGACATAACTGCGAATTTATTAACTATTCCAGATATACCAAAGAAATTAAGTGGCGAATTTCCCGATGTAATCGAAGTGCGTGGCGAAGTCTATATGGCGCGGGCTGACTTTATCGCGCTTAATGAAAGTTCTGATAAAAAGTTCGCAAATCCGCGTAATGCTGCAGCGGGCTCTTTGCGTCAGTTAAATCCAGCGATAACGGCTTCGCGTAAATTAAGCGCGTTTGGTTATACTTATGGCGATTTGTCAGAACGCACATGGAATACACAATCTGAATATTTTGATAAACTGGAATCGTGGGGATTCAAGACTACGCGTGCGTGGGCGCATCGTGCGCAAAGCGTTACGCAGGTCCAAGAAATCTATAACGATGTAATGCTGCATCGTGATGAAATTCCTTTTGATATTGATGGGCTTGTCATCAAAGTAAACTCAATCGCAGTCCAAGAAAAAATGGGGGCGCGCGCCAACAGCCCGCGTTGGGAAATCGCTTATAAGTTTCCTGCTGCGCGCGGAATTACAAAATTAAATAACATTACAATTCAGGTAGGACGAACCGGCGTTTTAACACCTGTGGCTGAATTGGAACCTATTAACATTGGTGGTGTTGTTGTATCGCGCGCCACATTACATAATGCAGATGAAATCGTACGCCTGGGCATCAAAATAGGCGACAAAGTTATTGTGCAACGCGCTGGTGATGTTATCCCACAGATTGTAGGTGTTGCGGAAAACGCGGAAAACGCATATCCTTTTGTTTTTCCAACAACTTGTCCAGTATGTGGTGGTGCTGTGGTTCAGGAGAGTGGCGCGGTGGCGCGCAGGTGCGTGAATTCGCTGTCTTGTCCTGCACAAATTCGTGGTGAATTGGAACATTTTGTATCGCGCCATGCCTTTGATATCGAAGGTATTGGTTCGCGCCAAATTGAATTGTTTACAGAAATCGGCTGGATAAAGCAGGCAGC
>JAFZVH010000007.1 GCA_017617915.1 Alphaproteobacteria bacterium
AACCCGCCCCGTCTTGTCGTCACTAGCGTTCCGCCAATCCACCCCGCCCGGGGCGGGGAATTTGCGATGCGACTTTGCCCTCCACAGTAGGAAAACCAAAGACCATCCGCCTTCGCCACTTCGTTAAAACTTTGTGGTGCAACTGCCAAAAGCTACGGCGCGACTTTGCCCTGGCCGTTGGCCACCCCGCCCGGGGCGGGGAATTCACCACGACAAATTCTCCCCCATGGCAGAGAGAAAATTTGTTATCCAAAACAAAAAAGCCCGTGCTTTTTTGCACAGGCCAATAAAATTTCGTGGCGCGCCCAGCAGGACTCGAACCTGCAACCCACAGATTAGAAATCTGTTGCTCTATCCAATTGAGCCATGGGCGCATCGTGCGGATTTTATATCAAAATCTTTTCAAATGCAACTGTTTTTGCCCTATTTCGTCACGTTCACGCGCAAAAATACTTTCTTGCCACGTTGCACCATGATTGATTCGCGCGGTTCCACAACAAAATCTTTATTGGTAATTTTTTCACCGTCGATTTGAATTCCGCCCTGTTCAACCATACGCCGCGCCTCTGATTTAGAATCAAACATTTTTATCGCGGTTAAAAAATCCAGTATGCCCATCGGCGTATCCATTTTCAAATCATACTGTGGCACATTTTCCATATTCGCACCACCACCGAACAACGCCGCCGCCGCAGATTCAGCCGCAACCGCCGCGTCATGTCCATGCGCTATTTCGGTTGCCGCAAATGCCAAACGCTTTTTAACTTCGTTTAATTCGGCGTCACGTTTTTTCGATAATTCTGCGATTTCATCCAATGGAATTTCGGTAAATATTTTCAAAAACTTTTCAACCAAATCATCCGGCGTGTTGCGGAAATATTGATAGTATTCATATGGCGACGCCTTATCTTCGTTAACCCAGACCGCATTGCCCGCAGATTTGCCGATTTTTTCACCTTTTGAATCTGTAATCAATGCCGTGGACAGCACGAAAACTTCTTTGCCACATTTTTTACGAATCAAATCTATGCCCGTCACAGAATTGCCCCATTGATCCGCGCCACAAAGTTGCAATATACAATTATGTTCGTTATATAATGTCAAAAAATCAACCGCCTGGAACGTCATGTAATTGAATTCCAAAAATGTCATTCCTGTTTCCAAACGCTTTTTCACACTTTCCATTGCTAACATACGCGGTATTGTGAAATCTGTTCCATATTTTGCCAAAAATTCAATATGCCCGTAATTTTTCATCCAATCATAGTTATCAACCATGATTGCGCCGTTTTCCGAATCATCAAATTTTATGAATTTTGATATAGATTTTCTTAATCCAGCACTGTTATGTGCGATTTCTTCATCGGTCATCATTGGACGCCCCTTGTCCCGACCAGACGGGTCGCCAATACGCGCCGTCGCACCACCAACCAAAGCAATCGGACGATGTCCATATTTTTGAAACCAATGCAACAACATCAAAGACGCAACATGCCCAACGTGCAAAGAATCACCAGTTGGATCAGTTCCCCAATACACAGTGATTTTTCCCGCATTTAATGCCTGGTTCAAACCATCCATATTTGAACATTGATTTATAAAACCGCGTGCTTCCAATTCTTGTAATAATTCGTTTTGCATGTTTTTATCCTTTAATTATCAATGCTGATTTTACCGGGAAATCAACATTTTTTCAACTATAAAATTAAAAACCGCGTTGATGTTATTCAGCGCGGTTTTGTTTTTCCCTAGCAATCGATTTAGCCCAACATTTTTGCGACTTCATCGGCCAAGTTGTCTTCGCGCTTTTGGATACCTTCGCCCAAGACGTAATAAGCATAACCGGCCAATTTTCCGTCGTGTTCTGCAACAACGTCTTTGACTATCTTGGATGGATCCATAACGAATGGTTGTTCTTCCAATACACATTCGCCATAGTATTTTTTAATGCGACCTTCGACCATTTTTTCGACAATGTTTTCAGGTTTGCCCGCTGTCGCGCCCGATTCGATGAAAACTTTCTTTTCACGTTCGACCGCTTTCGGATCAACGTCTGCAATTGTCATAAATTCAGGTTTGTTCGCCGCAATGTGCATAGCGATTTTGTTACCAATTTCATCAATGCGTGGATCATCCCCATTGATTGCAACAGCAACACCAATTTGCCCCATACCTGGAACCAAAGCATTGTGAACATATGTATAAATATGATCACCATTTACTTTGGCAATACGACGCAAACTCATGTTTTCACCAATCGTAGAAATTGTCGCAGCGATGTCATCTTTGACAGCGTTTAATGTCGCGTCGAAATCGCCAGCCAATTCCAATGCTTTGTTCGCAACGTTCGCAACCAAGGTTTGGAATTTATCGTTTTTCGCAACGAAATCTGTTTCTGCGTTCAATTCCACGACACAGCCCATATTATCGCATTTAACAACCGTCACCAAACCAGATGCCGCAACACGGCCGGCCTTGGACGCGGCTTTGACGATACCTTTTTGACGCAACCAATCGGCCGCCGCTTCGATATCACCGTTATTTTCAACCAATGCTTTTTTACAGTCCATCATACCTGCGGATGTTTTTTCACGCAATTCTTGGACTAATTTTGCTGTTACTTCTGCCATTTTGAATTCCTTTCTTTGATTATTATTTATCTGCTTTGTCTGCTAATTTGCTGCGACGAACTTCGCGTGCCTCAGAAGTTTTGGATTTTTGTTTCGCTTCTTTGACTTTGATGTCGTGTTCGTATTCTTCAGCAGCCGCTTCGGCGTTATCAGATTCTGCCTTTTTCCCAGCAGCACCACCCAAACGTTTTTCAATACCAGACAAAATAGCATCAACAAACAAATCGCAATACAATTGTGTCGCACGTGATGCGTCGTCGTTGCCCGGAACTGGGTAATCTACTAATTCAGGATTCGCGTTTGTATCGCAAATAGCGATTGTTGGGATGTCCAAATTTTTCGCTTCGTGAACCGCGTTCATTTCGCGTGGCACATCAATAACAATCATCGCCTGAGGAATTCCGTGCATTTCCAAAATACCACCGAAAATATCACGCAATTTAGCAACTTCTTTGGTCATAACACCAACTTCTTTCTTGGTCAATCCCAATTTGTCAGCGTTTGCAATATCGTTTTCCATCTTTTTCAAACGACGAATACTTTGTGACACAGTCGTCCAATTGGTCAACATACCACCCAACCAACGATTATTCACATAAAACTGACCGCAACGTTCCGCAGCATCTTTAACGATATC
>JAFZVH010000008.1 GCA_017617915.1 Alphaproteobacteria bacterium
TGTTATGGTGTTGGCGGAAACTATTGATATGCTGGATTATCAGATAAACGAACTGACGCGTCGTCGTGATGCACTGCGCGCAGAGATAGATGCATGCAAACAGAATACAAAAAAGTTCAAGATTGCGGGGATATCTACACTCGGCGCAACGGGCGTTGGTGTGGTTAGTAATATCGCGTTACATAACAAAATACAAAATATGGGTGGTGGCGGTGGCGGCACATCGGGTGGTGGGGGCGAATTGCCCAAAAATAATATGTCAGAAGATGAGACTGATGCAGCAAGCTGTCGCGAGTTTGTGGCCCAGGGGGCACCGCGTGAAATTGTTATAGCAAAAATCCCTGGTTGCGAGCAATATATTTAGTATTCAAAAAACAACAAAAACAAAAGGAGTAAAAAATGAAAAAAAGTTTGTTGTCTGTGGTGGCGGGTGTCGCCGTAATTGGTTCGGCATCGGCCGCAATGATAAATAAAGATAATTGTGCCCTTTTTGGCGACCGAATGGTATGGGTGGACGCCGACAAGGTATGTGTCCCGCGTGACGTTTGTACTTCAAATTCTGAATATAAACGGTTCTATTGCAATGAAAAGTTCGCCAACATAGGTTTAGAGAATGCGGATGTATTTGCAAAACGTTTAGTTAATATGGATTTGATTGGCAAGGACAAAAAAAAGGGTAAAAAATGTGAAGTTCAGAAAGTTCGTTTTGATGATGACAAATTATTTGTTCAATGCGAAGTTGGAAAACAGTACTACGAGTATCAATTTTTAAAGGGTGCACAAGTCAGTAACCTTGATTCGGTGTTGCATGCTGTATGTGAAGGTATATATAGCGGGGGTTATTCTAAATTGGAAAATTTAAGTTACTGTGAGGAGATAAGCGAGGAAGATTGTAAACAGATTACTGATGATATCATAGAGATTGGTTGGGATAGAGCTTTAGAAGTACGTTTTGAACCTGTCAACAAATATGATACAGAACAGAAAGCTAAGTCTGTATGTATTATTAAAGAGGTCCTTTAACTTATATTCCCACCCAAATTGGGTGGGATTTTTGATCCTGGATGTATAGGTTCAAATTTGTGTGCGCTTTGTGCGCATGTGAAAATGTTTCTACTTCCTGATTGCCCAGATCAGGGCGAGCAGCCAGCCAACGCCGGTCCAGCCGAACAGCCAAGATGCCACACGAACGCGCATTGCATCGGCTTTGGCTTTCTTGGTTTGGGCGGCAAGGTATGCGGGTGCCAATATAATCAGCACCAATACCATTGCCGCCACAATATATTTAACAGTTAAAATCGTATTTGCATCGATTCGCATCTGTTTTTATTTCCCGTATGTTGCATTATTACCCAATTCTTCTTCGATACGCAACAACTGATTGTATTTTGCCATACGGTCTGTGCGCGACATAGACCCAGTCTTGATTTGACCCGCGTTTGTCGCGACCGCCAAGTCCGCAATTGTCGTGTCTTCGGTTTCGCCACTGCGGTGCGAAATCACAACGCCATATTTCGCGTCTTGTGCCATCTTGATTGCGCGCAGGGTTTCGGTCAAACTGCCGATTTGGTTCACTTTAATCAGAATCGCATTTGCAACACCGCTGTCAATACCGCGTTTCAGGCGAATCGGATTTGTCACAAACAAATCGTCGCCGACCAGTTGGCATTTGTCGCCGATTTTTTCGGTAAGTTTTTTCCACGCATCCCAATCTTCTTCGGCCAAGGCATCTTCGATAGAAATAATCGGATATTTTTCAATTAAATCTGCATAGAACGCAATCATATCATCAGACGACATTTTCTTGCCTTCGAAATTATACACACCGTCGGCATAGAATTCAGATGACGCAACGTCCAGACCAATAGAGATTTGTTCGCCCGGGATATAGCCCGCATCTTTGATGGCCGCAATAATCGTGTCCAGTGCCGTTGCGCAAGAATCAAAGTTCGGTGCAAAGCCACCTTCATCGCCGACATTCGTAGAATTGCCGCCGGCTTTCAAGATTTTTTTCAAGTGGTGGAAAACTTCCGCGCCCATACGAATCGCCATCGCTTCGTTTTCTGCACCATTTGGAATAATCATAAATTCTTGGGCGTCCAGTCCATTATCTGCATGCGCGCCACCATTGATAATGTTCATCATAGGGCGGGGCAAGACATGTGGATTATCGTTTCCGTAAATACTTGCCAAGTATTCGTATAATGGCATATGTTTTTGTTCCGCAACTGCGCGCGCAACCGCCAAAGATACAGACAAAATCGCGTTCGCGCCCAGTTTGTCTTTGTTCGGCGTGCCATCCAGCGCAAGCATTTTTTCATCGACAGCAGTTTGTTCGGTTGCATCCATACCAATAAGTTCTGGGGCAATAATATTGTTCACATTAGATACGGCCTTGGTTACACCTTTGCCCATAAATGCATCGCCGCCGTCACGCAGTTCCAACGCTTCAAAGGAACCAGTACTTGCGCCCGATGGAACCGCCGCACGACCCATTGCGCCACCCGACAGAACAACATCGCATTCAATGGTTGGGTTGCCGCGTGAATCCATAATCTGGCGTGCATGAATTTTTGTAATTTTATACATATTTATTTCTCCTTGTTTTCATATAAAGCCCCGCTAATATAGCAACATCAAACAAGAAAAGAAACAAAAAAATTTGAAAAATGCCCCAAAAATTTGGGGCACTGTGAGAAAAAGGAGTAAAGAAATTTTTGCCCTTAAAACGGAATATCGTCGCCGATTTCCGCGATAGAAATTTCTTCCGTCGCAGGTGCCGCCGGTGCGGTGCCAGATGTCATTGCATCTACGGCTTTTGCGCCCGACAGAATAACCATCGTTCCGCCGAATTGGTTCAAAACAATTTCGGTTGTATATGTATCAACGCCTTGCTGATTTTGCCATTTGCGTGTGCGCAACGCACCTTCCAAATACAATTTTGTTCCTTTTTGCAACATACGTTCAGCTACTTCAACCAAATTCGGATTAAAGATAACAACGCGATGCCATTCAGTTTGTTCTTTCTGTTCGCCTGTTTGGCGGTCGCGCCAACGATCAGACGTTGCCAGAGAAAAACTGACCACTTTCTGTCCGTTTTGCATAGTGCGGGTTTGTGGATCTTGGCCGATATTGCCGACCAGTATTACTTTATTTATGCTACCTGCCATATTCGCTTCCTTTGTTTAATATATGTTTATTCAAGCAATATTTGAAAAAAAAATCAAGGGAAAATCAACACTTGACTTTTTCGGCGTTTTTCCCTATAATATATAGGTCAAAAGGGTACGGTTCTCGTACTAACAAAATCTCCAACAAAGGAAATGTTTATGCATATAAACGAGATTAAGGCTAAGTCGCCTCAACAGCTGTTGAAAATGGCGGAAGATATGGGTATTGAAAATCCGTCTGAATTGAATGTTCAACAATTGCGCTTTGCGGTTATGCGGGGGTACGCGGCGGACAACAAAATCACACTGATTGGTGACGGTGTTCTGGAAAGATTGCAAGATGGTTTCGGCTTTTTGCGCGCACCAGAAAGCAATTATCTGGCGGGGCCGGACGATTTGTATGTGTCGCCAAACTTGATTAAAAAGTATGGTTTGAAAACAGGCGACTATGTCGAAGGTCAAATTCAGGCGCCACAAAATGAATCTGAACGTTATTTTGCTTTGGAAACTATTGAACGCGTAAATGGTGATAATCCTGAAAAACTGCGTCATCGCGTATCGTTTGATGATATGACGCCGCTGTATCCAGATGAACAGTTGAAAATGGAAGTTATTGGCGATACAGATAAAGGACGCAATCTGTCTGCGCGTGTTATCGATTTGATTGCGCCGACTGGTCGTGGTCAGCGTTCACTGATTGTGGCGCCACCGCGCACAGGTAAAACGGTTATGCTGCAAAACATCGCGCATTCTATTGCGACAAATTACCCTGATGTTAAACTGATTGTTCTGTTGATTGACGAGCGTCCCGAAGAAGTGACCGATATGCAACGCAGTGTCAAAGGCGAAGTCATTTCATCTACTTTTGATGAACCCGCAACCCGCCATATCCAAGTTGCAGAAATGGTTATCGAAAAGGCTAAACGTTTGGTCGAAGCAGGGCAAGATGTTGTGATATTGCTTGATTCCATTACGCGTTTGGGCCGTGCATATAATACTTTTGTGCCATCCAGTGGCAAGGTGTTGACTGGTGGTGTTGATGCCTATGCGTTGCAGCGTCCAAAGCGTTTCTTTGGTGCGGCGCGTAATATCGAAGGCGGCGGCAGTTTAACGATTATTGCAACTGCATTGGTTGATACTGGGTCCAAGATGGACGAAGTTATTTTCGAAGAGTTCAAAGGAACAGGTAACAGCGAAATTATCCTTGACCGCAAATTGTCAGACAAACGCGTTTATCCGGCGATTGATATTACCAAGTCTGGTACGCGCAAAGAAGATTTGTTGGTTGGTAAAGACAACTTGGCCAAAATGTATGTTTTGCGGCGCGTCATAAACCCGATGGGAACATTGGAGGCAATGGAGTTCTTGTTGGATAAATTACGTGTCACCAAGACAAATGATGATTTCTTTGGCTCGATGAATCAGTAAAACAAAACGCACCATTTGGTGCGTTTTTTTAAGGGGGGTGTTATGAAATTTTATTTAATCGGCGCCGTTGTCGCGCTGGTCGCGGGGGCATACTTTGCGGGCGGGCGTGTCGCACACGAAAGGTGCAGGGCGGCGGCCGCCAATACTGCAACAGAAATGGCAATAAATTCAACAAATATAACAAGGATTGCAAATGAGAAAACTTTTAATACTGGGGTGCGCGATATTCGCAACATCTTGCGCCAGCAATACACAATTGCAGACTAATGCGGTTTGTCCATGTGAATCTATTTATGGGCGCAGGTCAGACTGGGATAAAATCAGCGATGATTTAGCACGCAATATTTATCGGCATAATATGATATGCAAAAGCCTGCACGATTAGTCGCCATAGTTTTCAATGACTGTTTCGGCGGCGTTTTTGATTTTTATCAGTGTGTTTTCATAGGTTTGACAATCGCGTGCGATTCTGGAACGATAGGCTTCGCGCATATTGGACGCCATGGGCGCACAGGCGCGTAAGTGTTGGGAACAATACTGATGACCGGTTAAAAATACTTGCTGGCCGCGGATGCGTTCGTCGGTGGTCGGCCACTGGATGTTCAGGGCGTTTTCCAAATTTGTCCAAGAGTTTGTGCCGGTATAGTTGCCAATAGCCTCCATCCAATATTCGTTCATTTCTTCTTCGGTCCAAATTCCTGTGTCTTCAGATTGCAGTTTTACAATCTGCACCAGCAAATCGGAAATATTATTTTGATATTGTGCGTCAATTTGTGCCAGTTTTGCACTGCAATAACAACGGTTATAAGCCGCACTTTCGCGCGCGCAATATCCATCCATACATTGCGTATAATCGGCAAGGCATCTGTTATAAGAAACACCTTCGGTTGCAGTGGTGCTTGTCGTGCCAGACCCCGCGGCGCGTGCGATAGGTTTTATCGCAGAGCGTGCAACGGTTTGTGTGTTGGCGGCACGTGCAGTCCCACCATTTTGGCGCGCAACCACGCGGCGTTGCGGTGTTGACACCGATGTGGTTGATACGGTTGCGACACGCGCCGCGCCAACTTGGGCGGTTCTGTTTGGTCTTGCAACCACGCGCCGCGGTTCGGACATTGGTTCGGTCTTGACGACAACATTCATAGGATTATTGGCCATAGATACGGTTGTCCCAGGGTTTAATTCTGCCCGCATTTGATTGGACAGGTAAGGGTACATATAAGCATAGGATTGCGGGTCAACATACTTTGACAGGCGACCCGCCTGTGCGGTTTTTAACACGCGCGCAGTGCAGGGCAAAACCGCCAGTGCGCAAAAGCAAATAATTAAATTGCGTAAAATCCTTTCCATGTTTTGTATGATATAAAAAAACTGTGGCTGAAAGCAATAAAAAAATGTTGCAATATAGTTTTGTGTTGCTAGACTTGGCAATATGGCAAAAGACAAAAATATTGTTCGTGTTGGTGTGGCGTCTTGGATTATAAATATGGACGGCGCGGTTTTATTGGGATTGCGGAAATCATCCCATGGCGCAGGTACTTGGGCGCCGCCGGGTGGACATCTGGAATTTGGTGAAGAGCCCAAAGATGCTGCAATACGCGAAACGATGGAAGAAACAGGTATTGATTTGCCCCCTATAAATGTATTGGCGTGCGGTGTTACCAATGATATTTTCTTGGAAGAAAACAAACATTACATTACAATTCATTATGTTACGCATTTAAACCAAAACGCGACTGCGCAATTGCGTGAACCAAATAAGTGTTCAGGGTGGCGCTGGTTCCCGCGGAACGAATTGCCACGCAATTTGTTTGTGGCGGCGGCCAATTTTTGGCGGCAATACACACTGTAATCAGTCCCGCGCGATATTAAATAAAAATAATTTCTTGCGTTTGATAAAAAAAGATATATAATGCGTTGCACATTCGGGGCGTAGCTCAGTCTGGTAGAGTACTTGCTTTGGGAGCAAGGTGTCGAAGGTTCGAATCCTTTCGCCCCGACCACAGGTTTAATAAAAAAAATACCACAAACTGTGGTATTTTTTTTATTAAATTATGTTCGGGGGGGCGGTTTCAAACGGCAAATTATATTTGCCTGTTCGAATCTTTCCCTCGCACGATGCTAGTGCATCGGCTGCGGGGCATTCGTGACAATTCGCCTGCGCGTGTGCTTGGCTCATTTACTCATTGTCGCCCCGACCAAAATTAGATAAAAAACCGCATTTGCGGTTTTTTTATAATTTCAATGGGCGAAAGGATGCGCCAGAGCGCCGCGCACATGTTTTAATGTGCGCACGAAAATGAAATTTTCGTGGGGCAGGCGCGCATGAGCGAATACGCAGATGAACAGTTAGAAAAATCTTAAAAATTTATTGAGAAATAAATTTTTTGATTTTGGTTATTGTTTATCAAGGAGGAGTCGCCCCGACCAGAGAGTTCAAACCGCTCATTAAGAGCGGTTTTTATTTTGTTTTTCAATACTTACACCGAGTTCGAACTAATCAATTTTGAAAAGTGCTATTTTTAGCCTATTTTCGAACTTTTTAAAGAAAAAGGTTAGAAATCTAACCTTTTTCATGAGTTCGAAACTATCTGCCGTTATACCAATTATTAAGTAATATATTTACACCATTCATAGTATTACTGACACCGAACACACCATATTTTTTGCATTCGCTTTCGTATTGTTTCGTGTTATTGCCTGTTGCACCAATAAATGCTATCGAAGCCATACCTGCAGCAGTTGCGGCTTTGAAATCATTAATACTGTCCCCGATAACGATACACTCTTTTGGTGTGTAATTTTTCGTGTGTGCGGCCAACAAAAACAAATCTGGTTCTGGTTTTCCGTGTTCAACCATATCAACAGTAAAAAAATCATGTTCAGACATATACTTTTTTATCCATTGAAATTGTGTCATTTTCCATTTGTGCTGTGGTGCCGTTGCGCCAGTTGCAATACAATGTTCAAAATTAGTATTTTGCATGACATCTTCTACACCCGAAATCGCGGCCATAAAATTGGTTCCAAGAAAAACTTCCCTTTCACTTATTTTGCTCATGAAACTATTATCAAGATTTAATCCAGCAATATGTTTTTCCAATCTTTCTTTGCGAGTTTTATCAGAAACACCAACCAATAATTCGTGTTTATCTTTATCGCTTAATTTTATTTGCTTTTCTGATTGTAAAATTTCATCCCAACATTGGACCCATAATTTTTCGCTGTCTGCGATAACACCATCAAAATCCCAAATAAGTAATTTTTTCATTTTGAACCTTTAAGTATATGCCTACATTAAAACACGATTTGATTTTTTTCAACATTTAATATTCGTTTCACATCTTCAATCTCCTGTCCTATTTTGATAATATCGGTTCGAGAATTGCTCACTAAGCACGACCAGATTAAATAAA
>JAFZVH010000009.1 GCA_017617915.1 Alphaproteobacteria bacterium
CCAGCATTGTTTTGTACATCACCCCGCGGAAAAGTGGAGTCTCTTTGTTACCGTCGCAGTAATTCCCCTTCAGCTGTGCTGAAGGGGAATTTGGCCTTTCGCGGTGTGACGATTCACTGGCCACTAACACTAAATATATTCCTTTACATCTGCGGTTTTTTTGTCTATTCTGGGGACATAATAATTACAAAGGAGAAAAACCTATGGAAGAAATCCAAGTCGTAGATAGTGCCACACAAAACGCTGCACCGCAGGGCAGTGCGGGCGGTCTGTTGTTGTATTGTTTGATTGTATTCGCAATCATATATTTCTTTATGGTGCGCCCGAACAAGCGTCGCATGGCCGAATATCAAAAAATGATTGATTCTATTCAGGTTGGTGATCGCATTATGGCGGCGGGCATTTATGGAACGGTGAAAAAAATTGGCGATAAAACTTTGGAAATGGAAATCGCCAAAGGCGTAGTGATAGAGGTCAGCAAGAACGCCGTTGCAAGTGTAGAAAAATAAAAGGGTTGTGTTATGTTTAAAAAACTGGCGATAATTTTTGTTGCGGTGTTTGGTGTGTTGTTGGCGGTGCCGACAATGTTTCCAAATTCCGCAAAGTATTTTCCATCTTGGGCGCATCCGATTTCATTGGGATTGGATTTAAAGGGTGGTGCGCAATTGCTGTTGGAGGTTGATACTGGCACAATGCTGAAAGAAAAAGCGGCGGGTCTGTATGACGAAGTGCGCAGTGCGCTGATTGATCGAAACAAAGGTGTAATCAGATTTTCTAATTTGCGTAATAATGATGGCGTTATATCGTTTGCGCTGCGCGATGATGACGATATGTCCAAGGCCAAAGGGCGTCTGCGTAGTGTGTTGGGTAATACTGTTGATATCTCGTCCAGTGGTAATACGATAACACTGGCGTATTCTGAAAAGCAAAAGCAAGAGATGATTCAAGATGCGCTGTCCCGCAGTATAGAAATTGTGCGTCGTCGTATTGATGCACTGGGGACCAAAGAACCTTCGATTCAAAGTCAAGGTGGTAAATATATCTTGGTTCAATTGCCCGGTGTCAGCAATCCAGAACATATTAAAGAGTTGATTGGTCAGACTGCAAAAATGACTTTCCATTTGGTGAACGAAAGTGTAACAACCGAACAGTTGGAATCAAATGTTGCGCCGTCTGGTACAGAATTTTTGCCGTATATGGATATGCCTTGGAACAAGGTTCCGGTTTATTCAAGAATCGAAGTGTCGGGCGAATCGTTGAAAGATTCCCAAGCGGACTTTGATCAAAATAATATGCCGGTTGTAACAACTGTGTTCGACGCCGTTGGTGCGCGCAGGTTTGCGAAACTGACAACCGAACACGTGAACGAAAGATTTGCGATTGTTTTGGATGGCAAGGTTTTGTCTGCACCAACAATTCGTGAACCAATCCCTGGCGGCCGCGGTCAGATTTCTGGTGGCTTTACATTACAGGGCGCAAAAGATTTGGCGGTGCTGTTGCGCAGTGGTGCGCTGCCGGCGCCGTTGCAGGTCATCGAAGAAAGAACAGTTGGTGCGGGACTTGGCGCCGATACCATTGAACAAGGTAAAATTGGTTCCGCAATTGGTGTGCTGTTCGTGTTACTGTTTATGATAATGGTTTATCGTGCGTTCGGTGTAATTGCAGATATTGTTTTAATGGTCAACTTGGCAATGATTATTGGTGTGTCTGCACTGATGGGTGCAACGCTGACGCTGCCTGGTATTGCAGGTATCGTGTTGACACTGGGGATGGCGGTGGATGCGAATATCTTGCCGTTCGAACGTATACGCGATGAAATTCGTTCGGGTGCGAATACTCTGCGTGCGGTTGATTCTGGGTTTAATCGTTCTATGAAAACAGTATTGGACGGCGAATTAACTAACCTGATTTGCGCTTTGATTTTGTTCCAGTTTGGCGCGGGTCCAATTCGTGGGTTTGCGGTTACACTGTCTATTGGTGTTTTGACAACATTGTTCACTTGTTTGATGTTGTCGCGTGTGCTGATAGATTGGTATATGAACGGTAAAAATAAAAAAATCGGTTATGTAAAAAACTAAGGGGTTTTATAATGAAATTGCATTTTATGAAATATCGCAAGTTGTCTTATTGGGTGTCAGGCGCCTTGGTGTTGTTGTCCATTTTATCACTTGCGGTGCGTGGTTTGAATTACGGTATTGACTTTGCCGGTGGTATTTCTATGGAGGTCAAGGCGACCGAGCCGGGTTATACTGTCGATAAAATGCGTCATGATTTGGCGGCGTTTAGTCCAGAACTGCAATCTGTGGACAATGATTCAATTTTGATTCGCGTTGGATTGCCCAAGGGTGCAACGGATAAAGAACAAAACGAACGCGTGCGCGAAATCAAAGATATCTTGGGCAACAAGGTTGATTATTCTCAGGTTCAAATCGTTGGACCAAAGATTGGGGGTGAATTGGTGCGCGGTGGTATCTTGGCTGTTTTAGTGTCGTTTATTCTTATGGCGGTCTATATCTGGATACGTTATCGCGGTGGGTATGCGGTTGGTTCCTTTGTGTCTTTGATTTTGGACTTTATTTTGATGTTCGGATTCTTTTCGGCCGTTGGGTTGGAATTCAATCAGACCGCAATCGCAGTTGTCCTTATGGGTGTTGGATATTCCATAAATGATAAGGTTGTGAACTATGACCGCATAGATGAAAACATCAAGAAATATCACAAAATGCCGATGGATGATGTTATAGATTTATCTGTAAATGAAATGTTGTCGCGTACTTTGATGACCAGTATTTCAACCATATTGGCTTTGCTGGGGCTGTTTGTATTTGGGGGCCTAGCATTGCGTGACTTTGCAATTGCAATGACATTTTCTATTGTTATGGGTACATTGACCAGTATTTATATCTCGAACGTTGTTTTGTATCACTTTAATTTGCGTGAAACAAAGTACTAATCGGGATATAGCCGACCAAAGGAGGGACAGGCGATGAAGATATTAAAATTTTTGTTTGGAATATCGTTTGCTTTTCTTGCGTGTTTTGGTGCGCATGCGGACAGCTTGTTCTTTGAATCTGAACCAATTCAGGCCGGTATAGATGTTTTCAAAATGTCGCGTGGTTTCGCGGACATATATTCAGAATTGGACAGTGTTAGTTGGGCCGGCAAGAATATAAATGTTGCAATTGAAAGTTTGGAAAATATTCACCAAGATGCTCATATTGCGGCGACGGACGAACGTGTAATTTTGGTATGGCGTGATGAAATTGTTGCGAATTATCCGCGCCCGAACCCCAGAGATTGGGATGCCTATGGCGAAATTACAACGGCACTTGTTTTAAAAATGCGGGAGCGTGATACAGGGCTTAGGACACTGGAACCGTCCTATATATATAATGTAGTGTTACAGGCGTTAATGCACAGTATAGATGAAAATGGCCGCTATATTTCACCAAGCGAGAACAGCATATTTAAAGACGATCGCATTTTGACCAGTGTTGGTATCGAAGGTGCGCGCGATGAACGTGGAAACTTTCGTGTCTTTGGGGTTTATAATGGGTCGCCAGCAGATGTTGCCGGAATTATGTCTGGCGATTTAATTGGTGAAATAAATGGAACTTTGGTTGCAGAATTGTCTGATTCGGATTTGGCATCGATGTTGTCTGGGTTTGATTCGGGAACATTAAAGATGACGTTGATGAGTCCGTCTGGCAATCGTCGTGTTGTTGTGCGGCGCGCAACAATTGTTATTGCAGATGCGGATATTGTTTTTATGGATGATGACAATGGTGGCGTGTTGGATATTGTTGTAAATAAAGTATCAGAAGGCGCAGTTACAATTATAAAAGAGGCCCTTAAAAAGTATAAAGATTTAAATGGAATAATATTAGATTTGCGTGCGGCGTCTGGTGATGATGAAATTACGGCGGCCAAAATGGCGGGGTTGTTTGTCGGTTCGCGGCCCGTTATGCGTATAGTTGAAACAGCGCGCGATGAAACCGAGGTTGTGCCAACTGGGGTGCCACTTACAAATGCACCGATTGTTGTGGTTCTGTCCAATATGACGCGCGGAACGGCCGAAGCAATTGCCGCAACAATATATGAAAATGGTCGCGGTGTTTTGATTGGAACCCCCAGTGCGGGTATTGGGCGCATCGCATCCAAGATAGAATTGGTTGGTGGTGGTGCATTGGAATTGTTGAATAAATCTATTAAAACTGGGGCTGGGCGCGTGATAGATTCTCGTGGTGTATTTCCAATAGTTTGTCTTGCAAATATCAGGACATCGCAACAGCAAAATGCGTTTTTCTTGAATGTAATAAACAATGATTTTCATGCCAAAGATTTTAATTCTGTGGCCGATGTAGATGTCGCGGCGGTGCGGCGTGCATGTCCAGTGATAACCAGTGGTGAAGATGAAGATGCCCTTAGTCTGTCGGTTGGCGCAAAAATTTTGACGGACAGAGCGGTATATAACAGGCTATTAAATTTACAACAATAAAAAGGAAACTTCATGTTTTTGGTGCATCAAAAAATAAATTGGAATCGGGTTATTATTGGTGGTTTAGTTACCATTGCAATTGTTTTTGCCGGTATATTTGGTTTTGACAGAAGCGTTTTTAATTTTTTGCGCAATTTTGATTGCAGTTTTTTTAAGATATTGGGTCAGATTTTTAATGCGCGGGTGTGGTTGGTTTTGTCCTTGATTGCGGTGGTGGTGTTTTATGTTCGCAAAACTGTTATGTCCCGCGCTCATGTAAGTTTGCGGACGTTCTATGACAGAATAAAAGGCAGTTATGCTTTTTGGATCTTTTGTTCTGTGAGTTTAGGGTTGATTTGTTGTTTTGTACTAAAATTCTTGTTGGGGCGGGCGCGTCCAATATTTTACGAGGCATTGAATATTACAGGCTTTTTCCCATTTGGACATGATTGGGCGTTTCAGTCTATGCCGTCGGGGCATACGGTTGCATCTTTTGCGGGCCTGGTAATGATAGGTTTACTTGTGCCGCGCGCAAAATGGTTCACTTGGAGTTTGGCAACTCTTATTGGAATCAGTCGAGTTTGTGTTGGGGTGCATTGGCCTTCGGATGTTATCTTGGGTGCGTTTATAGGGATGTTGTCTGCGGATATTGTAATGGCATTTTTTTCCAAGGCGCATAAATAAATAGGCTTTTAACTGTTTTTTTCTCTTTTTTTGTGATAAAATACCGCAAGAGATGGGAACGGAAGAATCTAAATTTTTACCCGACAGTGTATCAGGCGCGTTGCGTGGTTTTCTTGTTAAGCTGCTTGGCGGCGCGTTGTTTTGTTTGGTGGCTTGGGCAATATTGGCCTTGTTTTTTCATAATCCGTATTTGAATGGTGTTGCCGCATCCAGTAATTTTGGTGACCAGTCTGTGATGGGAAACTTTGTCGGATGGTTGCGTTATATGATTGGCTATGTGCCG
>JAFZVH010000010.1 GCA_017617915.1 Alphaproteobacteria bacterium
AACATTGGCTGCAGACGACATAGACATTGAACAAGCGTTTTTGTGCGCACAGTCTTTTTTGGAAAGTCCATTTGATAATATTGAAAAACGCATACGCCGCATCCAAAAGATATCTTAAAAAACAACCGCCTTTTCGGCGGTGTTTTTATTTCTTTACAACGAAATTAACCAATTTCTTTGGCACAATGATAGTTTTTATTATTGTCGCACCGTCCAATTGTTTGGTTGCGTTTTGTTTTGCAGTTTCGATTAAATCAGATTCTGTGATATCAACTGGCACAACAAAATCATTTGCGCGCTTTCCGTTCACAGAAACAACTATTGTCATTTCGTTTTCAACCAACTTAGACGCATCAAATGTCGGCCATGGTTCAAAGACCAACATATCTTTGTGTCCTAATTTTTCCCACATTTCTTCTGTTAAATGTGGTGCGAACGGATTCAGCAGTTGAATCAAGACTTCATATGCCGCGCGTGGCATTTTGCCCCCTGGGAATTCGTTGATAAATTCCATCATCGCAGAAATTGAAGTATTAAATCCCATGTTTTCAAGTCTTTCTGTATTATCCGCAATCAGTTTATTAACCAATCTTTCTTGATTTGGTGTCAGCACTTCGTCAGTCAGATTATCAGAAAAACCTTCCACGCGTTTAAGGAATCTTTGCACGCCAGCCAATGTTCCTTCGGTCCAAATCGTATTGTTTTTCCATGGCCCCAACGACAATATCGCAACGCGCGCAGCATCTGCACCTGCAGTATTCAATAAATCAGTTACCTGAAATCCATTACCACGCGATTTGGACATTTTATAACCATCGCTGCCCAAAACAAGCCCTTGGGCTGTGCGTTTGTGATATGGTTCCGCAGTGTTCACAAAACCCAAATCATATAACGCATGATGCCAAAAACGAGAATAAATCAAATGGCGCGTATTATGTTCGTGTCCGCCGTTATAGTGTGTTACCGGCATCCATTTTTCCATTTGATCTTTGCTACAAAATTCTTTGTCGTTATGTGCATCCAAATAACGCAGGTAATACCAAGACGACCCCGCCCATCCCGGCATAGTGTCTGTTTCGCGCTTTGCTACACCGCCACATACAGGGCAGGTTGTATTCACCCAATCTGTTGCACGCGCCAGCGGACTTTCGCCGTCATCAGTTGGTTTATAGTCTGTCATATATGGTTGTATCACAGGCAATTCATTTTCTGGCACTGGTTGCCAGCCACATTTTTCACAATACACCAATGGAATAGGTTCGCCCCAATACATTTGACGCGAAAAGCCCCAGTCTTTCAATTTGTATTGAGTTGCTGCACGCGCAAAACCTTTTTCAGTTCCAAACTTTATCGCCGCCACAATAGCATCTTCTTTGCCCATACCATCAAGGAAAGATGAATTAATATGTTCACCATCTTGTTCCCATGCTTCCTGTGAAATATCGCCACCTGCCAGCACTTGAATTATCGGCAGGTTAAATTTCTTAGCAAACGCATAGTCGCGTCCGTCATGCGCAGGCACAGC
>JAFZVH010000011.1 GCA_017617915.1 Alphaproteobacteria bacterium
ACCGGTGGCAATTTCATAATAAATTCGAAACTGCGGTCCGTATAGACGGTGATAATGCAAGGAATTGGCATTCCCGGTTCTTTATCTGCGGTCTTATCGTTAAATTGTTTGCAGAATTCGGCGATATTCACACCCGCCGCACCCAGCGCTGGTCCAATTGGAGGCGCAGGATTTGCCTGTTTTGCGGGGACAACAAGTTTCACAATCCCCTTCAGTTCTTTTTTTGCCATTTTTTCACTCCATTGTTTATTTTGTGATTGTGGTTCGATGTGGCGCATCTACCACAGTTGTTTTTGCGTGCCTTGCACACGCCCGCCAGTTTTAGAAAAACCGGTTAAACTCTTTCGACCTGTTCAAAATCCAGCGCAACACTGGTTTCGCGGCCAAATACCAATATATTCACAGTCATCTTTTGTTTAACATTGTCAACTTCGGATATAACGCCATTAAAGTTCGCAAAAGGTCCATCGATAACATGAACTTCTTGACCGACTTCGTATGTAATATCATCTGGGACTGTGCTGCCCTCTTCTACCTGTTTCAGCAAGCGGCGTGCTTCTTCCTCGCTGACCGCGATGGGTTTCAGGCGCGCGCCCAAGAACATTACAACCTGGGGCATCAGTTTGACCAAAGAAAATGTTTCGTTGTTCATAACCATTTGCACAACGATATAGCCTGGGAAGAACTTCTTTTCTGTTTTTACACGCTTACCGCCCTTGATTTCAGTGACTTCACGCGTTGGGACCAAAATTTCACCGAAATAGGCGTTCAAGCGCCGCTTGTCAATCTGTTCGCGCAGGTTTCGTGCGACCTTGTCTTCACAGCCTGTATGAACATTTACAACAAACCATTGCATTTTATCTTCCATGACACATTCCCTTGGCATTTATTGTTAGAATATCCACCCAACCAGAGCATTTAAAATACTGTCCACCACAAAGAAAAACAACGCGGCAAGCCCAGAAAACACTAAAATCATAATTGTTGCACGCACAACTTCGGACCGATTTGGCCAAACAATTTTGAACCATTCCGCGCGCACTCCACGAACAAAATCCAGTATTTTTTTCATAAAACGCCCAGTTTTTTTAATTTAACCTGTTGATAATTGCGCGCGACCCAACACCCAAAAACCATGGCAGGGGCAGAAGGAATCGAACCCTCATCTGCGGTTTTGGAGACCGATGTTCTACCATTGAACCATGCCCCTGAAGACGAGAAAAATCCCCAGAAATTGGTGCACTTGGTCCGAACGCACTTACCGTATTCTGCGCAAGAATAGCACACTTTCGCAGAAAATCAAGCGCAAATATTATAAATATTTCAAAAAATGAAAGCAAGCGTTTTTTTGGTTTCCCAAAACACCAATTATTACCACTTAGCAATAATTTGATTTTTATACAACAGATGTGCTTTTTTTACTTGCATTGGGGCCCGCATTTTTTCTACAATCATTAAAAGCAAAAGGAGAGGACAATCGTGCAAAACCGCATAGAACCGCCTGTTTTACTGTCAAGGCTGCTGCTGTTCGTGTTCGCAGGAACGGTCGTTGCGCTGTTCGTGTTGGCGATGACGATTGAAAAAATGTTTCCGCTGGATCGGCCTGAAATATTTTTCCTGACATCGCGCGCCGAACAGAACGCACTAATTCAAATTGCAGAAATGCCCCCAACCGATGCAAATACCGACATCTATCTGCGCGCGTTCATTACTGAATACCTGCGTGCGCGCAATGATGTTGTTGCAAATACTGCCTATATGCGGCAAAAATGGGGTTCTGATGGGCTGGTTGCTATGTGGTCCAGTGGCGCCGTTTATAAAGAATTCAAAAAGACAGACCTGTACAACGCAATTATGAATGATATTCCAGACTTTGAATTTGAATGTCCGATGACGGTGCAATCTGCGGGTTCTTTCCGCAAATTCAAAGAAAATGAATACACAGTATCTGTGTCTTATTATTGTAAATATAGTGATGGACAAACTGACAAAAAAAATTATACAATTCGTATAGGATTGGATGTAAATAAAAATCCAACTGTGCCTTGGCAAGAAAAGTTGGACAACCCATTGGGAATCAAGGTGTCGCAATATGTTATCGAAAGTAATAACGGCGATCCGCTGGATACGGGCTATCGGTCATAGCCAAACAAGAAAGGAAAGAAGAAATGACATTAGTAAAAAATCTTGGAATTCAATTGTCTTTGGTTTGCGCCCTGTGTGTTAGCATGGCGAACGCACGCGACTATGGTGTGCAAGACGCATGGAACAATCCAAACGCAAATATGACCGCGGGCAGTGTGAAACCTGGTTATGCACAGTTGTCTTGGGCATCAGGTACTGTTTTACCGGTTAAATTGCGCAACGGTATGGTTACTATGGTAAATTTGCCAAACGGCGAACAGATAGAAGATGCGGTTGTTGGAAACGATGGTTTATTTTCTATCGATGGTGCCCAAGGAGGTCGTACACTGTACATAACCCCAAACAGCGATAATATGGGGTCTGATACAAATATGATTGTGACCGGAAAATCTGGAAATATTTATACTTTCTATCTGCGCAGCGAACCCGCAAACGCATCTGAAATAACATATTCCCAGGTTGATGTCGTATTGGACGGCAATGCGCGTCTTGGCGGCACAACCACGGCGGCACCTGCAACAGGCGCAATGAATTCTATATTTAAAAAAGTCGCTGGCAAAAGTAATACAATTGGGGTTGACGGCGAAGACTATGATTGGATTAAAACAATGAAAATCGATCCTTCGGAATTTCGTTTTGACCTTGATATATTCGTTCCAAATCCTGATGACTATGTTATTGCGCCTGAACGCGTATGGCGCGACCGCGTATTCACGTACATAGACTTTGGCGACAAAGTTATTTCTATGACCCAACGCCCTGTGGTATCACTGTTGGTCGAAGGCGGGGAATCGCCAGTCGGTTTCCGCACAGATGGCGAAGACGGCCGCTTGCTGATTGTCGAAGCGGTGGGTGATATGGTGTTGCGCAGCGGTCAACGCATCGTTTGTATTAAAAAGCGTTCTAAACCTTTCTTGATTGCAGATACTGCAAGTGTTATGGCCTTGGCTGAAGCAAATGTTGCGCAGAGTATGATGTCTGGGCAATCACTGAATAATATTGTTTATTCTGCCGACCAGACGGCAATAAATGCAGGCTATGGAAACTATACAACAACGCCTATGTTTATTGGAAATCAGCCAATACAACAGGCGATGCCAACCGTTGGACAGCCTGGCGCAATGATGTTGAATATGTATGGCACCCCAAGTGGTTCAAATCGCGGGGTAAATATGGTACCGACCGAAAGATTGACTGCGGGTTCTTATCTGCCCCAGACAAATATACCGATGATTGCCAGTTCACAAAATGGTGTTGCAGTAGAACTCCGTTCTGACACAAACGTCAAAGCATTGGATGATTACTGGGCGGATTTGCTTGCGCGGTTCAGTGGCAACGAAGGCAAAGGTTTGCTGACCAAATATAAAGACAATGTATTCTATGCGGTTGACGAACAAGGTGTTGGCGAACTTGGCGCGACATCTTCTGCGGCGCGGCTTTATCGTTTGCGCATTGGTCCAATGCCAGATATTGATACCGCCCAACAACTGTGCGATCAACTGTTGAAGTTCAGTGGTGCAACGTGTCAGGTCGTTAGAATACAGTAAAAACGGGATTGAGAGAAATAATGAGCAAACTTTCCGTACATTTTGCGAATTTCCGTAAATCTACACCGAAATATGTCCAGTGGATATTGCTACTTGTGGCATTGATTTTGGTTGTGGTGCTGTTTGTCTTGCTTGGCACACAAAAGCAAGAACCTAAAATTATCGTTGATGAAGATACAATTCCGGTTGATCCAGAACTGATTATACAGCCAGACGAGCCAATAGATTGGTCAAATATGATGGTTGGTGAAAGTGCAACCGCAACGGTCAGCCTGCGTGCGAATACAGAAATACGCATTCGCGATATAAATGTAGATAAAGCTGCAACAGGAATTAGTCTTGATGATACCTGCGTGAATAAAATTATATCTCAAACAGAATCTTGCAAAATAAATATTGGCTATAATCCTTTGTCACCCATGGAAAGAACCGCCACAGGGGTATCTATTGCATGGTTTGCCATAGAATCTGATATTATTCAAGATACACCAAATGCAATAAAAATCATTATCGGTGCTAAAGCAAAGCCAAAACCAATCGTTGTCGAACCCGAACCTGAACCTGAGCATGAACCGGATGCGAAATTGTTTGCCTATGATGATTTTGAAGATGATTTAGATGACTTTGCGCCAAGTTTTAAGTTTGATGAAGAACCTAAAAAAACAAAGTCAGCATTTGGAATGGCTTGTTCTGATTTCGCATTTCCAGGCTATAATACTGCAGGTGTACAAAGCGGTTGGATAAAACCTGTGGGGGGCGCATATTATTATTACCCATTTTCAGATATTGAATGCACTGGTGCGCCTGCAGGGATTTATAACGCCGATACAGGTTATATTATGGACGCAAATGAACCAACAAAAAAGATTGGTTCGGATGCAGAACATATTCGTTATGTTATGCAAAACCGCTTGCCGAACTTGGGTGGTGGACGGTCGCGTAAAACTGGTGGGCGCGCGCGCCAGAAAACTGATGATGAATTGTTTGCCGAAGATTACAGTAATGGCGCATCACAATTAAGTTCTTTTGATAATGATGGTTATGGTGTCACAAAAAAATCTCATCGTATTGCGCTAACACCACGTTCAAACGACAATGTGTTTAAGGGATATGGGAAAGAAAATAGTGGTAATACAGAATATGTCGTTTCTTCGCGACCATATGACAGAAGTTTTGTGTTGCGCCAATACAAGCCAATTCCGGCAACAATAGTATCTGATATTCAGGCAGATCCAAAATTATTAGGCACAGGTATTCCTGTGCGCGCGACGGTTGACCGTAATGTGTATTCTGACAATGGTCGAACTGTTATTATTCCAACAGGAACACTTATGCTGGGGCGCGTGGTTGGTGACTTGCCGGGCCCGTACAAGGCGGTTGGTCGTATGGAAATCGAATGGTATCAGTTTATTCGTCCAGATGGTGTGGAATTTAGTTTCAAAAAAGACAAACTGCCGTTTTCAGCAGACTCCCAAGGACGTAAAGGCGTTCCAGGACATGGCAGTACAGATTACCTGCAACAATTTGTTATGCCTATGTTGACGGCAATTGTACCAGCAGCTGTGAATTTAATCGCGCCAATATCTGATGCGTTTGTGAACCAAATAGATTTGGATAATAATACTGTTGTACAAAGTGGAACTGTGCGTTCTTCGGAACTTGCAAAGAATGAAATTATTACTGCATGGAATAATGTGGCCACAAAGTTATTGGTTGATATGATGGATAATACCACACCACCGTTTTCAATTGCGGCGGGTACACGTATTACCGTCTTTTCGCCAGTTGATTTATTGGTCACTTGTGGAAAGCCCGATGGTGATACGCGCAAGTGTGCAATACAAGAATATGCAACCGCCAGTCGTGGTGCCGATCCTAATTATGGTGAAAACTATTATGCACAACAACAAGGCAAACAAACTATCGACGAAGCAATTGGTCAGGTTCGTTCTATGATGGAAAGTTCTTTGCGCGAAGAATGTTGCACGGCAAGTGATGATGGTATTTCATATCGTGCGGACTATAACAAACAAAACATTGGGGTATGCAAGAATTACAGTTTTACAACTCTGGATTTCTATTGCCGGTCGTTTGGAACATACAACGCGATAAACAATGCAAAACAGCAAGCGGTGTTTGAAAACCAAAAGGCAACCAGCACCCAGACAAACCTTGACGAGCAAGGTAATCTGAAAACTTTAAATCTGAAATATAATGAAGACGGAACTATACAAAATCCATTTAAAAAACAAAAAACAGAAAGTACATCTGCCGCACAACAGGAAACTATAACAGATATGTGCGGTAATGGTGGCACCCCAGATGCAAATGGATGCTGTCCAGGGGAAACATTTACGGATATGGGCGAACAAGGATTTAACTGTTGCCCAGACGCAGGTGGTGATTGTTTCCCACCAATAGAAATGTAAGGGTGCTAAGATTTTAACCAAACCGCCGATTGGCGGTTTTTTATTTGTAAAGAAAAAAGGATACAAAATGACATAAAACAAGAACTTTATTTGGCCAAGGGAGAATAACCGAGAGAGGCACGCATTTAGTTGCGCGCTTTTTTTATAAAAAACACAAATGATGCGATTCGCCTTGAAAAATTCGAATAACACAAACGAATCGAAAAACAAGGTTGTAATTCAATCATTGGTTGTAATGTTTTACTTGGTCAACTTTATTATTTTATAAATAAATTAAACAAAGTCATAAACAATATAGGAGAAAAAAATGAACAACACACAATCTAATTTTGCACCAGAAAAATTTCAAAACGCAGAACAAATTTGGTTTTGGTTTATATATTCAAAATCTGTTCATAACGATTTTGCAAGACAAAACAGATACGGTTCCACGCGCAGAATTTGTGAACTGGTTGATGTTGAAACGCTTGTGACCAAACTTCATTTATGCGGGAAACTTTCAATAGAACACTTAACAGTTATGAAAACATACGGCGACAAGCGCCGCGCACCACACCAATATATCTGGCGCGAAAATCATGATGCCGCTGTTTGGGATTCTGCTATGCGTATTTTGAACAAAGCTGCGCGTGACAAGGGTTGGATAGAATAACAAAAAGGATTAATGATGGTTATTATTGCTTTTGCACCAAAATCTTCCAAGATTTTACCTAATATTTTCTGCAAAAATTTTAAACACTGTGCCGTAATTGTACCAGACGAAAACGGTTTTGTAATGCACCAATTTGTTGCGCATAAAAATATTGTACAAATTCCTGTGACTGCGCGCGACATTAAAATCCTTGGGGCTCATGGTTGGCGATTTGTATATGTGCCATGCGAATTGCATCAACCATTTCCACCAAATGTTTTTACATGTGTTGGATTGGCGAAGTACGCAGTTAGATTTCGATCGCCGTTTATATTTACACCCGACGCCCTGTACAAAGCGATAAAAGACTGAATAAAAATGCCCGATTTATTTCGGGCATTTTTATTATTTATTATTCAACTGTTTCTTGATGATATATGTCTGAATAATTCCGAACACATTTGAAACCGTCCAATACAATACTAAACCCGCCGGCATCCATGCAAACATAATTGTGAACAAAACAGGCAACCATTTCATTGCGCGACCAGTACTTGCCGCAATATCATTCGCATTTGAAGACTTAGTTTTGCCAGATTGAAAATACTGTTGCAACCACATAGTCGCGCCCATCAGTATCGGCAAAACAAAGTATGGGTCCATTGCCGCCAAATCAGAAATCCACAAAAAGTGTGCATTCCGCATATTCACCGAAACCAATAACGCCTTGTACAGCGCAAAGAATATTGGTATCTGGATCAACATTGGCAGGCAGCCCGACATAGGTGAAGTCTTGTGCGTGCGATACAGATTCATCATTTCCATTTGCATACGCGCTTTGTCATTCCCGTACAGTTTTTGTATGCGTTGCATTTCAGGCTGCATCCGTTGCATCGCAATAGAAGACGCATAAGATTTGCGCGTAAGTGGCCACATCAAAATGCGTAACAGTATTGTCAGCAAAATTATAGCAACACCATAGTTCATCACGAAACCATTCAAAATATTCAGCATCCACAACATTGGTCGCGCAAAGAACCAGAACCAACCATAATCTATAGTTTCATCTATCCCAGGGATACTTGTTTCTGCGGCATCCAAAATCTTTTGCTCACGCGGACCCGCATAAATGGTTGTTGTAAAAACTTCTGTTGTTTTTGGCGCAACCTTGATCGGCGCAGCAATGCTGTCTGCCAAATACTTACTGCTAACCGATTTCGCACGCATTGTTTGATCTGACGATTTTATATTTGCAATCGTTTGCCAATATTGGTCACTAAACCCAACAAAGCCGTTCGTTGTAGAATACGCATACGCTTTTTTATCCAGTTTGTGCCAATCCAGATAACGAATATGCGAATTTACATTTGCAACCATACCTGTGGCAACGCCCGCCGCATTCGTTTTGTTCGCGCGAACTATACGCACATATGGTGCAAAAGTTAAATCACGCGAAGTTTTGTTTTCAATGCTGTCTGTCACAGTAATCAAATAACCATCTGTATCAACAGTGCGAGTAAAAACGACGCCATCGGAATTGCGCCATACCATTTTACCATCACTGTCTTTCCATACTGTTGATGAATCTGGTGCAGTTGTACCAGTGGCATTAAATCCAACCTGAATAAAATCACCGTTTTCGCCCAACAGTTTTACGCGCGCATCATCATCCGAATTTGATGACGCCGCATAGTCACGCAAAATAATATCAGAAAACTGAATTCCACGGACAGTTGCCGCAATTTTATCTGAACCGATTTCATGTGCCGCCACACTATCCGCCACAGGCGCAATGATTGCAACATCTGCATCAGATACAACAGGCGCAGACTTTGGTGCGGTCCACATATTTATCAACCACCATGAACCAAAGAACAATATCATCCACCACAGAAAACCACCAATTCGCGATTTTGATTTTACATTTGCACTTCTGTTTGCGTTCCACGCATTGAACCCAGAATTATTATCAAGATATTGTACCATTACTTTTCCTTTATGTTTTTAAGACAGTTTCTGCGCGCCAAATACCAATTCAATACGTACCACAGCACACCAATCGTAATAAATATATCTGCAACATTAAATGACGGCCAATGAAGCGCGCCAATATGCAAATCCAAAAAATCTATTACCGCACCAAAACGAATCCGGTCAACCAGATTTCCCAGTGCGCCGCCCAATATGCAAATCATAGGTGCACGTTCATATGACCGCGCGCGTGCGAATAAATAATAGGCCAGCCACGCGATAACTATCCCTGTAAGCAATATCATAATAATCGGTGCACTATCACCCAGTCCACGAAACATAGAAAACGCGGTTCCAGGGTTCCAAGTGAAAACTATATTGAAAAAGTTTGTCACATGTCGCATCAAATACGGCACAGGCACAACCGTCCACGCAGGGCCAAAAACAAACGCCGACCCGGTTATTAAAAACAACAGAACACCTTTGACAATTTGATCTAGCAGTACTATGCCAAAAATCGCCCCTATCGCCATCACAGTTTTTTTCATTTTGCTTTCCTTTTTAACCCAGAACAATATAGCAGTATATATGTGTAAACGCAAACATAAAAAACACTTATCAACAAAGCCCCCATGCGGGGGGGCTTGTTTTAATTATATCTGTCGGTAATAGCGTTATCTAATTCAGAATAATTATCCATTCGCATTTCGGACACTAAATCAGATATCACAGATTCCGAAACACCAAGTTGCCCCAAAACACCACGCGCCAACATCAAAGAAGATTCTATGGTTTCAGGCCATACTTCTTGTGCACCTTCTTTTAACAATGTTCTGGATTCTGGCAAATTGCGCGCGCGTGCAAATATTTTAACTTTTGGCGCAATACTTTTGACAGACAACACTGAATTACGCGCTGTCGCCGCATTATCCAGTGCAATAACAACTGCACGCGTGCGCCGCGGCGAAAGTCCAAACTCACGCAAAACGGACGGATTTGTACTGTCGCCATAAAACACATTATAACCACTTTCGCGTCCAAGCATTACCGCATTCACATTCAAATCCAGTGCAACATACGGTATCTTTTTTGTTCCTAAAACATAGGCGATAATTTGCCCCACTCGCCCAAAACCACAGATTATAACCTCTGGTTGAATCATATTACCTGCGCCATTTATTTTGCGGCCACGTGCCCGCGCAAACAATTTTGTTGAACGCATTATTTTATCATGCAATGCCAACAAGAACGGCGTCGTCACCATAGACAGAATAATTATTGCCGTCAAAATTTCTTGATTTTCTGCGGGAACCGCCTGAATACCACTGGTCTTCATCGTTTGAAACATCAGCAATGCAAATTCGCCACCTTGACTCAGCATCAGTGCAATTAAACGCGCATCGTGCAGTGGAACATGGCGCACGCGCGCAACAATAAACAATGCAAAGAATTTTATGCAAACTAATCCAATCATCCCAAGCACAACAATATACCAATTCAATGCAAGTATGTTCAGATTTAACCCCATCCCCAGCGATATGAAAAACAAAGACAAGAACAACATCGCATATGGCGATATTTCTGCCCTAACCTGATGGCTAAATACAGTTTCAGACATCAACATACCCGCCAAAAACGCACCCAATCCCGCCGGCAAGCCCAACAAATCCATTATTACTGCCCACAGGACTATATTCAACATTACAACCAACAAAAACGCTTCACGTGAACGCAATTTCGATACGCGCCGCAATAATGGATTCAATATAAACCGACCAACAATTACAACGCCACAAATCAAAGTCACAGAAGTCACAACAACATCTATCAATGTGGCGCCCAAATTAAAAGACCGCCCCGCCAAAACAGGCAACATTGCAAGCAACGGAATCGACAATAAATCTTGGAACAACAAAATAGAAAATGTTTGATTGCCCATCGTTGTATTCAACTGATTTCTATCTGTCAACAGTTGAATATCTTCGGATGTACTGGACATTGCAAACAGCAAAGAAATAGTTATAACACCTAAAATTGACCAATTAGTAAGTCCAACCAGAATTGGGAACAACATAACCGCAACCATCAAAACCTGGGCTGCACCAAAACCAAAAATCGTGCGCCGCATTTGCCACAGGCGTTTCATATTTATTTCCAGTCCGATTGTGAACCACAAAAATAAAATACCTAAATCACCAAGGAAAGTCCAAGTTTCATTTACCTGAAACAAATCAAGCACAAACGGTCCAGAAATAATACCCGCCATCAAGAACGCAACCAATGTACCAATGCGCGCAGTGCGTAAAATAAACACTAACACAAACACCATCGCAAAAAATGCAAGAACCGATAATGACATAAACTCTCTCCTGTTTATACTAACTTATTATAACAAAAAAACGCACAAATTATGCAAACAATTTTTTGGCCATTTCAAGAAATTTTTCTGGTGCAATTTCTTCGGCACGTTCTGTTCCTGTCAATCCAAATTCAGCCCACTCAACATCGCGCATAATGCCGCGTATCATCTTGCGCCGCATACCAAACAATCGCGCAGTCAGGTTTTCCAAATGTGTAATATCACCCACATGTTTTATTTTTTCCAGATTTGGGATAATTTGCACAACCGCACTTTCCACACGCGGTCGCGGAATAAAAGCGGTTGATGGAACATCAAACAAAATTTTTGCATCGGCAACCGCAGATGTCAGAACCGCCAAACGCCCATACTGTTCAGTATTCGGGCGCGCAACGATGCGCCATGCAACCTCGCGCTGAAACATCAGTGTCATAGATTTTATTGGCGCACCACGCGCTATATCCTGCAACCAATTTATCAACAATTCTGTACCAACATTATAAGGTAAATTGGCGCATATTGCAAAAGGCCCACCTGCAAGTTTTTGCATATCTGTACGCAAAGCATCATCATAAACTACCCGCAACCGACCATCGGCCGCAGATTCAATTTGCGACAATATTGGTTCTGTGGTTTTATCTTTTTCAATTGCAATAACGCGCTTTGCACCGGCAAGAAGCAACGCACGCGTCAAACCGGCGGGACCTGGTCCAACCTCTATCACTGTTGAATTTTCTATATCAGGAACACTGCGCGCAATACGGCCAGTTAAATTTAAATCAAACAAAAAATTCTGCCCGAATTGCTTTTTAGGTTCCAATCCCGATGCGCGCATCATTGCAGACACTGGTGGCAAAGATGCAATCATATCCGTCATATTGTGCGTCGCCCCCCAAATGCCAAAGACAATGTGCCATCGTCTAGATAATCTAAATCGCCGCCCAGTGGCACACCAGATGCTAACTCTGTAAAACGCACATCGGGCGCCGCGGCATCAACAACAGATATAATATATTGTTGCGTCGTTTTGCCCTCCACTGTATTTGGTAATGCAAAAATAATTTCGTTTATTTTTTCATCCCTAATTCTTGCAGGCAAATTTTGCAGATTCAAATCTTCGGGTGTTACGCCAGATACACCGGACAGCAAGCCGCCCAAAATATGATACCGCCCATTAAAGATTCCGGACTTTTCCAATATCCATACATCCGCCAAATCACGCACCACACACAGCATACCATTACCCCGCGCACTATCACGACAATATTCACAAACGCCCATCGCACGATCTGTCAAAACGCCGCAATTTGGACAGGCGCAAATATTATCGCGCGCATCAACCAGTGCATCGACCAATTTATCTATGCGACCAGTTTTATCCTGCAACAGCCCAATAACTATACGTTGCGCCGCGCGATTTCCAACGCGTGGCAACTTTGCAAATTGTTTAACAAGTTTTTCTATTTTCGGATTCATATTTTAATCTTGCGTCAAATCAGTGAAAGACAAAACTGTCAATGCCTGCGGCGGTTGCACGATTTTTTAATTCTGTGGCGGCATCGTCCGACAAACCACTAACACGCACCCGATACAGACCGCCAGATGTCATTTCTGTGTGCGCATTTGCGCCCAATGTGTTTTTAATACGCGCAATCATTGCCTGCGCCGACGCATCAGATGAAAACGCACCAAACTGAACGCCTGCGCCACCAACCACCGGCGCATCAACCGCATATTTTTGCACAATTGGCGAAGAAACCGGTGCCGGCCGACGCACAGATTCAACAACAGTTTCTTTGACCACCATAGGACTTGCCGCATTCAACATTTCAAAACCGCGATTCAACAAACGCGCAGAAACATCCGCACGCACATCTTTGTTCTCTGCGCCCAGCACAACGGAAATTAAACGCCGCCCATCGCGCGCCGCCGTCGCAACCAATGAATATTTTGATTTATTCGTATATCCAGTTTTCATTCCATCGCACCCTGGGTATGTACTAAGCAGCCTGTTCCCATTAGTATAAGTTTGACCGTTATAAGTCCAATTTTTTATGCCAAAATACTTCCAATATTGCGGGAAATGCTTATAAACCGCCATAGACAGCAACGCAATATCGCGTGCAGTTGACAAGTGGTCATCATCAGGCAACCCAGACGAATTTTCAAAATTTGTTTGTGATAATCCAATTTCGCGTGCAACACGTGTCATAAGCGATGCAAAAGTTTCTTCTTTGCCGCCCTTTAGGTTTTCCGCCAATACCCGCGCAACATCATTCGCACTGTACACTGCAACAGCCGTTATTGCATCTTCAACACGGATCTTGGACCCTGCGGCCAATCCAAGTTTCACCGGTTCTGCCACCGCCGCATTTTGCGACACAATCAAATAATCATCCAGATGCAACCGGCCATTTTCTAATGCATCAAAGGTCAAATACAGCGTCATTATCTTGGTCAAACTGGCAGGATAATTCGCAACATTTGCATTTTCTTGATACAAAACGCGCCCCGAATCCATATCTGCGACCAAGGCCGCGCGATATTCCGCCGCCACCGCCGACGCGGCAAAAAAAGCACCAAACAATAATGTAAATAATTTCATCTTTTTCATACGGAATATGTTAGTAAAAAAACGCACCCAAGGTCAACACAATTTATATATCACTTGCAAGTGGCGAATTATATTTTATAATCACCATATAATGGCAACAGAAATCAAAGAATTTTCTTTATTGCATTTTATTCCCCAGTTTCGTGAATTCAATTCGGCTGCGAAACAAAATCGCGAACGCTTGGCACCCTATTTTTGGTGGGCATCGACAAACGGCACAGGCAGGTTCAATTTTATACTTATCAGTACTATGCTTAGCAAACTGGCAAAAATTAAACCAGATTTGCCATGCAATAAAAAGTTTATAATTTGTACAAACGGAAAATTTGCAGGAATAGTAGGATTGGACCGCATATATGCCGGCGCACCACGCCCAGAACTTTGGTTGTTTTTGACCAAAGAATTCGAAGGAAAAGGTATTGCAACAGATGCCATTAAATGGGCGACCAATTATGCAACAAAACAATCTTGCCATAAAATATGCGCAACCACAAAATGGGATAATATGCGGATACGCCGTCCGCTGTTAAACAATGACTTCGAGGTCTATGATTCAAATTATTATAATGGCGACCACACCCTGTGGTGGGAAAAGACATTGAACAACAAAAGTTATTGAAAAACAAAATTAAACCGTTAAAATGCAGGTGTCATACGGTCCCATCGTCTAGCGGTTAGGACATCGGATTCTCATTCCGGTAACATGGGTTCGATTCCCATTGGGACTGCCAATAAAAATTAAATTCGGCCTTGGTCGAATTTTATTTTTATCTGGTTGTTTCTGGGAATCGAAGCCATGGGTCATGGGGTCGAACCGCCGCAAACAGGCAGACGGCAGTATGCCGATTTTGCCCATAGCAAATTTATTTTTTTAATGTTTTTTCCAAAGTGTATATATGCATCAACTCTTTATCAACTATTGCCGCATTATGTTTGATGCCAACGATATTATAACCAAGTTTCATTAAATTATTTAAGGCACGAATGTTCTTGTGAAAAACTTCTGCGTACAATTTATGAACCCCGTTTTCAACCGCCCATTTTTCAACAATCGTTTTAAACTTATTTCCAAGTCCATTAGATGTAAATTCATTAAGAATTGTGGTACCCGTTTCGGCGGTCAGGCCACGGTATTTCGGGTTTTCTGGGGAAATTTTTATAGTCGTACATTCACCAACCAAATCTTGCCCATACCATGCACCCAAAAATAAATTATTTGGATTGTTATGCATCGCAACAAATGAATCTTTGTTCTGTTTTGGTTGGCCAAGATATAAACTTGTATATTTTACACTTTTATCACGAACAGCTTTGTCAAAGAATTTAACCACAGCATCATAATCTGTTCCACGAATGCGACGAATAGTAACAATTTTATCATTTTTTAATTTGAACTTTATGGCGCGATTCATAGTGTTGCCTTTTTGCATATTCTAACCCTATTTCGTCAAACCTTGCGCGGGGCCATAATGCAATGTTCTGTTATATTCAAAATAAAGTGCAACAACATCCTTATGCGGGCGTGCAATAAGTTTATATGCGTTCATATTTTGCTTTATTGCCGCCATTTGCACATCACGCGAAGGATTTTTAACAAACTTTATTGCCAAACCATTTTGACGCATTGCCGCAATTTCAATTTCTTCGGTTGGAACATTTACATATTCCAGTGCCAATCCATTTTGGCGCACTGCGCGCAGACGTAAATCATAAGATTGATTCGATACAAAGCGAATTACAAAAGGGTCAATTGCAACCGCCGCACGCAAAAATTCTGCGCTTGGATGCTTTATCTCTGTTCCTGCAAATCCGCCACCATCACGCTTTACGCGTGCCAACAACTTTTTTTCATATTCGGTCATCTGTGTCATTTATCAGCCTTTTGGTTATTTTAATAACTCTCTCGCTTGATTTAACAAACCGATTGCCAAATCTATCTTGGTTGTATCCAGTGCAGCAACAGAGGCACTGCGCGGTTCAGGTTCAGCCACCGTTTGTACAGGCGGCTGTGCGGTAAATTCACCACCGCGTATCATTTTTTTCACGCCGGCAATTGTCATACCACGGTTGTACAGCAAATCTTGAATCGTCTTTAACCTTTCAACTGTTTCGGCACGATAATAACGCCGCCCGCCCGCACCAGTGGTTGGGCGCACAACGGTTGGAAACTGTTTTTCCCAATACCGCAGTGTATGCGCCGGAATTCCCAGTTCGCGTGAGACGGTATTTATCGGTGCAAAATATTCACTATCCGTTTTCAACTGGCGATGCCTCTGGTTCAGTGTTTTCTTCGTTCGCATCTGTGCCGTCTGATTCAATCGAAATCGCAGACACAACCTTTTCGTTTTCTGCAGTGCGGAACAATGTCACGCCCGCAGTGCTGCGACCCGCAATTCTGATATCAGATGCCGGTGTCCGAATAATTTTGCCACCGTCTGTCACCATAATAATGTCATTGTCTGGGGCTACGGGGAACGAACCTGCAACCGCTGTATTTTTGCCACCAAGTTTAATATTCGTAAACCCGCCACCACCGCGATGTGTCAGGCGATATTCATACGAACTTGTGCGTTTTCCAAATCCGTTTTCAGAAATAGTCAGAATGAATTCTTCGCGTGCCGCCAATTCAGCCATTTTCGCATCATCCAGAACCAGTGTTGTTGCTTCTTCTTCGGTGTCTGCCTCTTCTTCCACACCTGTCTCTGCACGACGCGCCGCACGCGATTGCTTTACATACGCCGCACGAACCGCAGAATCAGATTCACCACGATTCAACATAGACATTCCGATAATTCTATCATCTTTACCAAGCGTAATTCCGCGCACGCCTGTCGAATTACGTCCTGCAAATACGCGAATTTCCGGCACAGGGAAACGGATGCAACGGCCACGATATGTTGCCAAGAAAACATCTTGGTCTTCGGTGCAAGGCAGCACAGAAACCAAACTGTCGCCTTCGTCCAACTTCATTGCAATCTTACCATTTGCGCGGATAGAATCAAAATCTTCAAAGCGATTCCGACGCACAGTACCAGATGCCGTCGCGAACATCAAGAAATGTTCTTTACCAGATTCTTTTATTGCCGCAACATCTTCTTCGGACACAGGCAAAATAGCGGTTATTGTTTCACCTTCGGTCAAAGGCAACAAATTCACCAGTGGCCGCCCTTTGGCCGCCGCCGCGGCTTCTGGCAACTTGTATGTCTTTAATTTATAGCACAATCCGCGGGACGAGAAGAACAACAATGGCGTATGCGTATTTGCAACAAATACTTGAACCACATAGTCATCATCTTTGGTTGTCATTGCATTGCGTCCTTTGCCACCGCGTTTCTGCGCACGATATGTATCCAGTGATACGCGCTTGATATAACCAGTATTCGAAACAGTAACCACCATATCTTCACGCGCAATCAGGTCTTCGATATCTATATCGATTTCCGCATCGGAAATTTCGGTTCTGCGCGGTGAAGCCCAGTTATCGCGCACCGCCGCCGTTTCTTCACGAATAATCTGAACGATGCGTTCGTGCGATGCCAAGATATCCAGCAAGTCGCGAATCTGCGCGCCCAGTTCCACCAAATCTGCGTGCAACTTATCACGTTCCAGACCGGTCAGACGATGCAACTGCAATTCCAAAATTGCGCGCGCCTGGTCTTCGGACATATAAAACATACCGTCCTTGTATTCTGTATTCGGATCGTCAATCAGTTGAATATAGTTTTCAATATCAGACGCTTTCCAACCGCGCGAAACCAATGCAACGCGTGCATCTTCGGGACTTGCCGAAGATTTAATCAGTTCGATAACTTCGTCCAAATTGCCGACCGCAACAGACAAGCCCAACAATGTGTGCGCACGATTACGCGCTTTGTTCAAATCGAAAATAGTTCTGCGGCGAATAACTTCTTCGCGGAATTCTATAAACGCATCCAATACGCCACGAACATTGAACAGCATCGGACGGCCGCGATTCAGCGCCATCATATTCACAGGGAAATTCGCCTGCATTTCTGTATATTGGAACAGATGATTCAGCACAACATCCGCAATCGCATCGCGTTTTAATTCAATGACGATGCGCAGACCTTCTTTGGATGATTCATCGCGAATTTCTGAAATGCCTTCGATTTTTTTATCTTTGGCCAGTTCGGCAATTTTAATAATCATTTGCGCCTTGTTGACCTGATAAGGAATTTCATCAACAATAATCGCTTCGTGATCGTGAAATTTTTCAATATGCGTTTTTGCGCGCACGATAATTGAACCGCGTCCAGTTGTGTGCGCTTTGTACGCGCCAGAACGCCCCATAATAATTGCACCAGTTGGAAAATCGGGTCCCGGAATAATGTCAAACAATTCATCATCTGAAATAGACTTGTTATCCAAAATCGCCAAAATACCATTGCAAATTTCACCAAGGTTATATGTCGGAACATTTGTCGCCATACCAACGGCGATACCCGAACCACCATTTACCAAAAAGTTTGGGAATTTTGTCGGCAACACAACCGGTTCTTGCAAGGTGCCATCAAAGTTCGGCTGCCAATCAACCGTATCTTTGTCCATATCTTCCATAAGTGTCGCACCAAGTTTGGACAGGCGCGCTTCGGTATAACGCATAGCCGCAGCCTTGTCCCCGTCGCGCGAACCAAAGTTACCTTGGCCTTGGACCAACATTTCGCCCATAGAAAAATCTTGAGCCATACGCGCCATTGCTTCGTAAATAGAAGAATCCCCATGTGGATGATAACGTCCCATAACATCACCGACAATACGCGCAGACTTTACGGTCGCCTTGGTCGCAGGCGCAACCTCGTTCATAACGTATAAAATACGGCGATGCACAGGCTTGCACCCGTCACGAACATCGGGCAATGCGCGGTCCACAATAACAGACATCGCATAGTCCAAAAAACTGGTCCGCATTTCATGTTCCAACGAAGATTGTGGAACTTTGATTTCGTTTATTTCGTTTGTGTTTTCTGTTTCTGACATAACTTGCTCTTTTCCTTGGTTTTTAACAAACAAAAGATAGCAAATTTTGCCGCCACAGGTCAAGAAATAAAGCACTAAATTTTACATTGACAAAAGATTTTATTGTGGTATATTACTATGCGAAAAAATAAAGGATTTACTGATGAAACTTTTTGGACCTTTTTGGAATTTATTTGCAGCATTGTTTGCATATCATCTGATTTTGCTGGCACTGCAAAAACTGGGTTTAGTAAAAAGTAAATAAAATAGTTGCGTTTTTATAAAACATATGATTAAATATACGCACAAAAGGATTTGAAATGGCAACAAAAAGAACATATCAACCGTCAAAAACACGTCGCATCCGCACGCATGGCTTTCGTGCGCGTATGGCAACCAAGGGTGGTCGCGATGTTTTGAATCGTCGTCGCGCGACTGGTCGCAAAAGAATTGCTGTGACGGCAGAAAATTAAAAAATCGCCAAATGGCGATTTTTTTTTAATGCTATCAAACCTGTCGCTATTGGCTTTGCGGAATGTAAACGTTGCCGCAAGGTATAAATTCATCAGAATCATATTCGCCGCGTATCAGCATTATTTGCATTTTTAGGCCTTCGACAATGGCGGGGTTGGTTTCGATTGCTTTTACCAAAACGGTGTAGGTGGTTGATGGATTGACGGGGACTCGTGCGCCAATATCGACATCGCTGCCATTGTGTTTTATGCGCAGATAATATGTTTCTGGGGTTGTTGTAATGGTTTGACGTATTGTTTGTGGTTGGCGAACATCTTGAGTAGATGCGTGTTGCAAGAATGTGTTATTAACTGAAAAAAATTGAATATATAAATTTAGGTAATTGCGTGAGTCGCTCATAGTATTCGTTAGTATACCTGTATTGGAATCAAATTGTGTTGACTCTAAATATGTTGGTGTGCAGAACAAGTTTGGGCTTTGGTTTGCGGTTGCGGCGCGGACTTCGTACAGCAAACAATGTGCATTGTCGTGAACATTGCCTTGCCATTCAATGCATACAAATTCAGATTCCAATGCGTTTTGAACCGCGCTGTTAAACGCGCCCGCCGTCACAAGGGCGTCAGATTGCGCGCCATACGCGGCGGTCGTATCATAAATCGCCTTTTCGCCAACAGTGCCCGCAGTGCCGGTATTCATAACAACCGTATTTGTATTCTTTGCGGGGATTTGTGTTTGCAGGTTTGACACCTGTCCATCAACATATTCTTTGGAAGTAATGGTATTATCGGCCCGAACAGAAAAAACAAACAAAGCCAAAATAACAAACAATAATTTTTTCATTTTTTTTCCTTTTCTTGTTTGCGACACCCCGCCCCATTCCATGGGACGCCCCTCTTGTACATAAGGGGAACTAACCACTAAAAATTGTGACAAAAAGGTACCTTTAAATCGACCGATACCAAAATACTGTTTGGAAACAAAAAATCCCAGAAATCTGGTTTTTTTAATTTTTAAAAACTCGAAAAAAATAGGTTGATTTAAAGGTACGTTTAAATCAACCGATTTTGGTCCAGAAATCTGGGGATTATCTCGCCCCGCGCCTTATACGATTTGGGGTATCGGTTGGCATAAGGCGCGCAAAATCCGACAACTTCATATGCGCCGCATCCAATATTTTTGCAATGCTGTATGTAGATGGCCAACGCGGACTGCCGTCACGATTTATTCGCTTGCTTTTGTTAAATATTGTCGGATCCAGTCCAGCCGCACGCGCCAACCCCGAACACGACAAATTCATAACCGCCGCCAATATCGATATTGTTTCCCAGATTTCTTTGTGAGTCATTGTAAATACCTCCTGTTATAAGTTATGGTGGTATTATACAATAAATAAGAACAAAATCAAAGCATTCAATTGTTATTAGAATACGACCTTGGTTTTCCAAGTACTTTTAAAGACACCGAAACAAGAATCGATTCGGTTTTTAATCCTTTAATACCGTATCTGCTATCTTTTCAACTGCACGATTTTCTATTCTTGCTTTATTCGCCATTTTTTCAAGGCGCGAAGGATTTTCGAACAAATCGGTCAATGTTGCAGTCAACCATTTTGGCGTAAATTTATCTTGCGCGATTGCGAACCCGCCGCCAGTTTTTTCAAAATTCGCCGCATTTGCCGCTTGGTCTGGATTTATAGCCAGTGGCACAAAGATTGCCGGTCGACCGATTGTTGCTATTTCTATAACCGTACTGGCACCACTGCGACCGATGATTAAATCTGCATCCGCTATCGCGCCCGCCATATCGTGAATAAACGATAAAACATTTGCACGAATTTTGTTATCTGCATAGAACTTTTGCAAACGCTTTACATTTTCAGGCCGCGTTTGGTGCGTTACAAATATCTTTTTATTTTTCATATCGCGAATCGCCAATGGCACAACATCGTCCAATATTTGCGCCCCCAGTGACCCACCAGTCACCAACAGTTTGGATTCACCGGCCAGCGCACTGCCCGCGCGTGCCATAATTTCTTGCCGCACCGGCAGACCAGTATAAACCAGCCGAACATTTGTGTTTTGTGGAATTCCCGACACATCATGAAAACTGGTCATCAAGGTTTTAACCCAACGCATAGCAAACTTGTTCGCGCGACCGATCGCACCGTTTTGCTCGTGCAAGAATGTTGGAATGTGCCACACATGCGCCGCAAATACCGCAGGCACAGATGCATAGCCCCCAAACGCCACCACCCTTTGCGGACGTGAAAACGCAAACCGCACAATCAGTGCCGCCGCAGACACCGCTATTTTTAACAATGCCCACATTTGTTTTATCTTGCTTTTTGCGCCAACACCCGACGCCCAGATATGAACGCACTTTGCGCCCTTTGGCGCACCATCGGCGACCATTTTTCTTACGCGCCCATCGCAGGAAATTACCACCCCATGCCCGCGCGCCGCCAATTCCGATGCCACCGCAAGTGCAGGAAAAACATGTCCACCTGTACCACCTGTTGCAATCCATATTTTCATCTTTATTTCCTTTATTTTATGATTTCCATCTGTCTTCACGCACAACCGCCAAAACCATCCCAAACAGCATACAGAAACCTATTAGCGAACTGCCACCATATGATATAAACGGCAAAGTCATACCCTTTGGCGCGAACAGTCCTAATGTCGAAACAAGATTTATGCAAGACTGAATACCGAACAACGCCGCCGTTCCGCCAACTGCATAAAATACGAATCTGTCACGCGCGCGCAATGCGTCTGTCACCAACAGTTTCAACATATATAACAACAACCCCAACAATGCGCACGCCAATATAGCGCCCAAATCTTCGGCAATTGCCGCATATATAAAGTCCGTATGTGCATCGGGCAAGAATTGCTTTACAAACGCGTCATCACCACGTCCAAACAAACCACCATGCTGAATAGATTGTAATGATTGCGTAATCTGGTACTTGTCACCACCGCCACCAAACAGTGCTTCTATACGATTATGCACGTGCGGCATAACAAGGTACGCAAAATACAACAGCCCGCCACCCATCGCAAGCAAACCACCAAATACAGACCAAGGCAACCCCGCAATCAACAGCATTATCATCAAAACCCCAAGGTACAATAAACTGGTACCCACATCGGGATGTTTGAACACAACCACCATCATAGGCACGAACACCGCAAGATATGTCCACCAACTGAACCAATTTAATTTCCATGCGTCTTTGATAACAAACATTTTTTCGCCGAATAAATGACGCATCTTGGCCAAGAACCACGCAGTCAGAAATATAAACCCAGGCTTCATAATATCAGACGGCAATATATTTACCGGCCCAAAAGCAACGAATCGCGCAGAACCCTTGATAACATGCGGCGCAACAACCGTCACACCCAACAGCACCAATCCAACAACGACATTTATAACCGACAGACCTAATATCGCCTTTTTATTCAACAAACTGGTTATGAATAATACCGCCAAGCCCGCACAATAAAACGGCAAACCTTTTACGAAAAAGAAATACCAAGGTTGCGGCACCGACAGACGGCCGGCGGCAACACTGCCTGCGGAAACCGCAAAAACCATGCCGATAAGTATCATCAACAGGACCATAGAAAGCAACGGTCTGTCTATTTCAAAAAACCAACTGGTCAATCTGCTTTCTTCCGTCCTTTTGAACATAGCCGCACGCCCCTTATGCAAACTTTAATAACATCAAAGCCAAACCCGCAAACAAAATCCCCAGCACAAAGAATCTGTCCACGATTTTTGTTTCTGGCCAGCCTAGTTCTTCAAAGTGATGATGCAATGGTGCACGCAAGAAGATACGTTTTCCAGTACCCGTCAATTTGCGTGTGATTTTAAAATACATTGTCTGGGCAAACGAAGACAGCAATATCAAAACCATCATACCTGCGGCAACCGCCATTATAATTTCAGACTTTAACAGCATTGCAACCGTCCCCATAAAGCCCCCAAGCGCAAGTGAACCTGTATCGCCCATAAATATCGATGCCGGCCGCGCATTAAACCACAAGAACCCAAGCACTGCACCAAACGCCGCGCCCAGCACAGGATACAGACCACTGGTCGCAGGCAAGAAAAGAACAGTATCCATAAAGCCTATGCGCGTTGTACCATACAACGCAACCACCAAAACAATTAAAACAGGAATATATAGTTTAGCCAGCAAACCATCCAAACCATCTGTAATATTTGTCGCGTTCGCCGAACCACAGATTACAAAATATGCAAAAACAAAATACCAAAGCCCCAATGGGAATATTATTCCAAACGGTACCGCCAAAGAATATTCTGGCAAATACGCCGGCATAGTTCTGTTTATCAGATATGCCAAAATTACAACACACACACCTTCCAGTACTAACCTTTTCAGTGGTGTCAAACCATTTGACGCCTTTTTAGATTGACTTGTTACCTTTTTATAATCATCTGCAAAACCAATCAGGCCGAACATTATCAAAGACAGCAAAGCAACCCAACCTGTAAAACTGGCCAATGGCATAAATGTTATCGCGCCAAGCAATATAGATGCAACGACTAATATGCCGCCCATTGTTGGGGTACCGACCTTTTTCACATGCGCAAGTGGCACATTTTCACTTATCGGTTGACCTTTGCCCTGCCACCGATGCATTGCGCGAATAAATGGCCGCCCAAAAAGGAACATTATCAAAAAGGCCAATCCAAAGGCACACCCAAACTGGGTCCAACCACCAAAAAACACGCCATATCCATGCGACAATAAATAATCTGTAAGCATAAAAACTCCTTTCTTATGCAATTATTCTATCACAATTAAATAAATAATAAACTGTTATTTCGATTTTTTTAGAACACGCCGCCAACAACCGCGTTTTGGTGTTCTTGCGCGTTTTCTGGACGTGGATTCGGATATTGTCCAACTTTGAACGCCTCTTGAATTATTGTACCTGTTGGGTCATCTGCGGCGGCGGCACCACTGCGGCGATTTACGCGCACAAAATGCAATCCGTCAGGCACTGAAAAAGGCTGGTTCTTTTTGTTTGCTAGGGCAACTTTCATAAAATCAGAAAACACACGTGCCGCCATATGGCTGCCTGCGCCTTTGCCAAGCGGAACTGGCGTATCATAACCCAAATAAACACCTGCAATTAAATCCTTGGAAAAGCCAACAAACCAAACATCTTTGACATCGTTGGTTGTACCGGTTTTGCCTGCGATCGTATGTCCTGGGACCGCCGCTTGGCGTCCAGTACCACGTTCGACCGCGCCCTGTAATATAGAAACAATTTGGTACAAACTTTGCAGGTCAGACAAAGGCATAGACTCATCAGTTGCAACCGATGGTTCTTGGGCTTCGGACCATTCGATAATTTCTTGGGGTGCGCCGCCAATCACATTACCGTATCTGTCTTCGATATAATCCACCAGTTGCGATTTTATCTTGCGACCACCATTCACAAATGCCGAATAACCCAAAACCAATTTTTCCAATGTCGTTTCACCAGACCCCAGCGCCATAGACAGGTTCAAATTCTTCATATTTTCAGGATAAACGCCAAAACGCATAGCAACCTCAATAGCATTTTCAACCCCAATCTGGTCAACAAGGCGCACACTGGGCACATTGCGCGAAGTTTCCAATGCCATACGCAACGGCACATCGCCCAAGAATTTTTTATCGTAATTTTCAGGCTTCCATTGCGTGTTATTTTCGCGCCAACCTACAACTGGCGTATCTGAAATCATAGATTCTGGGGAAGCACCACGTTCCAATGCCGCCAAATAAACGAAAGGCTTTATCGTACTGCCAATTTGGCGAAATGCTTGGGTTGCGCGATTAAATGAACTGTCCGCGAATGCCCTGCCCCCCGCCATCGCAAGCACACGCCCAGTATGCGGATTCATCGCAATTATTGCGCCCTGCAGTTTTTCAGGCGAATCCGGGTGCGCTTCGTTATACGCATCCAACGCCTTGTTCAGTGCGGCAGACGCGGCGTGTTGGTATTCCGGGACAATTGTCGTTTTGATATATAGACCTTGGTTATACAAAGTTTCGCGGCCAATCTGATTCAACAATCTGCGCCGCACATCTTCGGCAAAGTATTGAGAATCCCCATCCATTTGTGCGGTAAAACCACTGTTGATATTCAGCGGTTCCGCCATAGCGGCATCAGCATCGGCCTGGGTAATATATTCTTCTTCGACCATGCGACGCAAAACATAATTTCGTCTTTCTTCGGCACGCGCCCTGTCATTTGGCGCCTTGGGCAGCGAGGCCAAAAACGCACACTCTGATAATGTCAATTTTGATACAGGTTTATTAAAATACATCAGTGCCGCCGAACCAATCCCATATGCACGCGCACCCAAGAATATCTGGTTCAGATACAGCGTCATAATATGTTTTTTGGAAAAGGCGCGCTCCAGACGCAACGCCAAAATCGCTTCTTTAATTTTGCGCGACATAGTCCGGTCGGCGGTCAAAAAGAAATTCTTGGCAACCTGTTGCGTTATCGTAGATGCGCCAGTAAAAGCAGTATTAAAGCCAGCCGCACGCATAGCGTTATTTATAGATGCGCGTAAAATACCTTGGATATCTATGCCCGGATGTGTCCAGAAATTTTGGTCTTCGGCGGCAACAAAAGCGTTCACCAACTGCGTTGGAATATCATCAAAGTCAATAAAAACGCGTCTTTCTTCGGCATATTCTATCAGCAAACTGCCATCTGATGCATAAAGTCGCGTTGCAACCGGTGGCGCATAAGTCGCCAGTTTTCGATAATCAGGTAAATTTCCACCATAAATTAAAAACAGTGCTGCAACCGCACCAACCGCGGCCACTACACACCAGAAAACAAAATGCGAAAATAAGCGAAAAACTTTTTTAAATTTCATACTTGCAATTTTAAGATAAAAAATTCCCGTTTGCAAGTAATTGTAACCACTATTCAGTGAGTTTATTCATAAATTCTTGATGCAGCGCTTCTTCGGCGTCTGGCACAGGAAAACTGCGATGTGGAAAGTTTGCACCAATTTTCGGATGCGCCAAAAATGCGGCGTGTTGTTTCGCCATAATATCTGAAATCTCGGGTGCCGGTGCAGTGTTTTCCAATTCCAAATAAACCTTGGCCAAAATTTCAGAGTCAATTAAAGCCCCATGCGCATCCGCGCGCGCAGTAAGCGATATTCCATACCATTTGGCCAGCGCATCCAATGTGTAAGCCTTGGGGCCAAACACACGATTGCGCGCGATGACCAGTGTATCTTGCTGTTGCGTACGTGGAATTTTTGGTAACCCCAGCATTTCTAATTCATGATTCACAAACGGAAAGTCAAAGTCCAATCCATTATGCGCGACAACCGGCGAATCGCCAATAAATTCCAAAAACTTTGGTGCAACAATTGACATTTTCGGCTTGTCATCCAAAAAGGCATTTGAAATTTTATGCACCATATAGGTTTCAGGCGGAATTATTTTTCCTTCGGGGTTTATGTATTCGTGGAAAGTGTTATCGGTAATCTTGCCGTCCACAATTTCAACAGCGCCAATTTCTATACAGCGATCACCGCGCATATATTCAAAGCCTGTTGTTTCAATATCAAAACAAATTACACGTCCCATCTTGTGCCCCAGATTTGTGCTTTTCATAAAAAATTTTTATGCTATTATAATAGAACGATGAATTTAATGCCAGTAAATCTTAACCCAGAGCAACAAAAAGCGGTCGAAACAACCGAGGGTCCGGTTTTAGTACTTTCTGGGGCGGGGACCGGCAAAACACGCGTATTGGTTACGCGGGTCGCGCACATTTTAACGGCTGGACTGGCCGCACCATGGCAGATTTTAGCCCTGACCTTTACCAACAAGGCCGCCAACGAAATGAAATATCGAATTACGGATATGCTTGCAAAAACGCCAGGGAACTTTTTTGCGCGCGATTTATGGTGTGGAACATTTCATTCTGTATGCCTGCGCATTTTGCGCGTTAATGCCGCACGTGCAGGTTTGCGCCCCGACTTTATAATATTCGGTGAAGACGACCAAAAATCGGTTCTGAAAACCGTCTTTGCGAATATGGGCGCGGGGTCCAAGGAAATGGATGCAGGCGAATGGGTTGAAAAAATTTCTAATATCAAAGACCGCGGACGCATGGAAAATTTAGATATCGGCGCACGAACAAAACAAGTTCTGGATGAATATAACGCAGAATTACGTCGCCAAGGCGCGTTGGATTTTGGTGATATTATTTTGCTAACACTGGAACTGTTTGAAAAAGCGCCTGATATACGCGAAAAATATGCTGGGCAATTTAAATACATTATGGTTGATGAATTTCAAGATACTAATAATGCACAAATGCAGTTTCTGAAATCTTTAACACGCGACAATCCGCACCCAAATATCTGTTGTGTCGGTGATGATGATCAATCTATATATTCTTGGCGTGGCGCAGAAATTAAAAATATTTTGGATTTTGATAAAACTTTTCCAGGTGCACAAATCATTCGACTGGAAACCAATTACCGCAGTACAGCAAACATTCTGGGGGCGGCAAATTCACTTATTCGCCACAACGATGGACGACTTGGCAAAGATTTACGACCGGCGGATGAAAAGGCCGTTGGCGATCCAGTATATGTTTTGACTGTACCATCAAATTATGACGAATCGCGTCTTGTTGCTGACACTATTGCGCGATATGCAGATGGAAAATATTCGGACTTTGCAGTTTTGATTCGGTCGGGTTCGCTGTCGCGCGGATTCGAAGAAGAATTTGCCGCCGCACATATTCCGTATCGCTTGGTTGGGACAACAAAGTTCTATGACCGCATGGAAATCCGCGATGTGATTGCGTATATTCGTTTGCTGGCACATCCCGAAGATGATGTTTCTTTTGCGCGCATTATCACACGCCCGCGGCGTGGCTTTGGTGCATCCGCAATCGCAAAAATGCGCGCGGCGGGCGGTTCATTATTTAATGGTCTGCGTATGGCTGGCTTTGGCGGAAAGCAAGGTGTGGCCGCAAATGAATTTTTATCCACCTTTGATTTTGATTGGCAACAAATGCGTCCAAAGGATGCGGTTACAAAACTGTTGGAAGATTCAGGTTATATGAAATTCTGGCGCGAATCTAAAGAAGCCGAGGCCGAGGAACGATTATCTAATATTCGTGATTTGCTGACTAATGTTATTCCGAACTATGATACTTTGCCAGACTTTTTGGAACACGCCGCACTCATGACAACCGATGAAAATGATTCAGAAAAATCTGATGACACACAGGCGGTAAACATTATGACTATTCACGCCGCCAAAGGGTTGGAATTTGACACTGTATTTTTACCAGCATGGGAAGACGGTATTTTCCCAAATGAAAAATCTATCAAAGAAGGTGGAATGGAAGAAGAACGCCGCTTAGCCTATGTGGCATTAACGCGGGCACAACGACGTGCAATAATTACAAATACTATGTCGCGCGTGATTTTTGGGTCGCGTCAATACTATCCACCTGCACGTTTCATTGCGGAAATGGATGGACGATATCTGGACTTTGGCGGACGGACGCCCCAAACAAAACAAGAACCAGTACATCACGCACACAAACAACACAAAACACATGTACAAGAAACAATGGTTGGAAAATTGGTTACACACCCCGAACTTGGGCGCGGTGTCGTTATTGAAAAAAACAATAACATTCTGACCATCGCATTTAACAAGTTTGGCATTAAAAAAGTTGCACAAGATTTTGTTGAGTTTATAACAGAATAAAATTATTTCTTTAATGCCTTGATGAATTCTGTCACGTGCTTTTTTCCACCGTTATAAAAGTTCGTTATATCTTTCTTTAATTCGCCACCAAGCGCGGAATCTATGCCGCCGCCAATAGATTTTGCAATTTCGTCTGTATGTGACGCAATATAGGCAATCAGTGCGCCAGTCACCAACAAAGTCAAAACATTACCATCCAAAATTGTCACAATATGTGTTTCAGAATTCAACGATACTGCGCCCGCAAGCAATGCACCACCAATTGCAACCACTATGGATAAAGATATGAAATATATTGCCGCGTCTATAAATTTCTTGATTTGTGAAGATAAATTAGATGTTTTGAATACGCCAAGGAATCCATTATAAATATCCCCTGCAATTCCTTTATACGAAGTTTTATTTAAATTTTCGGCGATTGCGGTGAATGGCAACAAAATTATAACCAAGAACAAATCCGCAATAACACCAAATGCAACAAATGCGAACTTAAACGCACTGTACACGAACAGCCAAACGAATAAAATCCCCAAAATAACGGTGAACACACTGGTGCCCAATCCGTGCACTATCAATTGCCAACCAAATGCAATTGCACCATAATAAAACCCAGACATCCGCGTCGGCACACACATAATACTTGCCGCGCTATCTGCATCTATAATCGATGTATCTGTCATATGCGCCGCAGTGTAATTATGCAGCGCAGTGCATGTATCAGGCAATTGGAAATTCCCTGCACTGGCCACACTGTCCAAAATAATATTTGAAATATATGATCCAAATTCAACTATCGGTCCCATAATCGCAGCAAAAGTATCCGTAAGTCCAAAACCAAGTATTGCAAGCCAAATCCCCAGTATGATTGCTTTCCTTAAAACATCTTCAAATGTCGGCATTGCCTTGGACTTGCCGTCAGTAATCAACTTGTATGCTTCAAACATAGCCCAGAATATAAATGCCACAACTAGAAATATCTCTACAAAACGCACCAAAGACGAATCCAATACCTTGGTTATATGTGTCAGCGCACGAATAAACACAATACCTAACCTTGCCTCAATCGGCACACCTGTTTCCAAATATTCTCGAGAATTTGCGCTTTGAAAATCTGTGATATCTTGCCGAACACCTTCCACCAATACAGCGCGATTATGTTCTGTTGTCCACACACCATAATCACCAATATCACCTGTGACCAAATTCGTGGATACAGCAAAAACCGGCGTATAAAGCAATATCGCCAAAATTGCAATTATGATTTTTGATAAAAGTTTTTTTACCGTCTTTCTCATTTTTCTTTTATAAATTTGTCCGCCCAATCCTGTGGTTTTTTCCACGCCAATTTTCCAAAGTTTTTTAGTTCGCCACCAAAGTTATCCAAACCACCCGCCTCTTTCGCATCCGCTTTTTTAAAAGGATGAATTTCTGGTGCTTCGGCAAGCAGTTTATCAATTCTTGGACTAAGCACATACATGTATATAAAGAATAACCCAAACATCATCAACAGAAATCCCCAACCATCAGACATAAAATCAAAAGCACCTGGGAAACGCGCTTCAACAATTTGCTTTTCAGACTTGAAACATTGAACAAATTTATCTTCATCTATTATTCCGTTCACTGTCGCCCGTGTTTCACAAGTTGCAAAGACGTCTTTAACGGATGCCGCCGCAGTATTGCGCTGAACAACTTCGCCAGTCGTCAGCATTGGTGGCAATATTGAACTATAGCCGTCCAAGGGGCCTGGGAAAAACTCATCTGCCGCAAAGAACATTATCGAATACACAATCACGACCTTTAATGAAATCGCAATTATTTTGACCGCCGCACCAACAAGTGTTTTTATTGCGCCACCCGCAACACCTGATGCCATTTTCCACGTCTTTTCAAATGCGGTTGCCGCAACCATTATCGGCATAAAGATTATTAAGAATACCAACCTGAATATAACAGATAAAATTTGAAAGAATAAATCAAACCCAATAATCATAAACATTATGACAACTAACAACCCCGCAATCCACGTGAACAATCCGCCACCAAGCCCCATCCATGCATAATTCATCAGCGCAAAACCGCCGGCGGCACCCGCAAGCATAACACTGTTTATATTTCCAACGATACACATAAATGCGTTTGATACAGGTGCCATCGGGTTATCTGTTTCAGATGCTTCTGGTAACTCACATGTTGCGGCACTGCCCATACCCGTTGCCGCCAAAGAAAGTTGCGTACCAACATACATCACAGGTTGGACCGTTATATTACCAAGTGTTTTTATCGCCGAAACACCCCCAAAACCAAATGCGCCTATAATCGCACCAACGACCATAACTCGCACGCCTTGGCGCCAAACAGTATCAAACCAAGGCGCAAAATCCAATTTTTTTTCTGCGGTATCTAACTTGGTTGTATCCATCATAGATTTATAGATATGTTTTATTGTGTGAATAAACAAGAACACACCAAAACCAATAACCATTAGCATCCACAAATGTTTCGTTATACCCGACCAAAATAATTCAGATGCGTCACCCAATACAACAAACAAATCATTCACATACCTGCACAAAAAACACCCGTTCACAGACGCAATATTACCGTCCGCCGCGCCAATGGAATTTAGAAAACTGTCCATACTGATATATGTTAGTGATGTATTGTTTAATGATGAACTGACGTACCAAATACCGACCCCCAACGCAATTGCGCCGAATATAAAACGAACAAGATATCCCAAAAATAATTTTTTCATTACTTCTTGCCGCCTTCTTTTTTATCGTCTTTCTTTTCGCCGCCACTTATTATAGTTTCGCCAACAGTTTTTATCTTATCGGTTGCAAGCGCAACCAATTTTTCTGCACCTTTGGCAATATCTTCACTCAATTTATTTTCTTCTGATACACCAAACAGACCCAATATCGCCTTAGACACATTTGGTATCTGAGAATTTATGTAATTCAAAACATAAACTAAAATCACCATTCCGCCAAGCGTCATAGTTGCAAGATTCGAATGTGACAAATCTGAATCCATCACTTTGCCCGATGTTATCGCGTTCATAAGTTCAGAAATAGAAACCCCAGAATCACTGAAGAACCTTGTAATAATTACCATTATGACCATATAAGTTATCACCGCCGATGCCAATGTAATAATTGCATTTATAAGTTTCTTGCTTTGATTTGTGCCCAATCCTTTGCCAAGCGATGACATCCATTCTGGCATATCGCCACCGCGGAAAGACATCATTACCAACCCAAGCGGAAACATAAACGCAAACATCGCCATCGCAACAATAACATCAACAAAATAAAAACAAAAACGTATAAAAAACTTAAAGAACCCATAGAACAGATACAACCCCAAAAAGAACATTATCAAATTACGAAATATTGCCGCAATACTATCTATTGTGGACCAAGTAAAAGCACTGTCCATCACCGCAATCCCCAGTTTCATATAGTTTTGGAACAGTGTCACCGTTGTTTTCATTATATCAATAATTGTATCACGCAACTGTGGCCGATAAAGACCGGTATCTGGCATAGATTCAACCCGATATGTGACATGCTGGTCAACGAATTCCGAATTGGTATTCATAACTGATTGGCTGTACACCAATGCAACATTTGCAACAGGTTCGAAAGTAATGCGTGTAATAAAGCGCGGAAAACCAACACCTATACCAAGCAATGCAAGCGCAAACAAAGAATTTATCACAACACGAATTACAGTTTTTGAATAATACTTGTCGGACACATCCGGCTTTTTCGGGTTCAGAGATTTAAACACCGCCCAAATAACATAAAATGCAAATAACGCACCAAAAATCACAAAGCAAATATCAGATATTTTTTCATATACTGCGGCACCGGCCTTGGACACGACCTGAAACAAGTTATCAAATACCGCACAGCCCCAACATTGGGTGACGCTTTCAATAAAAGGATTCGCTATTTCGTTCATTTCTTAATCAGTCCCAATGCCTTTTTCACAGAATCATAAATTCCGCGCGCCCGTTTTATATTTGCATCAAAATCAGATTTTGCCTGATCATACATAGCCGTCGAAGTTTTTGAATAAGTTGTAATTTGCTTTCGCGTCAAATCAAATATCGATTTCATTAAAAAGAATGTCAATAACGCAGACAACCATACAACCGAATGTCCCCCGAAACCAACTGTATTGGTTGTTGGCAAATTACTGGATGCAAAACCACCCGCCGCAACACTGAACACTGTTCCATCCCAGTGAAAAAGCGCGCGAACAATTGCAACATTTATAATCAGTATAAACGCACACGCAATCATTGTGATAACCAACTGTTGCAACGCTTTAATAATACCATCAAACGCAGGCAACACATCAAACCATTTATCACTTGATTTTGCGACCCAAGTTAAAACACTGAACGGGTACAATATCAAAGCAATACCGAAATCAAAAATTCCTTGGATGATTAGTAATGCCATAAAGAAATTACACCCAACAAAAGTAAAGATTAAAAGCGTTCCTGTTATAATATCCATTATGTTCGCGCCCCCGTGTGGAACAAGAGTCAAAAGCCCCCGCAACCCGCGCGACACAGATTCAAACCCTCGCTTGATGACCGCATTATTTACCGCCGAAATATCTGCCACTGGTTGAACTAAAAATTCACAACTGCGCTTGCTTAACCAGTCGCCAGACAAAACACTTTCTGGACATTTGACTTGTTTCTTTGCTATGCCTTGAATTTTTGCTTCATCTGTAATTGCTCCGGTATATATTGCGCCAAATTCCAAGAAAGGGTTGACCAACCATTCTGTGACAAATGCTGGCTTTAT
>JAFZVH010000012.1 GCA_017617915.1 Alphaproteobacteria bacterium
CAAATGGCTGTTTCAGAAATTATTTATGCAATAACGGTATATTTGGCTGTCATGGGCAGAATAGGTTATATAGTAAACAGGTTTCCAGATATAATAGATGTGGTTGCTGCGGCCAAAAAGGCGTACAAAGAATTGGTTGTGCCATTAGATATCGTCGATAAAGATAGTGCGAAAAATTTGGTCGTGAAATCTGGTAAAATCGAATTTGCAAATGTATGGTTCAGATACAGAAAACGTTATATATTAAAAGATTTATCATTGACCGTTAATCCGGGCGAACGTGTTGGAATTGTTGGTGCGTCGGGCGCAGGTAAATCAACATTGGTGCATTTGTTGATGCGTTTTTATGAACCGCAACGCGGTGCAATTATCATAGATGGTCAAAATATTCAGGATGTGAAACAGGATTCTTTGCGCAACAACGTCGCCTTTATCCCCCAAGAACCAACAATGTTTAATCGCACGATTGGTGAAAATATTGGATATGGTAAATTTGGGGCATCTAAATCAGAAATCAAACGTGCCGCACAAAAGGCATCGGCAGATAAATTCATTATGGACACTGAAAAAGGTTATGATTCATTGGTCGGTGATCGTGGCATAAAATTATCAGGTGGTCAACGTCAACGTATCGCGATTGCACGTGCTTTCTTGAAAGATGTGCCGATTTTGGTTTTGGACGAAGCAACATCCGCACTGGACAGCGAAACCGAAGCAACAATACAAAAATCTTTTGAAAAATTGTCACGCGGGCGCACAACTATCGCAATCGCGCACCGGTTGTCAACACTGCGTAATATGGATCGGATTATCGTTTTAGACAAAGGTGTTGTCAAAGAATCAGGAACGCATACACAACTGTTGCGTAAACGCGGACTTTATTACCATTTATGGCAAATGCAAAGTGGCGGATTTTTACAGGAAAAATAAAGTTTTTATTATTTAATTTGCTTTTTTGCATATATGTTGCTATGCTTGGGGGCGTCAAGAGAATATAGATGTCGATTAAAACGAAACGTTTTTTCAAAAAACTTGTCAATTATGCAGGGCTTTTCTTTTTTGTGTTGGCGGCTGGCATGCTTTATTGGCAGTTGCGTAATTATTCACTACATCAAATTGCACATGCATTGTGGAACATTCCGTTTATAAATTTGGTTATGGCGTCGGTGGCATGTTTAATGGGATATGTTGTACTATCGCTTTACGATTATTTGGCGTTGCGATACACCGGGCACAAAATCAGTTGGTGGAAATGGATGTTGGCCGGTATGTTGGGTTTCGCAATCAGTAATAATGCCGGGAATGCGGCGGTCAGTGGTGGTGCAATCCGATACCGTTTATATACGCGCTGGCGTATTCCGGCGGGCGATATTGTAAAAATGCTGACTTTTTCGGGATTGACGTATTTTCTTGGATTCGCAGCGGTTGAAATCATTGGATATTTCTTGGTTTCGCCTGAATTTTTGGAACAATCATCGGATGGTTTTTCATTTGGTATAAACGGATTATTTATTGCATGTTTGTCGCTGATTTTGGCATATTATGCGATAACTATCGCGTTTTGTGACAAAAGTATTCGCGCTGGACAAATCAAATTCAAAATCCCATCAATTGGAACGGCGTTGGTTCAAACTTTGTTGGGGATGATGGATGCGTTATGTGCGGGGATGGTATTGTATTTTTGCATACGTCCGTATGTTTCTGCGGCAATTATGCCATTTGGAATGTTCATTGGGTTATTTGTGGTCGCAATGGTTGCCGGCGTATTCAGCCAGGTTCCTGGTGGTATCGGTGTTTTTGAATCTATATTCATCGCGGCGTTGCCTGAATCTGTGGACAAAGCGAACATATTTGGTGCATTATTGGCGTTCCGTATAATTTATTATTTGTTGCCATTGGTTGGTGTCGGTGGGCTGTTTTTCATCTATGAACGTTGGTTGCGTGCGCGCATGCGTCGTTGGATTGAAGAAGCAAAACAAAAAATGCCGAAAATTCCACTGCACATTGGTAAAAACGACCAAAAAATCAGTAAATAAAAAACTTGCCAATTTGATTCCCATCTGATATCTTATATCCCGTTGTATAAGATGAGGTAAAAAAGTGTTTGTGTTATCACTTTTTGAAATAATGCGAGTCGCGCTGTGTTTTATCGTTGCGTGCATCCTTGGCATGGGCGTGGATGCCCCATGGGAACGCGTTATGTTCATTTCATACACCCACAACACAAAAGGATTATTAAATGTCAAAAAAAATTTATATAGATGGGGTTCATCCCGAAGAAACTCGGGTGGTGGTGGTGGATTCTGCCACGAACCGCGTGTCTGATTTTGACGTTGAAACAACGACTAAGCCACAGATAAAAGGAAACATCTATCTGGCCAAGGTTATACGTGTTGAACCGTCGCTTCAGGCTGCTTTTGTGGATTATGGAACGGGCAAGAACGGATTTTTGCCATTTTCTGAAATTCATCCTGATTATTACCAGGTGAACCCTGAACAAAAGAAAAAATTGATGGAATTGGCGCATGCCAATATCGTCGACGACGATGACGATCCGAACGATGAAGAAGACGAAGTCGCCGAATACGATGATCATAGTGCGGGCGAAGATAACAAAGAATTTATCAAACGCGCACATGAATTCAAAATCCAAGATGTTATAAAACCAAAACAAATTCTGTTGGTCCAAGGCGTCAAAGAAGAACGCGGCCAAAAGGGCGCGTCCATGACAACCTATTTGTCATTGGCGGGACGTTTTGCGGTTTTGATGCCTAATTCCAGAAAACGCAACAGTTATGGTGTGTCAAAGAAAATATCAGACCGAACCGAACGCGCGCGTTTGCGTGAAATTTTGCATACTCTGAAAATACCAAAGGGCATGACGGTCGTGTTGCGCACTGCGGCAATGGACGCCAAAGCAGAAGATATCGCCAAAGATTATGATTATTTAACATCACTTTGGAACGAAATTCGTAAAACAACTTTGGAATCTGTCGCGCCGGTCACAATTCACACCGAAGATTCACTTTTGCGCCGTGTTGTCCGCGATTTCATAAGCGACAAAGACGATGTAATGTATATCCAAGGTGAAGAGGTCTTTGACGAAGCAAAATCATATTTCCAACAAATGTATGGCCGCGCGCCACGCAAACAGTTGGTGCAATACAAAGACGCTGCGGTTCCATTGATGACCAAGGCGGGCATTGAAAAACAACTAGAAGGCCTGCATGGTCCATATGTCACATTGCCGTCGGGTGGTTCGATTGTTATCAATCAAACCGAAGCAATGGTGACAATCGACGTCAATTCGTCCCGCGCGATTAAAGAAAAAGATATCGAACAAACCGCGTTGAACACTAATTTAGAAGCGGCGGAAGAAATCGCCCTGCAATTACGTCTGCGCGATTTGGCGGGCATTGTCGCGATTGATTTCATCGATATGGAAGATGAAAAGAACAACCGCAAATTGGAACAAAAAATGCGCGAAGTCATGAAACACGACCGTGCCAGAACCCAGGTTGCAAAAATCAATGCTTTTGGGGTTTTGATGTTGTCGCGTCAAAGATTGCGTTCATCGTTTATTGAATCTTCGTACGTTGTGTGTCCACACTGTATGGGCGCGGGCGTCGTGCCATCGATTCAAACTGCGTCGATTATATTGTTCCGTCATTTACAGGAAAAATTGTTGGCCAAGGCCGCACAAAAAATCATCATGACGGTCCCCAGCGACGTTGCGATTTACCTGTTGAATCAAAAGCGCGCTGAATTGGCGTCGATGGAAAAAGAATTCGGCACAGAAATTGTGATTGTTGGCGACGACAGTTTGATGAATATTGATCAATATTCAATTCAACGTGTGGTGGCTGAAAACGTTAAAACAGACGACGTTTTGGCTGCGCATGAACCGTCAACCGACGCGAAAAAGAAAAATGCTCAACATGTAGAGGCAAAACGTATAACATCAAC
>JAFZVH010000013.1 GCA_017617915.1 Alphaproteobacteria bacterium
GATCTGCCACGCGATGGGTTCAAAATTCGCAGCGTTGCCGGCGCATATTGGAAAGGTGACGCGAAAAACAAAATGCTGCAACGCATCTATGTTGACGCGTTCGCAAGCAAGGAAGAATTGGACGCTTTCTTGAAAATGCAAGAAGAGGCCGCGGCGCGTGATAACCGCAAACTGGGCAAAGAAATGGATTTGTTCCATTTCGAACCTGAATATGCGCCAGGTGCGGTGTTCTGGCATGACAAAGGTTTCAAAATTTATCGTCGCCTTATTGACTATATTCGTGCACGTCAGGAACGCGCGGGATACCAAGAAATTTCTACACCGTCGGTGATGGACAGGGTGCTGTGGGAACGTTCGGGACACTGGGCGAAGTATGGCGCGCATAACTATTCTGGAACAACCCAAGATGGCAAAGTTTTCTGTGTAAAGCCTATGTCTTGTCCGGGCGGTATGTTGGTATTTGGTCAGGGTATTAAATCTTATAAAGATTTGCCGTTGTATTTGGCTGAATTTGGCAAGGTCAATCGCTATGAAGCGGCGGGCGCTTTGGCCGGTTTGATGCGCGTTCGTGAATTTACCCAAGATGATGCGCATATTTTCTGCACCGAAGAACAATTGGAAACGGAAGTTGTTAAAATCTTGAAGTTCATCAAAGACATTTATAATAAATTTGGCTTTGAAAAAATTACTATGAAATTGGCAACCAGACCGTTGTCCGAATTCCGTATTGGGTCTGATGAAGTTTGGGACAAGGCCGAAGGCGCACTTAAAAACGCGTTGGATACCAATGGTATTGAATACGAAATCGCCGAAAATGATGCAGCGTTCTATGGTCCAAAGATTGATAACTATCTGAAAGATTCTATGGGGCGCACTTGGCAATGTGGCACTGTGCAGTTGGATATGAATCTGCCAGAACGGTTTGATTTGTCCTATATCGGTGAAGATGGTGAACGTCATCGTCCAATTATGTTGCATCGCGCGATGCTGGGGTCTATTGAACGGTTTATGGGTATATTGCTGGAATCAACGGGTGGTAATTTACCGCTGTGGTTATCGCCAGAACCAGTCGTCGTTGTACCGGTTTCTGAAAAGTTCAAAGGTTATGCAGAGCAGGTTGTGTCCGATTTGCGTGCGGCGGGTGTTTATGCGCGCGCCGACTTGCGCGATGAAAAGGTCAATTACAAGGTTCGCGATTTGTCTTTGGCGAAAACACCGATTATTGCGGTTGTTGGCGAAAAAGAAGAAAACGACAAGACCATTACTTTGCGTAAATTGGGTGTGGAAAAACAGGAAGTTGTTTCTTTGTCCGATTTTGTGAAGCAAATGCAAGATGCAGTAAAATTGCCGTTATAGTGGTTAGTGGTGTCTGGCGATGCAAATCGCCAGACACAAGAACAATAAGGAAAGGCGATGAAAAAAATAATTCTAGTTGTTGCAATGTTGGCGCCGGTTGTGTTGGCGGCGTGTTCGCACACTTGTGAAACTGAACCTATTGTGCAGGAAAATCATAAACTGATTGTGCCGCCAGATTTTGGCGTACGCCCAACAAAATAATTTTGTTTAATCATTTTTTTATGATATAATACTTCTATATTTAAGTAGGAGTTTAATATCATGAACGATGAAAATTTAGATTTACTTGATTTAGATGATGCCGATACGGTGGCGGATGATAACTTGCCCGAGGCTACACCTTTCGTTGCGCCGCGCCCGCACAGACCATGGTTGTTGTTGGGGGTTGGGGTTGCGATTATCGTTTTGGCGGTCTTTATTATTGTCCGCGTAGTGGGCAGCAATTCTTCATCGTCCATCGATGTAGATTTGGGTGCGCCAGTGGTTGTTGAAGAACGCGTTGTTGATATTGCACCGGTTCCGGCACCAAAACCAGAACCTGCGCCAATGCCTGCGCCTGTACAGGTTCAGCAACCTGTGGTTCAACCGGCACCTGCGCCAGTGGCTGTACCAGCACCTATGCCGAAACCAGAACCTGTGCGCGTGGTACCGGCACCGGTTCCAGGGCAAAATGTTCGCGTGATTGAGGATCGCAAACCGGTTGAATTTAATCCAGCACGTGAGACAGCGGCGCCAAAGCCGATTAAGGTTCCGGCCAAAAAACAAGCAAAAGCCCCAGAAAAACCAAAGGCGGCACCAAAGCCTGCGCCAAAGGTTGCAAACGGGGGTTGGTATGTTCAATTTGGTTCATATTCAACACGTGATGCCGCAAATGCCGCAGAAAAGAAGATTCGCGCCGGACACGCAAATCTGTTTGATGGAAAACAATTTGTGGTTTTGGCGGCGGTCTTGCCAAATGGTCAGACAACATACAGATTGCGTATAGCTTTTGCAAATTCAAATGATGCAAATGGATTCTGCCGTAATGCGAAATCTGATGGTCTGGATTGCTATGTAGCAAAATAATAGGAGATTAAAATGTTTGGAAGACTTGGATGGATGGAAATACTGGTTATTGTTGTGTTGTTGCTGATTCTGTTCGGGCACAGCAAGATACCGACGATGATGAAGAATTTGGCCAATGGTATAAATGTATTTAAAAAAGAAATGAAAACTGGCGACAAGAATGCACCGAAGAAAAAGCCGGTGGCGAAAAAGTCTAAACCAGTTGCAAAAAAGAAATAACAAAACAGGTGGCAAATGCCACCTGTTTTTTTGTCGCGATATTTTTTTATTCGCGTTTTTCGTGTTCTTCTTGTTCTTCGATTGTCATGGTTGCCAATGGCCGCGCCAACATACGCGAAAGGCCAATTTCATCGCCAGATAAAACACTGTAACCAAATGTGCCGTTTTCTATTCTTGCCAGTGCGCTGTTGATTTTTATCAACAAATTGTTACTGCGTTCCGCGATACGCATAGTCATAGTTGTTTCCTGTTCTGCGGTTGCGTTATCTGAATCATCGCCGGTAATAGAAGATTGGTCTATTGTTGTTGCAGTCACAGAATTTAAAGCGTCAGCATTCTGTTGCAAAATATCTTCTTTTTGTGCGGTCAACAGTTGATAAAAATACGCCAAATGTTCTGGACACATATATGGTTCAGATTTTTTTGGTACGTATTTCGGTGCAAGTTCTATTGTTTTATAATCTTTTTTTGCCATATTTAGGCTCCTTTTAATTCCATAATCCATGCGGACAAAGTTTCTTGGTCCATTAAACCACTGCGTGCTTCAACCAATTCGCCGTTTTTAAACGCCAAAACACTTGGAATGCCGCGAATACCAAACTTTGCAGGTGTGCGTTCGTTGCCTGGGCCAACTTCGAATTTAACAAAGTTAACATCGGGCATAGTTTCCGAAGTTGCTTCAAAAATTGGACCGAACATACGGCATGGTCCACACCAAGGTGCCCAAAAGTCAACCAAGGTTAATGCGCCACCAATCATTTCACTGAAATTCTCATCTGTTGCATGATTTATTGCCATAATTTTTCTCCTTTTAATTGTTGATATTGTGCACAAGTGTATTATAATTCACACAAAATGCAAGAGAAAACATAAAATGAATAAAATCATATATTTAGATGCCGCGGCCAGTGCCTTAAAACCAAAATCAGTTATAAAGACCGAGGGTGATTTTTTGCGTAAATCTTATGCAAATGCAGGGCGCGGTGTGTGCGCCCGTGCAGTGGCGGTTGATGATATGGTGTCGCGTGTGCGTGGTCGTGTTGCAGAATTTATAAATGCAAACCCTGCGCAGATTGTTTTCTCGTCTGGTGCAACGGATGGCCTGAATCGCATTGTAAATATTTTAACCAGTCAACCGTCTTACAGCGAATCGTCCAATTTTACAGTTTCAGATTTAGATCATCATTCGGCGCGCCTGCCATGGGAGGCACTTTTGCATTATGGAAAAATCCGCAAAATGCAAATATTAAAATTGGATGAAAATTTCGATATAAAAATTGATTCTGTTCCAAAAACAGATTTCTTGATTATAACCGCAATGTCTAATGTGTTGGGGCGGCCGCAGGATGTTGAACAAATTATTTCTGCGGCGCGCAGGAAAAACCCAAATGTTATAACCATTGTTGATGCATCGCAATACGTCGTGCATAAACAAATAGATGTAAAAAAATGGGACTGCGATTTTATGGTCTTTTCGGGACATAAAATTGGTGCAGATACGGGTGTTGGCGTTTTGTATATTCGCGATTCGGAAAAATATTTGCCAGATAAATTTGGTGGCGGAATGGTTATGAAAGTTTCTGGTTCAGAACTGGTATTAAACAGCGCGCCTGAAAAGTGGGAGGCAGGCACATTACCACTGACCCAAATTGCAGGGCTGGGGGCGGCGATAGATTATTTGGAACAAAAGCGTCCGAACCTTTATCTGATTAAATATGCCTATGATGAACTGTCCAAAATGCCACGCGTAAAAATTCTGACCGGTCGCGATGCCGCAATTTTAAGTTTCGTTGTTGATGGTATGCATCCATTGGATGTTGGTGCAATGCTGGGGGCGCACAATATCTGTGTGCGTGTTGGAAATATGTGTGCCGCTTGGATTCATAATGCGATGGGGATTTCGGGTTCTGTGCGCGTGTCGATTGGCGCATGGAATACGATTCAAGATATCAAAGATTTTATAAAGGTAATGAAAAAAATAGTGAAATAAAATGGATGCACTTAGACAGACAATCATAGATGCACTGAAAACAGTTTATGACCCAGAAATTCCGGTCAATATTTGGGATATGGGGCTGGTTTATGACATAGATATTTCAGACACATTGGTTGTTATTAAAATGACTTTTACCAGCCCGACCTGTCCAATGATGGAAGAAATTTTAATGCAGGTTAAAGACGCTGTTCAGGCGGTGGCGGGTACGCGCAGCGTTCAGGTTGACTTGGTTTGGGAACCTGCGTGGGATTTGTCGCGTATGTCTGATGCGGCGCGTCTGGAATTAGATTTGACTAACGAAGGTTGGTAATAAATATGAATTACGAGCAAATAAAAAAGATTTTAGATTCTTTGGATGATCCTGTGCAAAAACTGGAATATGTTATGGAAGTTGGCAAAAGTTTACCAACGCCGCCCGCAGGCGTACAATGCAGTGAAATTGTAGGTTGCACATCTTTTGTTCAAATTTGTCGCGATGGAAACAAATTTTATGGAACCGCCGATTCGGAATTGGTGCGCGGAATTTTGACAATAATTTTGTCGATTGTTGACGGTAAGACGTCGGATGAAATACGCGAACTGGACCTTTTTACTGCTTTTGCGGACCTGAAAATAAACATCGGCGCGGCGCGTTTGAATGGCGTAAATTCTATGATTCGTTTTTTGAAAAATTTGTGATAAAATAAAGCATAAGATTTAATTCGGAATGGTGAAATGAACGAAGATGAACAAATGTTTCGCATCGGGTCGGTTATGCTGGTCGTGATGATAATAGTGACTGTCGCGTTGCAGGTGTGTTACAGAACTCAAAATACAGAAAGAAAACGTGTGCGTGCAGATATCGTTAAAACCCAGCAAGAAATCGCGGTGGCTCAGGCGAATTTTGCGTCCCAGGTTCGGCCAGAAAGTTTGCGGAATTTGGTTTCTGGGGTTGTTCCGCGTGCCGAGACGATAAGTTTTCATAAATCGATTGCTGTTCAAGATTTGCCAACCAGAACGGATGAAAAATAATGTTTGAAGTAGGTCGTGATATTTTTAAACATGGTTTTAATGGCGCCCCAGGAAATGCGGTTGGGCACCAACGGTTGCGTTTAGTTTATCTGTTTTTTGTGATGGCGTTCGTTGTTTTTGCTTTGCGAACAATACAATTGGGAATCCAAGGTACGAATCGCGCACGCCCACAGGCAGGTGATGCGGTGTGGTTAGTGGACAGGGCGGATATAATCGATAGAAACGGTGATATTTTGGCCAAGAATTTGATGTCTTGCCATTTGGCGGTTACGCCGGGACGCGTTAAAAAGCCTGATGCGGTTGCGCAAATGATTCATGAATTATTGCCGTATGATTATTCTGTTCAAGATGTGTTTAAAATCTTGAATGCAGGTAAACGAACATATATTAAAAAGTTTATGTCTGATGACAAGTGTCGAATTGCAGTCGCGGCAAAGCATGAAGGTGTTGAAATCGAAAATGCCCAAAAACGTAAGTATCCAAAGCGGCGCTTGTTTTCGCATATTGTTGGCTTTGTCGGTAATGAGGGCCATGGGTTAGATGGTGCGGAAAAAACATATGATGCCCAGTTGGTTGATAACCCAGATGAACCGTTGCAGTTGTCTTTGGATTCTCGTATTCAATCGGTGTTTTATGAACAGTTGTCTGCGGCAATGCAAAAGTACAGTGCCAAGGCGGCGATGGGAATGTTGATGAATTCGCGCACAGGTGAAATGATTGCGATGGTTTCTTTGCCAGATTATGACCCAGAAAATATTAGCTTGGATGCCGCCGCAAACAGGTTATTTAAACCTATGCGCGCAACTTTTGAAATGGGGTCTATATTCAAAATTTTTAATACGGCGATGGCAATGGAAAACGGAATTACCAAAGAATATTATGTAAAAGAGCCGTTCAAAATTTACGACAAATTTGGTCGGGTATCTAATAAAATTAGTGATATAAGAAGTTTTAAACCGCCAAGACCAAATTTGACGGTCGAAGAAATAATGTTGCATTCTTGCAATGTGGGCAGTGCGCAAATTGCGCTGGATTTGCCAGATGGTACCCAGCCAGAATTTATGCACAGGTTACATTTGGACGAACCGTTAGATTTAGAATTTGGACGGACAGAAAGGGCACTGACCCCCAAAAAATGGGGACCAGTTGAACGCGCTACGGTTTCGTTTGGACATGGTATTTCTGTGACGCCCATGCATTTGTTATTAGCGGTGAATTCTATGATAAATGGTGGTGTTTATATTTATCCGACAATATTAAAAAAGAATTTTGGACCTTTGCGTGGTCGGCGCGTGTTGTCGGATGAGATTTCAGGGCGCCTGCGTGCGATAATGTTTCGTATTGCCGAAGAAACGACCGCCAAGCAAGCACGTGTTGCGGGTATTAAAATTGGTGGAAAAACGGCGACCGCCGAAAAGCGTGTCAATGGTAAAATAGATAAATTCAAAAATTTGACCGCGTTTGCAGGAATATTTCCAGTTGATGCACCACAATATACAATACTGGTAATTCTAGATGAACCCAAGGGCACAGAAGATACTTTTGGTCTTAGGACTGCGGCATGGAATGCGGTGCCAACGACAGGAAAAATTTTAGACAGCATCCTGCCATTGCTATTTGAATAAATTTAGATTATAATACCCTTGATAATAAAACAAGAGTATTAAAGTTGAGAAAGATAGTAGAAAAATCCATTCGCGGGCGCGCATGGGTTGTGGCAGATGAAAGTGATTCTTGGTTTGTCGCAGAAGATGATTTATTGCAACGTATTTTGGCGGCGCGAGGCGTTGCCGAAAGCGATGTGCAAAAGTTTTTGAATCCTGTGGTCAAGGATTATATGCCTGACCCTTTTGTTTTGCGTGATTGTGAAACCGCCGTTGATATTATTGCAGATTCAATAATTAAAAATGAAAAAATTGCTGTATATGGCGATTATGATGTCGATGGTATAACTGCAACAGCAATAGTTGTAAAATATTTGCGTGCAATTGGCGCAGATGTTGTTTGGCATTTGCCGACACGCGAAGGTGAAGGTTATGGGTTGAACCAAAATGCGGTTCATCAACTGGCCCAGGATGGCGTAAAACTGATAATTACTGTTGATTGCGGAATAAGTGGTATGACCGAAGTGGATTTAGCCAAGTCATTGGGGATGCATGTGGTTGTGACAGACCATCACTCGCCAGAAGACACTTTGCCGAATGCAGATGCGGTTGTAAATCCAAAGCGTGAAGATGATACTTCTGGCCTTTCATATCTGGCGGGTGTGGGTGTTGCTTTTTTGGTTTTGGTCGCATTGAATAGAAAGTTAAAATCGTTTGGCGATGATGCGCTAAAAGAAAAACTGGAATCTGTGAACCTGTTGAATTTCTTGGATTGCGTGGCATTGGGGACTATATGCGATACTATGCCTTTGATAGAATTAAACAGGGCGTTTGTTGCGACAGGTTTAAAGGTTTTAAATTTGCAACAAAATTTAGGTTTAAAAACTTTGATGCGGGTCGCCAAGGTTGACAGGGTTTCTGTCTATGCAGCAGGCTTTGTTTTGGGACCGCGTTTGAATGCCGCGGGCAGGTTGGATTCTGCAAATCCTGCGTTGAATTTATTGCTGACTGATAATCCGTTGATTGCGCATGAACTGGCGACAAAATTGGATGAAATGAATCATGAACGTATAGAGATTCAAAATGTCATTATGTCCCAAGCAACCGAAATCGCAGACAAATGTTGTGCTTCTGGGCGATGCAGTTTGTTCGTTTGTGGTGATAATTGGCATGGCGGTGTTATGGGAATTATCGCGGGGCGTCTGAAAGATAAATATAATTTGCCAACATGCGTTGCAACACGCGCAGATGGTGTGGTCAATGGTTCAGGAAGGTCGATAGTTGGTGTGAATTTAGGCGCAATTATACACGATGCGTTGGGGCAGGGAATTATTTCCGAAGGTGGTGGACATGCGGCGGCGGCGGGTTTTTCTTTGCCAGCGGAAAACGAAGAAAAATTCTGTGACTTTTTGGAACAAGCGGTATTACACCAGATGGGTGGTGCTGTGCCGATTCCAGATATTGTCGTTGATGCAGAAATGGATGCCGCAGGCGCAACAATGAAACTAATAAATCAACTGTCTAAACTTGAACCATTCGGTCAAGGAAATCCAGAACCGATATTGGCGTTGCGTGGTGGCACATTGGTATTTGCAACAGTTATGGGACATACTGGTTGTCATTTACGGGGTCAGATAAACACATCGGCGGGAACACGTCTGGATTTTGTTGGGTTCAATTTGGTTGGAACGCCGGTTGGGGATTTTTTACTGGACGAAGCCAACATAAATACTAGAATAATACTGTTAGGGCGCTTGGTTCAGAATAATTATAATGGTCGAACAAGTGCGCAACTGGTATTGGAAGATATTGCAATATGATAACACAAGAACAAGTAAAAATTTTTGATAAAAAAATACGGGGTGCGGAATCCATCTTTTTGATGGCGCACAAGAACCCTGATGGTGATGCGTTGTGTTCTGTGGCGGCGTTGTGTCGGCTGATAGAATTAAATTATGGTAAATCTGTCACCTGTGTTTATGATGGCAATATTCCAGATAATTTGGACAATGTGCCATTGCGGCGCAGGTTGCATTTCTTTGAACGCGTTGAACCAGATACCCCAGTAGATGTCGCCATTGTTATGGACTATGGCATTATAAGGAATATTGGTGGACCGTACAAATTTGTTGAAAACGCCGGTTTCGTAATAGAAATAGATCATCACATAAACGATAACAAGGTCGGGAAATTATGCCTAGATGACGAGTCTGCGGCGGCAACGGCCGAGATAGTTTATGAGTTGGCCTTGGCGGCGGGATGGGAAATGGATGTGACCGTTGCTATGTTGATGATGACGGCAATAATTACCGATACAGGTTTCTTTAAATTTGTTAAGAGTGGCAAAGTTATGCGCATTGTTGCAGATTTAATTGACCGCGGTGTCGATATCCAACGCATTATAAATGATTTGGCACAAAAACCGCGTAAAACAGTGGTGACCGAGGCGGAATCTGTTGGCGCAACTGAATTTTATTTCAAAAACAGACTTGCGATTGCAACCATAACTGCGAACCAATACAAGAGAATGGACGGGCGCGGCGAAACGGCATTGAACTTGTTGGGACAAATGCGCGGTGTTGATTATACGGTTTTGTTGAAAGAGCAAAAGCCTGATCAGATTGGTGTTTCTTTGCGCGGCCATTATAAAAGCGTTGATAAAATTGCTGTTGCTCTTGGCGGGGGTGGGCATGAATATGCGGCGGGCGCGGTTGTGCATGACACACTGGACAATGTGAAGCAACGCATTTTAGATTTATTTAAAAAGGTGTCTTGGTGATGAAAAAAATTTTTATTGCAATAGTGTTTTCTGTGTTCGGTGCACACGCATTTGGTGCGGTTGATAGTGCGTTGGTTTCGCGTGCAGAAAAGTATTTGAATTCTATCACTGGGCTTTCTGGTGGCTTTGTGCAGACGAATAACGGTAAAAGCGAGCAGGGTAATTTTTCATTGTTGCGACCGGGGCGCGTGCGTTTGGATTATCAAAAAATGCCTGTGCAACTGATGGCGGACGGTGCAGATTTATATTTCTATGATAAATCTTTGGACCAGATTACGACGGTACCGCTGACCAGCACGCCTGCGGGAATATTGGTGCGAAAAAAAATAGATTTGCAAAATGCAGATATAAATGTTGTTGATACAATGAATTATAAAAATACTTTTGCGGTTAAAATGAATTTGCGCGGCCAAGAAGGTCTTGGGAATATGACGGTTGTGTTTAATAAAAATCCTGTTGCACTTCATTCTTGGACGATTGTTGACGCGGTTGGGAACCAGACGGATGTTTTGTTCAAAGACTTGCGTGTAAAGACGGATTTTGGAAAAAATTATTTTCAAATTCAGCGCCACAAGACAGTTAGCACCAGTGGTGGCGACAATTTTTACGATTAAAAATGTTCGGAATCAGTTGGGCAGAATTTTTAGTAATTTTGTTGGTTGCGATTTTGGTCGTACCTGCGCGATATTGGCCAGATGTGGCGCGTGCGCTTGCAAGGGCAGTAAAATTTATTCGTGGACTTATTTGGAAAATCACAGATGCATCGGAAAAAATTAAAGAGCAAATCGAACTGGAACAGCCGATAAATGAAATCGTGCAAACTGCCAGCGAAGAAGTCTTGGACGCATTTTCGGTCAAAAAGAAAAAACGGAAATCAGCCAAATGAAAAAAATGACAATGATGCAACATTTTTCTGAACTGCGTAGCCGCATTTTGTGGACATTGGCGGTCTTTGTTATTGCGTTTGGCTTTGGATGGTTCGTTGCGCCGTTTGTGCAAGAATTTTTGACTGCACCACTGATTGCGGTTTGGGGTGATGCACAACTTATATACACTGGATTGACCGATGGTTTAATGGTCCAGTTGTCGCTTGCTATGTTGGTTGCATTGCTGATAACGACACCGGTTGCATTGTTCGAAATTTGGCAGTTTATTGCGCCAGGCCTGCATAAAAAAGAACGCCGTTTTGTTGTGCCTATATTTGTTTTGTCGCCAATTCTGTTTTTGGCGGGTGCGGCGTTTGCGTTTTACGCACTGTTGCCGTTTGTGTTTCAGTTTTTTATAGAGTTGAATACGGCGGCGCCAGTGCCTGCGGTGATTATGCCAGCAGTTCGAAATTATTTAACTTTTTCAATCGATATGTTAAAGGTGTTTGGAATCGCGTTTCAGTTGCCTTTGGTTATGGTGCTGTTGAACAGGGCAGGGGTCTTGTCACGTGCGCGCGTTATTCGGTTTCGGCGCTATGCGATAATTTTTATAGTGATTGCGGCGGCGGTTTTGACGCCACCAGATATAGTTTCACAAGTCTTGTTGGCGTTGCCAATGTGGCTGTTATTCGAAGCCAGCATATGGTTTATGAAAAAGTGATTAGTGGTTATCCGCTTTCGCTTTGCTACGGCGAGATAAAGTGTAAGTGGTAAGTGATTAGTGCGGGCGCATTCGCGCCCGCTGTTTTTTATTTTGCATAAAAGCAGATTTATGATATAATTCGAACGATATGGCGGGTTGCCATATTGAGGCGTCAGAACCTCTAAATTTTCGGTGTCCGTGGGGACAAAAAAACACCTCCAAGCGTATTTTGTTGGAGGGCGGTGAGTAGATTGAATAAGCACGCTATTTTTCTGAAAATTATAGTTCTGAACCTCCAACCACTTGAAATTGTTTCGGTGGTTTTTTTCGTTGGGGAAGAATTGTGCGTATATTGTGCGTATTTTTATCGTTGTTATTTTTGGTGCCGTTTTCTGCACGCTGTGACGATATGGAAAAACAAATGCAAATCGCATCACTTAAACGCGAAATCAACGACCTTGAAATCGAACTTGAAGCCTGCAAACGCAATACCAAAAATTGGAAAGCCGCAACCATTGTTGGCGCGGCGGGCGTGGCAACAACTGGCGCAATTGCCATAGGGCAGGGGATAAAACTGCACAAAATGAAACAGGCTGGTATGACAACGCAAGAAGAAAAGAAAGGGCAAGAATGAAAGTAATAATGTTATTTTTATTATTTTTGCCGTTTGCGGTTTACGCCGAACCTGTTGATATGTTGGATTACTAGATAAATGAATTGACGCGTCGTCGTGATGATTTAAAAAAACAAATAGCAAAATGCGAAGCGAATACGCGCAAGTTCAAAATAGCGGGTGTATCAACACTTGGCTCGACGGGTGTCGGTGTCGTGTGATCGGTCTATGAGGTGGGCACTTATGGCACATGGGTATGGTACAGAGACCGTATTTTATGAGGATTATAGTTTTCCAGCCATACAAGGCGAGTCAGAATGTAAAGAAGTTGTTGACTTTGCTTCGCAATTAATGGATCAGCCGATAGATTTTAAGTGGGTACAAGAAGATGAAGAAGCTAAGTGTCATGCATGCTTTGATAAATAAGTAGTAATTCACTAACCTCACCCAAATCGGGTGGGGTTTTTGGTTTGGGTAATGCGCCTTTTTGTGATATAATTTGGTTGATATGAAAATTCGGCCGATATTTTTTATTTTGGGTGCGCTTTGGCTTGCGGCCTGTGATTTGCAACCCAAAATTGCATCTATTCCTGATTCTATTGGGGAGTTTATTTCGTCGCGGTATCCGGCTTTGTTGGCGGATCCTGTTAAAGAACCCGAAATTTATAACTCGGCGGCGGGCGACTATGGTGTGTATGCTTCACCAGAACTCTATGGCGGGGATGTTGGCGAATATGTGAACTATGCCGCCACAGATGATTATGTTTTCAAAGATGAATATACATACACGCCAACCGAAACACAGGAACCAGAGGAATCAGAACCCGCAGACACAGCCGATGATACAATACCTGTGCCAGAACCAGAATCTGAATCAGAACCCGCACCAGAACCGGAACCAGAACCCGAAGATATTATAACTGTGGCGGATTATCAAACAGATGAACTGTATGTTGCACCGCGTGCGGCGGCGGGTACAGTGGTTGTGCGGCGTGGCGATACACTGTATGCAATCGCGCGCGATAACAATATGACTATTGCGGACCTTGCAGAAATAAACAATTTGAAATCGCCGTATAATCTGCGCATAGGTCAAGTGTTAAAGTTGGAAAAACCTGTGCCAAAAGAAATTGAAAAGCCAAAAGAAATTGTGACGCCAAAACCTGTTGAACCGAAACAGGAAATAAAACCAGAAGCCAAATCCGAACCAAAGCAGGCTAGGGCTGCACCAAAGGCGGATGTGCGTGTGCCTGTTAAAACTGTGACGGTGGCGCGGGGTGATACTCTGTATTCTTTGTCGCGGGCTTACTCTGTGCCGGTGAACGATTTGGCGGTGATGAATAACTTGTCTGCGCCGTTTGCGCTGGCGGTGGGGCAACAGTTGCGTGTGCCAGATTTGCCAAAGGCCGAATCGCTGAAGAAATCAGTTAAACAAACCGAGCAACCGAAAAAACAAGAAAACAAAAATACAGAGAAAAAGAAACCGGAATCTAAACCGCAACAAAAGGTGTCCACAAAGGTTGATTCTGCGGCGAAAGCCAAAACCAAAGCGGCGAATAAAAATACACCAAATAAACAGCAGACAGCGAAACCTGCCGAACCGAAAAAGGTTGCCACAGCCCAAAAGAAGCAACAAACAACACCAAAAATTGCGGCGCGTTCATCGTCAAAGTTTTCTTGGCCTGTGCGGGGCAAGATTTTGTCGCACTTTGGTGCCAAGACCGGTGGTCTGTATAATGATGGTATAAATATCTCGGCGGCGTTTGATTCGCCTGTGCGTGCGGCGGAAAATGGCGTTGTTGCGTATGCGGGCAATGAAGTTCGTGGTATGGGCAATTTGGTTATTATTCAGCACGAGGGCGGTTGGATGACGGTCTATGCGCATATGAATTCTATGGTGGTGCGGCGTGGCGCAGATGTCAAAGTCGGACAAAAGATAGGAACGCTGGGCCAAACGGGTAAAGTCAATAAACCACAGCTGCATTTTGAGATTCGTAAAGGCACCAAGGCTTATAACCCCGCAGATTATTTGAAATAGTGGATAGTGTAAGTGGTTAGTGGGGTTCTCGTCCAATGCTTCCAGACCATAATTAAAACCGACGCAAGGTCGGTTTGAATTCTGGTGGGCGCATGGGGATTGCACATCCCCAACATAAATGTCGGGGACCCCTTCCACTCGCAACGGTTTCGCTGCGCCGAGGGCTTGCAAAACCGGCTATCGTGTCGAACCCCTTGGGGTTCTCGTCCGATGCTTCCAGACCATAATTAAAACCGACGCAAGGTCGGTTTGAATTCTGGTGGGCGCATGGGGATTGCACATCCCCAACATAAATGTCGGGGCCCCCTTCCACTCGCAACGGTTTCGCTGCGCCGATGGCTTGCAAAACCGGCTATCGTGTCGAACCCCTTGGGGTTCTCGTCCAATGCTTCCAGACCATAATTAAAACCGACGCAAGGTCGGTTTGAATTCTGGTGGGCGCATGGGGACTCGAACCCCAGACCCACTGATTAAGAGTCAGTTGCTCTACCAACTGAGCTATGCACCCATGGATCTATTCTTTTTCCAAGACCCGCTGATTATATACCTTTTTTTCTAAATTGCAAGCATTTATCAAAAAGGTATCCATACCTATGCAAACTTCGTGCGCCACATGTTAGAATTTTATTCGTCAAGAGTGTAATAATGCACCCTTTCAAAAAATGTTAAAAACAAAAGGAGAAAACATGAAACAAGTCGCAATCCCTGTGTTGGCCGCTTTGGTTGCATGCCCTGCAATGGCAGGTCAATATAATCAAGAATCTTTCTGGGATTCGTTGAATCCGTATATGTCCTTGCACGTCGGTGCAGGCTATACAAATCTGAATTACAGATTTAATGGATATAAAGAATCTTTGTCTGACGAAGAGTTGCATGGCCGTGCTGCGCTTGGGTTGGCAATGTGGTGCAACAAAGCCAGAACCGAAGTCGAATGGTCTATGTACACAAAAACCAAAGACAACGATAAATTTGGTGGTACAACAGTAAATGTTGATACGAAATTACAAACCTTGTTAATGAATGCGTACATGGACTTGGGGGATTATAAAATGATTCGTCCGTTTGTCGGTCTGGGCGCCGGTGCCGCATTTACAGAACAGACAGCTAAGGTCCCAGGCGTTAGCAGCAAAAAGCACGACAAAGGAAGTTTTTCAGCGATGGGAACATTGGGTATGACCTTTGATTGGCGTATCTTTTCTGTAGATATGGCATTGCGTTATACGTATGCAGATGTCAACTCTGGGTTGCATAACTTTACAGGTGATGTCGGTGTAAGATATATGTTCTAAACGAAATCGTTTCTGTTTAACATTGTGTCCGACCCCAAATAATTTTATTTGGGGTTTTGTTTGAATTGGGCGTGGGCAATCATACCTAGGGCAATCGCGCAAGGCTTGTAATATAATCTGTTCTGTAACAACCCAAGGAGAACAAAATGAATAAACTTTGTAAAAAACTTTTAACTTTTTCGATTGCTTTTGGTGCAGCAATTGTGTTGGCTGGCTGTGGCGGTGGATGCGGCGAGCATCAACATCATCATGGCAAACATCACAGTATGCAACACCACGCGCAACCACAAGAAGTCATTATGTACGAAGAAGTTGATGTGGTCGAAATGCAACCAATAGCCAATCCTGTGATGAAGGCAAAAATGCACACACGCAGCAGTCGTGGTGGTGCATCTGAAATGGGGTATATCAAATTTATGCGTGGTGAAAATGGTGTAAAAATGATGGTAGATTTAATTGACTTGCGCCCAGGCAAAGACTATACAGTTAAAATCTATCCATGCGGCAATTGCAATGATTACAGTTGCTGTGCCAAACAATGTATGAATCTAAAATTGCCTATGCTGTCGATTGATGAACCAGGACGTTTGACCCAGAGTTTTGACATCAAAGGTGTCACATGCAGGGAATTAAACAATGCCAAGATTGTTTTGTCGCGCGATGGTGGACATAAAGCAGCCTGGGGACGTATACACCAAGTAGCACAGAATTAAATATAATCATGATAATGATAAAAACCGTCCATTTGGACGGTTTTTTGATAATTTTTTACTTTAAGAAAAAAATCCTGTGTGCTAAACTTTTTGATAATGAAATCAGGTAGTTATATCTTTGCTGTTTTATTACTATTATGTATGTTTCCTGTGCAGGCAACTGAATATTATGGCACGTACAATGAAGATTTATATTTATCGACTGATATTGTCAAAAATTATGGCACTTTGAACGGTACAATACATATCGCAAATGGTGCGACGGTTGCATTTGAAAACTATGGCCAGATAAACAGTTTGTTTGATTATGGCGATAATATAATTCTTAGTCAGCAGATAACAAGCACAGATAATTTACATAAAATTTATAATTTATCTGGACACACAATTAGCGTATTAAATGCGAATAATATAAATATGTCTGATTTGGTCTATACGGCGGAAAACGCCGTACAGATAAATTTAGAAAATTCTTTGATTGTGGTTGATACCAGTTTTCAAAATTTCAATGTGCCAATAAATATAGATGGTAATGCAGTCACTTTTTGCGTTAGTGGTAATCCAGAAAATTGGTTAGACACAGATGTTCCTGTTTTGTCTAACATAGTTGGAAGCCAGTCGCCATATATTCAAATAGCAAATAATAATCCTTTGTACGCGGTGCAATCGCATTTGACAAATGGAACTTTGTATGTTCGGTCTGTGCGGCAAACAGAATATTCTGGTGTGACATCCAATCAAAATTTGGGCGATTATTTGGATAAATTACAAACAACTAATCCAAATGATCCACTGATTCTGGCGCTGAATAATGCAACAAATATGGCGCAAGTAAATAATATTTTGGCGCATTCACCAAAAACCAATCCTATAAAACTTATGGATGCGGTTCGTACAGTTGGATCTTTGAAAATTGCAAATTCTGTCTATACGCCGGATTTAGGCGTATACATCAAATCTGGTTATGCTTTATCAGATGATTTTTCATATTATAATGTAAACGGAAATTTGACATTAAATATTCATGATAGGCTGATTGCGGCATTTGGCGTAGATATTGGTTATTTGAATTATACAGATAAATATGCAAATGCATCAGGAATGCTATACGGCGGAAATCTTGGGCTTCGTTATGATGAGGATGAATATTTTATTGGTCTATTTGGCGATGTTTCTTATGCACAGTTTTACGGTATAGAGGTTTTTGATGGCACCAAAGTTGTTAAAAATCCACATGGAATTAGTGAGACTGTTGTGTTAGATTCTGGTATGAAATTACAAATATTTGATGTGGTAAATATTTCGCCGTTTATCGGATTGCGTATGAATAATGTTGAATTGAGGGGTCAAGGCGATTTTGATATGTTGGGGCGACTGGGGTTTAATTTGAATCATGAATCTAAATTTGATGACAATGTATATTCCGTTGGTTTGGACGCGTATGCGGAAACAAATAATACTTTTTATGCTGGGGTTCGTACCAATGTATTATCAAGTGTGGACGGCTTGTCTGGCGGGGCAGGGTTTGGCGCGTTGTACGATGATATGGGGTGGACCTATCAGGTTACATTGAATGTTAAATTTTTGTTTTAATCTTTTACAAATTCACCACGCAGTGATGCGCGATTTGCAGCAGTAATTTTTATCTGTGCCATTGTTTCTGGGGCTTGGTCTGTTTTCTTGGTCACGATACATTGTTGCATATACGGTGTACGATACAACAGGTGACGCCCAGTTTTGTCGGGACCTTCACATAAGCACAGCATTGTTTTATTAATGCATTGTTCATTAAATTCGCGTTGTATTTCATTTAATTCGTTATCCAGTATCGCCAAACGTGCGCGTTTTATGTTTTCTGGTATTTGGTTTGGCATCAGTGCCGCCGCCGTATGCGGGCGTGGCGAATACTTAAAGGAATAAGAATTTATATATTTGACGCGTCGTGCAATATCAACAGTTTTCTCGAAATCTGAATCTGTTTCGCCTGGAAATCCGACAATAAAATCACTGGAAATTTGAATGTCTGGACGCGCGGCGCGCAGTTTATCTATGATTTCCAGATATGAATCTAAACTATATGGCCGGTTCATACGTTTAAGCACATCGGGTGAACCACTTTGTATTGGCATATTCAAAAATGGCAACAGTTTTGGTTCGGTCCTGAACATATCTATCAGGTCGTCTGTCATTTCTGTTGGATAACTGGATGTAAAGCGTATACGGCGGATTTCGGGCATCACAGCGGTCGCGCGTATTAAATCAGATAAACGATATGTTTTTCCATTTTCGTCTGTATATTTATATCCATTTACATTTTGCCCAAGGAAACAAATCTCCACTGCGCCGGTTTTTGCGGCCGCGGCAGTGTCGCGCATAACATCATCAAATGCGCGTGATATTTCGCGCCCGCGTGTATACGGCACAATACAATATGTACAGCAATGATTGCATCCTTCTTGGATTGGAATATAAGATACCGTTGGCGCTTTTATCATTTGCGGCAGTTCATCAAATTTTTCAAGACCAGCTAAATCTATATTCAATAATTTTGTGTCTGGGTTTTCCAGAATTTCTGGCAACCGATGATAACTTTGTGGTCCCAACACAAAGTTTAATTCGGGTATGCGATGAAAGGCCTTGGCGCCCGCTTCGCGTGCAACACAGCCAACAATGCCGAACAATGCGTCCGGTTTTTTTGTGTCGCGTATGCGGCCCAATTCAGAAAATACTTTATTGGTTGCTTTTTCGCGAACTGAACAAGTGTTCAATATAATTATGTCCGCATCGGCAACACTTTTGGTTGCGCACATACCGCGTGCATCCAGCATGGCAGCAATGCGCCAGCTGTCGTACACGTTCATTTGGCAACCAAAAGTTTTAATAAAATATTTCTTCATAATTATTTGTTTTTGCAATTATTCTTGCGCAGATTGGTCATTTTTTGTTTTTGAATTTTTTCAATTGCGCCTTGTGCGACCAACCCAGAAACAGTTTGCTGAGTATCTTCTACGATTTTAAAACTTTGACCAGTGATTGGATTATAGTGAGCTTCTATCATTTTTTTTCCTTTTTAGTTTAATTTTGTTTTTAAAATTTCATTTACAACTGCTGGATTTGCTTTGCCAGCAGACGCTTTCATAACATTGCCGACAAAGAACCCAAGCAAACCTGTCTTCCCAGACTTATATTGTTCGACCTGGGATGGGTTAGCTGCAATAACTTCGTCGATAATTTTTTCGATTGCTGAAGTGTCGGTGATTTGTTGCATACCAAATTTTGTTGCAATTTCACGTGGGGTACCAGATTCCCCATCCAGCATCTTGATAAATATTTCTTTGGCTTGTTTGCCATTGATTTCGGATGCGCCAACCATATCAACCAATTCAGCCAAATCAGACGGTGTGATAATACGCATACCATCAACCGTGCCAGATTTTTCATTTGTTATGTCATAGTTTTCAGGGTGTGCAAATAATTCAGAAATCATCCAGTTTGCAACCGCCTTGGCGCGCGCAGGTTTGTCGCCAACCGCCGCATCGAACCAGTGTGATATATCAACAGTTTCGGTGAGTCTTGCCGCATCATATTCTGGCAGACCAAATTTTTCGATATAACGCGCGCGTGTCGCCGCCGGTAATTCGGGCATTGTTTTTCTTATGCGTTCGATTTGCTCGTCTGTAATAATCAGTGGCAACAAATCGGGGTCTGGGAAATAGCGGTAATCCAATGCGTCTTCTTTGCTGCGCATAACAGATGTTGTTCCGTCGCCTTGGTTAAACCGCATTGTGCAACGTTCAATTTTCCCACCATTTTCAAGAATTTCAATTTGTCGTCTTGCTTCATATTCAATGGCCGTCTTGATGAATTTGAACGAAACCATATTTTTAATTTCGCATCTTTCGTTAAAGTATTTTGCACCAACGGGGCGCACCGAAACATTTACATCGGCACGCATAGAGCCTTCTTCCATATTTGCTTTGGATACACCGGTCGCGCGTGCAATTTCACGAATTTGACGCAGGTATCTTTCAGCCTCGTCAGGGCTGGTTATATATGATCTATTGTCTGGGTTATTCAAGTCTATAAAGCATACGATTTCAAGTAGTGCAACGCCAGTACGATTATAATCTGCAAATGATTTTGTCGGGTGCACATCGTGTTTCAGTTTGCCCGCATCTTGTTCCAAATGGGCCCGTTCAATCAAAATCTTTTTTGGGTTTCCGTCGTCGCCCATAATTTCAATCCAACCGCGACCAACCACAGGCGGTTCTTCGGCGGGCTGCGAAATCTGGTAGCCTTGGGGCAGGTCAGGGTAAAAATATTGTTTGCGCGCAAAACGGCTTTTGTGGGAAATTTCGGCATTTATGCCCAGACCAAACTTAATCGCCTGTTCAACACAATATTCGTTCAAAACTGGCAACATCCCAGGCATAGCAACATCAACCATAGAAACCTGAGTGTTTGGTGCAACGGTTGGGTTATAATCTGCGGACGCGCCACTGAAAATCTTACTTCTAGACAGAACTTCTATATGAGTTTCTAGTGCTATAACAACTTCCCAATCGCCTGTTTTTCCTTTTATCGTAAACATTTTTCTTTTTCCTTGCTTTTTTGTTTTTTGTATCTTATTATGTGTCCCACGGATGGCCAGATAGCTCAGTTGGTAGAGCAAGGGACTGAAAATCCCTGTGTCAGTGGTTCGATTCCACTTCTGGCCACCATTTTTTATTTCCCCATAACTTTTGTTGGTCTGTTATCGACATTTGCGCATTGTTCAATATGCTTTGCCAATTGCAACGCGCGAACATCATCAAACTTGCGGCCGACAACCTGCATCCCCAATGGTAAACCGTTGGCGGCTAAACCGCATGGGACACTGACCGCTGGGATTCCCGCCAAGTTCATTGCAACAGTGAACAAGTCCAGTGCGTAATATTCCAGTGGTGTCAAATCTGAATCCAGTGGTAATGCGGTATTTGCACCCGATGGGCAAACAATCAAATCGCAATTTTCAAATGCGCGATCAAACGCGTCCGCAATTAAACGGCGCACACGTGCAGCCTGCATAAAGTACACTTCATACGAAGAACTGGACAGAACGGCGGTGCCGATAATCATACGGCGTTTTACTTCGTCACCAAAGCCCGCTGCGCGTGTCTTTTTATATGTGTCGTAAATATCACTGCCTTCAACTCTCAGACCATAGCGCACACCATCATAACGCGCAAGGTTCGAAGATGCCTCGGCTGGGGCGATAACATAATATGCCGCCAATGCATCCAAAATATTTGGAATAGAAACTTCGACGATTTCGGCGCCCAGTGATTTCAAATCGGCAACGCGTTTTTCAAACAAATTTTTCATATCATCGGAAACTTTCACATCGGCCAGTTCGCGAATTATACCAACACGCAATTTTTTTCCGTCGCCCAAGATTGGTTGCAGTGGCACAGAGATTTCTGTTTTAACATCGCTGCTGGTCGAATCTTTTGGGTCGTGCCCCGCCATTACGGACAGCAACAAGGCCGCATCATCCACAGTGCGTGCGATTGGGCCAGGGGTATCAAGACTTGATGCAAACGCAACACAGCCCCAGCGCGAACACAGACCGTATGTTGGTTTTACCCCAACCAGACCAGTGATAGAGCAGGGAAAACGAATAGAGCCACCAGTATCTGTTCCGGTTGCGCCCATCGCCATACCCGATGCAACCGCCGAAGTTGAACCGCCCGAAGAACCGCCTGCGGTTAAATGGCGTTCCAATTGCCATGGATTGACAGGTGCGCCAAAGAACGAAGTTTTAGAAAAGGTTCCCATCGCGAATTCGTCCAAATTGGACTTGCCCAGCAATACCGTACCGCTATCGATAAATTTTTGTGAAATTGTTGATTCATATTCAGGAACAAAGTTTTCCAATATACGCGATGCCGCCGTTGTGCGAATGCCACGTGTTGCAAATAAATCTTTCATTGCAATTGGAATACCGTCCAGCACGCGCGGGGTTCTGTTTTTAATGCGTTCATCCGCCGCCGCCGCGTCCGCCAAAGCGCGTTCAGGCGTAGTCGTAATATACGCATTTAATTTTGGGTTATACTTTTCAATGCGTTCAATATGTGCGCGCGCAAGTTCGGTCGCAGATATTTCGCGCTTTGCAAGTTTTTGTAATGCTTCGGTTATGGTCAAGTCTATCATTTTGCGTTCCTATTTTTGGTTTTCCAATGCTGCATTTATAACACTTTTATGAAACTTTTTTGCAAAATTTTCATAATGTTGCAATTCTTTTCTGCCAAAGGCACCACACTTGCGGTACATATTAATCATATCTTGGCATTCCTTATATGTGGGCGCATCCATAATTGTAACACCAAAGTCGCGTTTCAAGAAATAGCCCAAGTCATATTCGTTTGCGCCCGACCAAGATTTGCGGTCTATGACAGTTTGCTTAATACTCCATGCTTGTACGCTGCCCCGTATTTTGTTTAGTTTTTTTATTGCCGTATCGGGGTGCAGTGGTTTGCCGCGGCGTGCAATATTATTCGCAATTAAATACTGTGCATCGATTTCGGCATTAATGCGTCTAAATATTGGCATAAATTTATCCAATATTTTCTTATATTCTTGCTCGGTGGAGGCCAGCTTTGATTGTATCATCATCTTTTGGACCTGCCATTGAATTTGCGTCACCAAGTGTTCCATGCGTTTTGTATGTTTTTCTTTGTGTGTAATTTTTTTATAGCCCCAACTGTGCATAATTTTTTCAGTCCGGGTTTTCATAGGGTCATGAATCTTGCATTTGTGTGTCATCTATTTTGCCTGTGAGAGTTTATTTTGTTTTGCATAGTTCTGGCGCAGAGTGTCCATTTGTTTGTCATAAAATTCTTGTTCTGTGGTCAGTTCTTGAATCAATTTATTATATTGTTCAATTTTCGATTTGATTTCTGCTTTGTGGTTGTTTATCGCGGTCTCTGCGGTCTTAAAGTCGCGATATTTTGATGTTTGCATTTCTGCAATTTTGATGTGAATTTCTTCTAAACTGGTTTTGCCAATATTTCTAAAATCTTGCAGTTTACGTGTGGTCAATACATGCAGCAAATCATCCAGTGTTTCAATGCCTGCACCAGCCAACGCATTAGTTGCACGGGTTGTCAGCCCCAGTTCGGAAATAGGCGCGGCAAGTTCTTGTTTGGTAAAATTATATTCGTTGGACATAGTCGTTTATCTTTCTGTTTTGTACTTGTTCGGAAACAAAATTTTGCCGACATATTCACGTATAAACGGTGATGTACATTCGCCATCTCGTAGGCATGCCGGACAGCCAGCAGGAAAACAAGCAGGACATTCATTTGTAATCATATTCGGAATGATTTCTATCAGTAATTCATTTGGTTTGTTTTTTGCAACATGTGGCATAAATGTTTTCGGGGCATCAAAAGACCGCGCATGAATTACAGATTTATCAAAATGAACGCTGACCGCACAGCCGTCAATGAATTTCCAACCTTTGTGCTGACTTAGTTTGGCGATAAAATCTTGCCGTTGCTGTTCGGTCCAGTTGCCGATTTTTATATCCTGCGTTGCCAGTACACAAGAGTTATCAGGATAATTTGCAAGAATCACATTTGTTTTTTTATGTGGCATTTGTTCTAGCGTCCTTGGTTTAATTTTTCGCGGGCAAATCTGTTTGTGGTGATAAGATTGTTAATCCTATAATATCGGGTCAAATACAAGTGCGGTATAATATCCACAGTTTCACCGACAGAATATGAAAATTTGTCAGTGTATTCAGATATACAGCTGACAATTTTTGTGCGTAGTCCATCTGCATTGTACTTTTCACGCTGATACGTGGCTTCATTTGCGGGACATGGCAATAAAGCAGAATTCAACGGAGTGATTGAGAGTTGTTCTGTAATAATGTGTGTCATGATATAAGCCTTTATTTTTTAATCCCCGTCCATAACCTTTGGAACCGCGAAATAGCCGCGTGATACGCCCGCCGAATCTGGCGAATTTGCCAAAACCGCATCACGAATACCGCCGTCGGTGACAGCGTCCCCACGCAGGGGCAAGTCGTGTTCCGCAGGGCTAAGCATTGGTTCAACACCAGTTGTGTCGATTTTCTGTAATTTATCAATCCATTCGACAACGGAATCGATGTTCATTTGTTCCAGTTTTTCATCAGGAATATCAATTTGTATCAAATCTGCAAATTTGCGTAATTGTTGCTTGCTAAATGCCATTTTGAATCCTATATTTAGTGTAGAGGTGATTATACAATGATTTTGCCAAATTTCAAGGGTTTTCCGAGTTCGCGCTTGCTGGGGGTCGATTGGGGCGCGCGGCGCACAGGTATTGCCGTTTCATTTGATGACGGAATGTTTGTTGCAACGCGGCCTGTGCTAAATATGGCAAAGTATAGCCACGCGGAATTGGCGGCGCAAATCGCCCAAATTGCGACGGATGAACGATGCGATGGAATCGTTGTTGGACTGCCTTTGCGTATGGATGGAACTGAATCCGACACAACGGCGATGGTGCGAGAATTTGTTGCAGTATTAGAAACCAAAACAAATTTACCCATAGCCATGATAGATGAAACATTATCATCAGATGCGGCATCGGAAAATATAAAGCGTGCCGATATCAAAGAAAAACTTGATTCCGCCGCGGCACGTGTGATATTGGAAAACGCAATCGCAATGATAAAACGGGCATAAGTTTGTTATTCATCTTTATTAGGAATCTTGCCGTCGGCGGACAGCAATATTGCAATCCAGCGCGTAGAATCGAACTGTGCGGTAATAATAAATACCGCCACCAATAATGGAACGCTGAAAAACATTCCGGCCACGCCCCAGATTAAACCCCAAAATACAAGGTTTATAAGTATCGCAAGTGTTGACAGGTTCAATGTTTTACCCGTCAATTTAGGTTCCAAGATATTTCCAAAGATTATCTGCAAACCAATCAGGCCCAATGATATCAAAACAACCTGATTCAATGTTGCGCCCATTATTGCGGCAAACAATATTGGCATTGTGCAACCCAAAATTGCGCCGATTGTTGGAATATAACTTAAGATAAATATTGCAAATGCCCACACGCCTGCAAATTGCAATCCCAACATATACATCCAAAAATACGATATCAAACCAGTTGCCGCCGACAGCCATGTTTTCATAAACAGATACTTTTTCATATTTGTATCTATGCTGTGGAATATATATTGCATCTTTTTGTTTTGTGCTTTGTTCGGAAACAGGTGCAACAGTTTGTCGTGAAACGTTCCTTGTTCAATAAACATAAATATCATATACACGATGATCATACCGGTCGATGTTGCAATTCGCGCAACGGACGCGCCAATACTGGACACAATCGTCGTGATATTTGGCAAGGCAATTGCGTTTACATCCAATCCAAATGTATTCGATATATAGTTCCACAGGTTGTTCAAACTGACCTGAATATCGGGCAGGGCCAGCATCAGTTCGGAAAACATTGGGCGAACGCGCGTTGCAAACACATATATCAAACCAATGAAAGTCAAAACAGCCAATACATTTGATAATATATTATATGCGGTGTGGCGCGGGCATTTTTTTTCACATATTGGGAACAGTTTGCGATAGTAGGTTGCGGTCGCGTTTATCAAATACCACAGAAAGGTCGCAATCAACAGTGGAATAAATATCGAACTGCCAATCCAAAGAATAAATATAAATGCTGCAAATAAAATAAGTCCGTTCATGTGCGATACCTCCACAAATTATTCTATCACAACTTGACCGTTTGACAAAGTGGTTATATCGGTTGGGGCAACCAATTCAGTGAAATGCGGTTGATGACTGATAAACACAAATGTTGTATTCGGCATAGAGCTCATCGTTTGCGCGATTAGCGTTTGCAGTTCTGAATCTGCGCCGGAATCTGGTTCATCCAACAGTGCAAGTTTTGGCCTTGTCAAAATTAAACGCAACAGCATTAGTCTTTTTCTTTCGCCGCCCGAAAAGCCAACATTGACACAGCGGTTCAACCATTCGCGTGGAATGTTTAATTTTTCGCGCGCAGATTCCAACATTTCAAGAAATTTGCCCATTGGTAAATCTTGGCCTGTTTGAAAATGATGATGCGCCGCCAAAGAATGTTTCAGAAAACTGATAATCGTCAGACCTGGAATTTCGGGAACATTTTGTGCGCCCGTAAATATGCCGGCTAATGCCCGCGATGTAGCGTTTTCACCTGTGATATCGCGGCCGTCAAAAATAATTTGTCCTGAATCTATTTTATAATCTGGGTTGCCTGCAATACTTGCCACCAATGTAGATTTGCCAGAACCATTATGCCCCGCCAGCAAATGACGCGCACCAGATTCCACCGACATATTTACATCGGTCAGTAATTTTTTGTCGCCAAATGATACAGACAAATTTTTTATTTCTAAAATCATTTTTTACTCCTTGGATGACAACGCCATTTGTATAAGTTGCTTTGATTCCACTAAAAATTCCATAGGCAGACGCGACAAAATCGGCGTTGCCATAGACCCAATAATTAGCGCGGTTGCCGCGTCTGTGTCAATTCCCGCCATATTCAGATAGTGCAGTTGCGTGGCGTCGATTGCGCCAGTTTTTGCCTCGTGCGTTTGGGTGTTATTGTCAGAATTTTCATAAACTATATCGGGCATGGCGTTTGCCACTGCGCGGTCGCCAATAATGCGTGTGTCGCACTTTGACGCGTTTTTGCCGCGCGCGCCCATAAATTTAACCAGACTGCGAAATGTTTGGTGTGACCAATCCAGTGCAACGCCATAAGAAACGATATTTGATATTGTGTCATTTCCAATATGCAGCATCTTGGTTCCTGTATCAGATTGTTGGCCGTCGCGTGTAATGGTCAGGGAATAAAAATCACTGGCTGAACCATCGCCATATAAAATTGTCGAAGGATATTTCCAAGTCATGGCAGAGCCAACTTCGAACTGGGTCCAATCCAGCCGCGCGTTTTCAAAACATTTTCCGCGCTTGGTTACAAAATTCAATATGCCAGTGTTGTTGTATTCGCCTTCGGCTGGGGCTGTGCCTGCATGCCAATTTTGAACTGTTGCATATTTTACATGTGCGCCCGCACAAACAACAATTTCAACGACGCCACTGTGCAGTTGATGATTTGGGCGGCGCGGTGCGCTGCAACCTTCCATATAACTAAGTTTTGCGCCTGTGTCTGCAATAATTAGTGTGCGTTCAAACTGTCCAATCTTGGCGGTTTCAATTCTGAAATAACTGGCAAGGTCAATTGGGCATTCTGTATTTGGTGGAATATATACGAATGTGCCATCAGAAAATACTGCGGAATTTAGTGCCGCAAAAAAATTGTCCGATGGCGGAACAACACTGCCCAAATATTTTTTGACTAAATCAGGATGCTGTTTTACCGCTTCGGAAAACGGCAAGAAAATAATGCCGCGCGCGGCCAATTCTGCCGTATAGGACGTGTGAACAGACGCACTGTCTATGACTGTATCGGTTGCCATACCCATCAGGGCGCGTTGTTCGTTTTCTGGTAATCCCATTTTTTCGTATGTTGCTTTCAAATCACTGTTATCAACCTTGGCGGGGTTATTATAATAATTCAAAGAATCATAATCTATGGGCGCGTAATCTATTTCCGCCCAATGGGGTTCGGCCATTTTCTGCCACGCGTGCAAGGCATCAAGCCGCCAATTGGTCAGCCATTCAGGTTCACCCCGCAGGTGTGAAATTTCACGAACAAGATTTTCCGATGGTTTTTTCATTCAGTGCCTTTGTCATCGGTCGCCAGTTGGCGTGCCTGTGTAAAAAAGGTCAGTGATTGTCCCAGTAACCCGTTCATAAATGTCGCCGCCAAAATTCCATCTGGCTCAATGTTATTCATATGATTTAGCAGGTTATCTGCGCGCGCGATATAGTTCGATACATCACGACGGACTTCGGCATCCAGTTTTATTGCGCGCCGCAATTTTTCCATAACAAACGGATTTTTTGCATACTCGTCAAGCAACCCACCAAGCGTTCGCCACAAAGGGTGTTCGTTTGTATTGCGGGGCATAATATCCAGAGCCGCCAAAATAGGAATAAGGTTTTGCAACAGGTCTTGATAGATAACCTCGGCATGTTCGGCAACCGCATTGGTTGCAGATTTACTTTTGAGTATATTTTGAATTTTCACAATCAAATTATATTGCAAGGTCATATTTTTTTCTATTGCATTCAGGTGGTGTCGCGCCACAATGACAATGCCCAATAATGTTCCACATACCAAAACAACGATACCTAGACAGACCGTAAATATAATGTAGTACATAGTTCTTTCCTTCGGTTGGTTGCTAAAAGTATAACATACTTTTTCCGATTCGCCCTAAATTTATAAAAAACATTTCATTATTTTGTTTTTAGGTCTTGCACAGATTCGGTCAAATTGGTATAATACACAATGTAATTACAGAAAATACCAAGGAAAGGAAGGTTATATGTTCCGTAAGATTTTGATTATTGCAATGTTTGCAACCGCCGCAGGCTACTGCTTTGCGGCGACAACTCTGCCCCAGGTGGTTACTTCAGAGGTGTTTTACACAACGCGTCCGAATAATAATCAAAGGGTCTATGTCGCACCGGATGAAGGTTTTTATGAAGATACCTATGCGGGCGATGAATACCAAATGCCTGCCCAGGATACAGGAATACCTGTTTGGCCGATTGCGGGTTCTGATGCCGATGTGGTTGTTTCTTGCGATGGTAAAACAGAATGTGCCAAGGGCGATAAAGAAAACTTTAAGATTGTGTCCAAGATTGGCTCTGATTTAGTTGTAGAAAACAGCTTTAATATGCCGAACAACCCCGGTACAGGTTGGTCTGGGGGGGCAAATATGTTGCATGGGACCCAGATACCGGTTGGCTTTGATGATGAATGTGGGCGCGGTTCAGAAATGCCGTTGTTGCATCGTGAAGTACTGGAAGACGATGGTGGTAATGTTTTGGCGGTTTCACGTTCTGGTCGTGCCAAATGCGCAAAGTATGCAGATGGTTATGATGCGTATTTGGCCAAAAACGGTTTGACAGAAAAAAGCGCAAATGGTGGTATTGTCACAGGGGCAGGTGTCGTTTCTATGAATGCTGATGGTACTATTAGTTTAACAAATGATATTATTGGTGAAACGGAAATATCTGTGGATATGGCTGAAGATATGACACCAAATATTCAGGACCAAGTTCGTTCTTGGGTTGTTGCAAATGGTCAAACTTTGCGTGAAGTATTACAGTCTTGGTGCGACAAAGAAGGATGGGATTTAGTTTGGGCAACATCGCGCGAATATCCTATTCAGGCCAGTGCAGTATTCAAAGGACGTTTTGTCGATGTCGCGTCCGCTGTTGTTCGGAATTTTGGTCGTGCAATTCCTGTGCCGTATGCAAAGTTCTATAAAGGAAATCGCGTTTTGGTGGTTAGCACAACAGAAGAATAGTCAAACAAAATTCGTAGGAGATTGATAAATGACAAAATGTATAAAATTTTTTACAGGAATCTTGGCGGCGGTTGTGATGCTTGGGTGCGCGTATCAAGATTCTGCCAAAGTTGCGGCGTCTGTTGACCAGGATTTTATCAATGTCTATGATGCGTTTGAAATGGCGAAAAATCCGCGGGCCAAGGTTGCAAGTGCTGATACTGTTTCTATGTCCGAAGGCGTTTGGTTGGGTGATAAATCTATGTTGGTTGATCATAAAAATAATTTGCCAAAGCAATTTGAAACAGATTCCGGAATTACAATTTTATTAAACGAACCTGTGACATTACAGGTCTTGGCAAATAATATAAATTCTATTACCCGTATTCCTGTGAAAATAGACAGCCAAGTTGCCAGCGAAAAACTTAAAAAGACAATGAATATTGCGTATACAGGAAAACTTTCTGGTTTGTTGTCGCAGGTTGCAACAGATTTGGATTTGCTGTGGTACTATGACAAAACAGCCATTGTGTTCTATGAAACAGAAACACGTACTTTTACATTGTATGCGCTGGGAACGGATGTGTCTTACCAGTCTTCGGTGCAAACAGATAATGGCAACCAAGTCTACTTGGAATCTACATTGAAAGAATGGGACGAAGTTGAAAGCACAATAGCATCTATTATAGGGAAATCTGAAAATGCTAACTTTAATGTATCGCGCAGTTTGGGAACAATCACTGTAACGGCGCCACCATCGGTGTTGGCACGTGTTGGTGATTATATCGCGCGCCAGAACAAGCGCTTGTCTCAGTTGGTTACAATTGATGTTAAGGTCTTGCAGGTTTCTATTGCAAATGATTCTGCGTTTGGATTGAATTTGGCGGCGGCAATAAATTCTGCATCTGGCTTGAATATCGTTGCAAATCCAAAGAATAACTTGGCAACGACCGAAGCAAGTTCTATGAATATTGCAGTTTTGTCTAATACGGTTTCCGCATTGACAGGTGCAACGCATATGGAAAACGGTTCCAGTGTTGCAGGCGCATACACCCAAGATCAGATTAACAATGGTTCTTTGTCTGGCTTGGCGGGCAGTACGGCTTTAATTGAAGCGTTAGCAAAGCAGGGCAAAGTGTCTTTGGTTACGAATGTAGGTGTGACCACAAGAAATAATCGCGTAGCGCCGGTAAATAATACCAAGAGCACTGGTTATATTAAACGTTTCGAATCGCGCAATTTTACAACTGTGGAATCCAGTACGGTTGACCAAGATAATTTGGAAACGGGTTTTTCAATGCAGTTGTTGCCGAATATTTTGGAAAATGGCAAAATCTTGTTGCTGTTCAGAATGTCTGTTCGTGAATTGTTAAAGATGTCCAGTCAAACTATTGGCGAAGTGACATTGCAGTTGCCAGAGGTTGAAGAACGCAGCTTTATGCAGGAAGTCATTATGGAATCAGGGCAGATGTTGGTCGTATCAGGTTTTGAAAAGCAAACCAATAACGATACGCGTTACGGCCTTGGTGATCCAGACTTTATGTTGCTGTCTGGATCGCGTGAAACGGCATCACAGCGCGATGTGTTGGTTGTTATACTGACACCACAGGTTTTGGTCAGCCCGATGGATGCGGAACGCGCAATTCAGCAGCATTGGGGTGCACCTTTAAATTAAAGGAGTTATTATGAAAGAAATAGATTTCTAGTTTTTGATGCAACAAAAGGCGTGCAGATTTGCACGCCAATTTTTTATCTAAACAGATAATTTAGGCCAATTTTGCCGCAGACTTGGCAAGACGAGAAACCTTGCGTGCGGCGCGTTTCTTAGGCATAACTTTGCCTGCAGCCTTCATCATTTTGCTTTCTGCACTGCGAACTGCAGCAACCGCCGCAGCCTTGTCGCCAGAAGCAATTGCCTTGATGGCCTTTTTATTTTCGGTTTTAACAGCACTGCGACGTGCGGTATTTACCGCATTCTTTCTTGCAGTGACCAAGATTCTTTTTTTAGATGATTTGTGGTTTGCCACTTTATTTTCCTTTTATTTGTTTTTGTTTTCTGCTATTTTATAGAAAACAAACATAAAATCAAGGAAAATAATAATGATATATATTTTTTGGTTACTAATTTCATATTTATTGGGCAGTGTGCCGTTTGGTTTACTGGTTACACGCATATCTGGTCGTGGTGATTTACGCAAGGTTGGCAGTGGTAATACTGGCGCAACCAATGTTATGCGCGTTGGGGGACTGCGTCTTGCGGGATTGGTTTGGATTTTAGATATGGCCAAGGCGATTATTGCTGTTTTGGTTGGCGCGGCGCTTGGTGGCGAAGCCTTTGGTGCATGGTGCGGTTTTGTTGCAATTTTGGGGCATATCTTTCCAGTATGGCTTGGATTTCATGGCGGTAAAGGTATTTCTTGTTTGTTTGGAATATTTTTGGCGGTAAATCCGCTTATGTTTGTGTTTTGTGGTATAGAATGGTTGTTGGTGGCTTTATCAAGTGGCTATTCTTCGTTGGGGGCGTTGGTGGTTTTAACTGTGGCACCCGTTTTAGGTTTTGCCCAGGGGTTTGATGTAGGTTTGGCGATGATTGCAATATCTGTGCTGTGCTTTTGGCGGCACAGGGATAATATTTTGCGATTGGCGGGTCGCACAGAATCCAAAATAGGATGGAAATGGAAAAAATAGTGGGCAAATTTGTTTGCCCTTTATTTTTGGCGCTTTTTGTGATATAATAATATGATAAGTAGGAGAACATTTATGCGTCAAATTGTTTTCTTGAGTTTTTTATTATTACCAGCGGTTTGCGTGGCGGCGGATAGGGACCCGCGTGTCGGATTTTACAGTGCACCCGCGGTTGAACGTGCGGCGGTTGCTTCAAAGAATCAGATTAGTATGCAACAACAAATAGTTTCTTTGGGTGATGCTATGTCACCAAGTGTAAAGCAAGAACCTGCGGCGGTTGCAATTATTGCAGATGAAGTTAAACCTGGTAAAAAGAACACCCGCGATTCGGAACGTGCGGCGTGTCTGGCAAATAATATTGGGGTCGGTAATACTTTTGTTTGGGCTTCGCGGTACAGTGATACGAGTGGTTATGCCACTTTGTTAGAAGATACAACGAATCCAGATAACAATGTTTGTTTTGTAAAGGTTGATATCCGTTCAGACGATTCGCGCATAGATACATCGGATTTGCCAAGTAAGTATTTTGAATGGGGCAAACTTATAGAGTGTGGTTCTTGGGTTGATGAAAATATGTTGCAAGACAGAATACTTGCCGCCAAAAAGAAAGGACGCACTTGGGCGACAATTGGTGGTGCGGTTGGCGGCGCAGCCGTTGGCGTTGGTTCTATGGAATTGTTCGGAAATCGCTTGATAGACGGCAAGGTTATGGGGCAAAAGGATTCTTCACTTAGTCGCACTGAAATTTTGCGGTCACAAATGATGGATATGAAACGACACAATGATCCACGCTATGATGAAATAAGGGGTTATTTGCAGGACCTTGGGAGAGCATGCAGTGGTTCGACCAATCCAAAATGCACAGAGTATGATTACAAACTGTTATTGCAAATCTAAGTTTGTGCACTATATAGTAATTTGAAAAGGCACCCATCTGATGGGTGTTTTTTCTTGCAGTTTAATAGGTAATAATCTTATAGTGTCTGCTATGAATGATTTATTTGAACGTTTGTTGATATTGCGCAGCCCAAAAATTGGACCAGCAACCTATAACGATTTGCTTGGTCGTTTTGGAACGCCCGCCGCGGTTGTTGATTTTTTGAGTCCCTCCCAAGATCTGCGGGATGCGGTTAGTCGTGAACTGGATGCGGCACAAGAATTAGATGTAAAGTTTGTATCTGATTCGGATGATTATTATCCAGCCGCGTTAAAACAAATAAAAAATCATCCGCCAATATTATCTGTTCGCGGAAATTTGGATGCATTGCGGCGCGAATCGGTTTCGATTGTTGGAACAAGGCATGCAACAGGCACTGGAATGAATTTTGTTGCGGATATGGCAGCGGCATTTGCACAGCATTCTGTCGCGGTTGTGTCGGGTATGGCGATGGGAACAGATTCGGCGGCACATCGTGGGGCGCTGCGGGCGGCGGGCAACGCGAATACAATTGCGGTGTTGGCGGGCGGTGTAGATTATATTTGGCCATTGGAAAACGAATCGTTGTACTACGAGATTTTATCGCGTGGCGCAATTGTTAGTGAAATGCCCATAGGCTTTGTTCCAAAAGGAACAAACTTTGTGCAAAGAAATCGAATCATTGCTGGAATCGGCACCAAACTAATTCTGTCCGAGGCGGATTTAGGTTCGGGCAGTATGAAAACCGCTGAATTTGCAATACAAATGGGTCGTCAAATATATGCGGTGCCGTCGCATCCCGCCGATTCGCGGGCCACAGGACCAAATTCTCTGATTCGGTCTGGGGCAGCAATATTGTGCCAAGGGCTGCAAGATTTCTTTGTGGCAGACCAAAAAACGCAAAAAGAGATAAAAAAATCCGAATCGGAAAATGCGATTCTTGATAAAATTGGAACTGTTCCAGTATCAGAATCTGTATTGGCAGAGATTGTCGGAAAAAATATTTCGGAAATTAAACGAGAACTCGTCATATTAGAATTGCAAGGTTTAATAAGAAAAACAGATTTAGGTTATGTTCGTGCATAGAAAAATGTATGTATATACATTGTCTATACAAAGCGCAGAAATCTAGTAAAAAAACGAATCGTGTCAAAAAATAAATTTGAAAAAATTTAATAACATTTGGTTGCAAATAGAAATGAATCTTATACATTGTTTATCGTAATCAAGGCGCAGTAAGTATGAAAAAGGTTGTGAGATTTTAGGATTGATTACGAAAGGAAGTTATAGGTATCAGACTTAATTGAAAAGAGAGGGTAGGGTGTACATAACAAAGCGTTAAATTTTATTGAAACATTTATGTTTGGTAAAATTTGGCGTTTGTATGCAGGTGGCTTTTGCATACCTTGCACCGGCAGGAAACTCTTTCGAAGAAAGGACAAGGAGAAACGACATGCAGGCAGCGATTTTGACAAAGCAAATAGATCTGGATGCAATCAAAACCAAGATTGCAGAGAGAATGGATGCGGCCTGTTTTTCTGCTTGGATTTCCCCACTTACAATAAAAATTTCTGATAATCAACTGGTGTTTGCGGCACCGAATCAATTTACTGCGGACTATGTGGGTGCGACATATTCAAATATATTAAACGATGTTGCCGCGGAATATGGATTGAACGCAACTGTTTATGTTGAAAATATGCATTCTGTTCGTCGCGAAAATGCGAATGACAACAATACGCAAACATATACCGCGCCAATGGCCGAAAAATCTGATGATAACTTCGATGCTTTTATCGCATCCGAAGAAAACGCATTTATATTGTCGGCATGCAAAAAGGTTGCGTCCAAGGCGGCAACATTTTCACCATTGTTTATTTATGGACCGGCGGGATGCGGTAAAACATTACTGGCAAATTCCATAAATGCGGCGGCACGTGGGCGGACGGTTATGATGTCTGGGGCGGCGTTTGTTTCTGAATTTGCACGTGCGTTGCAAAACAAGACAATTTTCGCATTCAAAGATTACTGCCGCAATGTTGATACGTTTATCTTGGATGATGTTCAGGTTTTGGCTGGTAAACGCGCCACCTGTGAAGAGTTTTTACAACTGCTTGTTGATTTACGTGGGGCGGGGAAACAAATCATATTGACTGCAAATGCGGCGCCAAGTAATCTTACCGGTTTTGATCACAGGGCCCAGTCTTTGTTCGCGTCCGGCTTGGTTGCAGATGTCGCGGCACCGAATCGCGCGGTTCGTTGCGAAATGTTCCGTCGTGCGGGTGTTGATGCAGGTTTGGCGGATACACTTGCGGGGCGTGTAATGTCGAACGGTCATATAATTTCTGGCATAGTTACCAAGATAAAAGCATATGGCGAAATAATGGGCGAAAAAATAAATGCGTCGATTGCGGAAAAAATACTGTCTGATTCATTACAGAAATCCAAATCGCCGATTTTAATTGTAAAATCCATGTGTGAAAAATTGGGTGTGTCGTATGACGCGGTCTGTGGAAATGGGCGTGCGCGCGCATTGGTTTTGGCGCGTCAGATGATGATGGTCGTATTGAAAAATGTGACGACATTATCACTGTCCGAAATTGGTTCTTATGTTGGTGGGCGCGACCATGCAACGGTTATGTATGGTATCGACAGAATTGAAAAAATCCAAGATTCTGATTTGGTTATGGCATCCCAAATCGCCCAGATGATCGAAGAGTATAAGTAAAATTATTCATTTTGTCTTTTTGGCCGCTTGTGATAAAATATATTGATAAGTGCAAGAGGGCAAAGATGAAAAGATTTCTTGTTATTTTAGCAGTTTTATTCGGTGTGCAATATGGCGCATGGGCTGATTTTGTGTGTAACACTAGCTCTTTTTCTGTGAATAGTCAGGATGGACAAAAAAACGAGGCGTGTTATACAGGGGACGGTTTTGTAGAACTGATGGTGCATTTTGGTACAGGGCTAAAGACAGCCACTGATTATACCGATGTTAAATCATATTTAGAGAAGGTCGCACAAGATATAGGGCATATCATTGTTATAGGTTCTGCGGATATGCAACCATATAAAAGTGGTGATAGTTGGAAGAAAAACGCAACATTATCAGAAGAACGCGCCAAGTGGGTGATAGATAAGGTTTTACCTGGGTCAATTAAAAATAGTTGCAATTTGGATGGCAGGGAAACGGAACTCTGTTCGGTATATGTTACAGGCAGTGCGAATGATTATGCGAATTCTAATGGGGCGGCGGATGCCAATGTTGATGAGCGTGTTGCCCATATATATGTTATTTGGAAATCTGCAAGATGTTCAAAAAATCTGGTTGATAATTTGAAAAGATATAAAGAAGCATTGGCTAGTTGTGCTTGGGCGGCGCAGTCTAGTAAGACAGGGTTGCTGGATGTTTGTAAAACTGAAGGTGTTATTGTAGTTGGAAATAAAGCGATTGAATTGTCTGAATTTTTGGCCGAAGCAGGTTTAAATTGTATGAATATTAAACAAATCAATGACGAGGTTGGTATATCAATTGAAATTGCGTATCAAAAAATCAACAGGTTCTTTAATGGGTTAGGGTTATCGGTGTGGCGCGACAGAGATGGTAATTTTAATACTGCGCGTTTGGCGTCCGATTCGATTGCGGCGGTTGTATTGGGAACCGCGGGTGGTTTAATTACCAGTAAATTGGTCAAAAAGAATCAGATTAAAAAGGGTTTTGAAGATTTAAATTGCAGCATTGGCGGTCAGCGCGTTGCCACCTTTGGTGATGAATTTAGCGTTGGATTGCAATAAAAAAATAAACCACTATTCCGCCACGTTTCACGTGGCACCCCTTCGCCAGCGAAGGGGATTTTTAAAACCTATCATGTGTGCGGATAAAACTGCGCATAAAGGCAGGATCGAAATAACGCATAATTTCCGAGATTGAATATTGCCTGCGACCATTTGGCGAAACCAATACTGATACATTTACCGGTTCTGGGGCGGTGGCGCGCATTATTATGTCCAAACGCGCGTTCATCGCGCCGTTTGTAATCGCCAGTATTCCGGTTGCATCTGCATGATACAATGACAATGCAATTGGTGCGGTTGTTGCAAAATTGCCATTATCGTATTTCCCTATAATTCGCATTGTCTTTATGCGGCTGTATCCAGATTCCAATGCGCGCATAAGTTCGCTTTCGACATTCAGGCGGTTTAACTTGTCCGCCGCACTGTAAAAATTATCCAAACCCAATCCGACAATATAACCCCCGTCAAATGTTAAATCGACATCCCCAGACATATTGTACCAGATATCATGCGCAATATGCCCAGAGGTTTTAAGGTTTATTTCCGCGGTAATAGATGTGTCCATGATATTCAATGGATAATTTGTGTTTAGTAATTTGCCATTTATTACGAATCTGTTCAGTTGCATAAAGATTTCATAGTTGGCGCGTTCCTTGATAATAGTGGCCAGCAAGTTTCCGCGCGCATTATCACTGATTGAAAATGTTTGGGTGTCAGATTTTAATGAATACACAAAATTTTTGTATATATTTTCATCGTAAATCAGTGTGTCGGCGTTTAGGTACAAGTTCTTGTCCAATCCAAACGGCAGCAATATTGGTGCATTTGATAAAAATTCCATTTCTTCGATATTTGCAAAATATTCTGGATTCAAAAATGCGCCCAGTTCCAAAACATCTGTGTTTAATGTAATACCATTTGAATCAAGCGCACCAGTAAATATATGCCCCGCGATTTTTATTGTCAGGTTTGATATGTCGCCCTTGTCATTATAATAACCAGATACAGTATAAGGCATATCTTGCAAAGCACGCAAATCCAAGTTTGGCAGCCAGTCTTTGAAGTTTACGCCATTTACCAAAAAGAAATTGTTTTGCAATGTCAATGCCCATCGATTTGATTTTGGTACGAAACTCATAGTGTCGCCGTTCCAAACCATATTGCCAATTTCAGCCGTCATAAAATCTGGCAACAATTTAATATGCGGATTCAGCCATTTGAGATTTTTTCCATATACATAATTGTAATCTATTTTTGTGCCTTGGCGATTCGATATATAACGACCACCAATATTTTTGAACTTGAATTTAATATCTATGTTTTTGCTGTTCAGCAATTTTACATAAGATTCCAATTCATTTGGTGAAACCGCGTGCGCCGACATCAATCCCCCAGTTATACCGTTTTTATTTTTTTCTATAAAGCCTGATAGGTCGCCATATACGAATTTGCTGCATCCCCAGCTTGATGGCGCCCCAGAAAATAAACATTGTGTTGCGTTGCCATCAAAGTTCGTATTTATCATTATATCGTGTGCACCATTTGCATCGATAATTCCACCAACAAATGTCGTGCCATCTGCAACGATTTTTTCAATTTGTATGTATTGTTCTGTACCGACAAGGTCCAGTTTTACATGACGAAAAGTTTTATTTTCAAATGTTAAATCGCCATAAAAATCTAAACTCAAACTGGTATTGTTTAAAACTTGCACAGGGTGCGCAAGAAACGAAAAGTCAAACTCTGTATCGTCAGAATACAGTGAAATAGTGCGCCGCCCATTTGGCATAATTTCTATATTGCCGCGAATATTATTTGCGACGATGTTGTTAAATTTAAATCCATATTCGCCGTCCCACCAAAAGTCTGTAACTAATTTTACTGGAATATTTATTTTCGGTGTGTCAAATTCAAACCAAGAATTTATTTTGTCTGTGGTTATTTCAAGTACGCCTGATGCCGCCCCAGAATTATACAGTGTGCCACTGATATTCAAATCTAGATTTTTATTTGTAATTGTGAAATCGCGGTCATGAAAACTTATTTCGTATTTATGTTGGCCTGTGCGAATCAGACCATTAAAGGTTCCGCGCGCAAAAGTGCCATCTATTATAAAATAATCTTTGTCCATAAAGTTTACGACAGAATCGCGAACGGTTACATCGTATTTTAAATTGCCTGTGCCCAGCGAAGTTAGTTTTATATTCGCGCCAGATACGGATACTGGTCCATTTAACTTTGTGTTTTTGATATTGAACAGACCAGAAAATGGGATTTTCATAGATACTGTTTCAATATCACCATAGGGGGATTTTACATCGTGTGCAATAATAGTCGTTTTACCCAGCACACCAAATGTTATATCGCCTGCGATTTTTATTGGCATACCTGTTTCAGCCGTAACAGCGGATTCCAAACGCGCCCGCATATAGTTCAGGTTCATCATTGTTGGCGCAACCAGTGCAGATATACACGCCACAGCGGCAATGACAAATATCCACCAAAAGGTTCTGTGTTTATGTTTCGGCTTGATTTTTACCAATGTTCTCTCCCTTGTTTTTTCATTATAATGAATTATACTCTTGGTTGTGAACAAAAAAATTTTTGATCTTGTAAGCGATTATAAACCTATGGGGGACCAGCCGGCCGCCATATCTGAACTGGTCGGCGGGGTCAGGGTAGGGCGCAGATCCCAAGTCTTGCTTGGGGTAACTGGGTCGGGTAAAACCTTTACTATGGCAAACGTAATCGCCCAGTTGGGGCGGCCCGCGTTGCTGATGGCGCCGAATAAAATCTTGGCGGCGCAACTGTACACGGAAATGAAGTCCTTTTTCCCAAACAATCATGTGGAATATTTTGTTTCCTATTATGATTATTACCAGCCCGAAGCATACTTGCCCACAACCGATACATATATAGATAAAGATGCGTCAATAAATGACCAGCTGGATCGTATGCGACACAGTGCGACACGCGCGATGCTGGAAGAGCGTGATGTTATTGTTGTTTCTTCGGTGTCTGCAATTTATGGTCTGGGTACGCCAGAGCAATATTCTGAAATGAAATTGGCATTGCATACTGGCGATGTTATTGGGGTCAGTGATGTTATTCGTGAATTGGTGAATATTCAATACAAGCGAAATGATATTGCGCTGGAACGCGGAAACTTTCGTGTGCGTGGTGATACATTGGATGTTTTTCCTTCGCACAGTCAAGACAGGGCGTGGAAAATATCTTTCTTTGGTGATGAAATCGAAGAAATTTGGGAATTTGATGTTTTAACTGGCGCGAAACTTAGAAAACTGGACAGAGTCGTTGTATATCCAAATACACATTATGCGACACCTATGCCATCTATATTACAGGCGATTGGAAATATTCGTGATGATTTGGAACAGCGCATAAAATATTTTCACGAAAATATGAAGTATATAGAAGAACAGCGTCTGCGCGAACGCGTGAATTTGGATATAGAAATGATGCAGTCCACAGGAACCTGTCGCGGTATTGAAAATTATTCGCGTTATTTGTCTGGGCGGTTACCCGGTCAGCCACCACCAACACTGTTTGAATATTTGCCGAAAGACGCGGTTTTGTTCATAGATGAAAGTCATGTGACAGTGCCACAAATATCGGCGATGTCGCGTGGGGACAGGGCGCGCAAGGAAACATTGGCGCAATATGGATTCAGACTGCCGTCTTGTGTTGATAACAGACCGCTTACTTTTGATGAATGGGATGCAATGCGTCCGCAAACAATTTTTGTTTCCGCAACACCCGCGGAATGGGAATTGAATCAGGCGGGCGGAATAGTCGCAGACCAAGTCATTCGGCCAACGGGTTTGTTGGACCCCGAATGTTTTGTGCGCCCAATCAAAAATCAAGTTGATGATTTGTTAGCCGAGGTTAAATCTTGCAAAGGCCGTGTTTTGGTGACAACGCTTACGAAAAAAATGGCGGAACAGTTGACGGACTATTTTGTAGAAAATGGTGTGCGTGCACGGTATCTGCACAGTGATATTGAAACACTGGAACGCATTGATTTGTTGCGTGATTTGCGTATGGGAAAATTTGATGTTTTGGTTGGTATCAACTTGCTGCGCGAAGGTTTGGATGTGCCAGAGTGTGAATTGGTGGCAATTATGGATGCAGATAAAGAAGGCTTCTTGCGTTCTACGCGTTCACTGATTCAAACCATAGGGCGCGCGGCGCGCAATGCAAACGGTCGTGTAATTTTATACGCAGATGTGATAACAGATTCCATGCAGGCCGCTTTGGATGAAACGAATCGGCGACGTGCAAAACAAATGGCGTATAATACCGAACATGGAATAACACCAAAAACTGTGACCAAGGCGGTGTTTGATGAAGTTAGGGCAAAGCAAGAAAAAGTTGATAAAAAACAAAGATTTTTGTATTCTAAAACAGGATTGGTTGATGCGGAAACTTTGCGCGCAGAAATTAAAAAACTGGATAAAAAGATGCGTGCGGCGGCGGACAATTTGGACTTTGAAACCGCGGCAGAGATTCGCGATACTATCCACAGAATGCAAGACGACTTGTTGTTATTGGAGTAATATAGATGCAAACATTTATAACAAAAGATTTGAATGATACTCATAATTGGGCGCAGAAATTTGCGGAAACTTTGCACGCGCCAATGACGATTGCGCTGCATGGTGATTTGGGCGTTGGTAAATCAGAAATTGCGCGCGTGATAATTCAAACCCTGTGTGGCGCGGATACTGTGGTACCAAGCCCAACTTTTACAATTGTTCAATCTTATGTTGGTGCGCATGATAAAATATCGCACTTTGATTTATATCGTATTGCCGATGTTGCAGAACTGGTTGAAATAGGCCTGCAACATGCGATTCAAAATGATATTACTTTGATAGAATGGCCTGATATTGCGCGTGATATGTTACCAGAAAACACAGTGCATATTTATATTTCTGAATACGCGGATGGACGAAAAATCGAAATTCACTAGTTTTTGCCTTTGGGCAACAGTGATAACACTGCCAATGGAAAATCGGTGGCCGATGCCAGATAAGAGCCACTGACCAACACATTTGCGCCCGCCGCCCAGCATGCGCCAGCGGTTTCGGCATTTATGCCACCATCTACAGAAATTGTAAATTTCAAACCATATTTTTTGCGGGTAGCATCCAATGCAGAAATTTTTTGCAAAACTTTTGGGTTAAATTCTTGACCTGCCGCCCCAGGGTTGACCCCCATGATCATTACTTCATCTAATTCACGCAAAACGGTTTTTAACAGAGATACAGGCGAATCGGGGTTTAGCGCAATGCCAACGCGTTTTCCGCTTTTGTGCACAATTTGAATCGCCTTGCGCAGGCCAACAGTGTTTGTTGAAAGAATAACGGTATCTGCGCCTGCGTTTATTGCACCCGCCGCCCAGATGTCTGGCGCATCGGTCATCAAATGAACATGCAGGTGTCCATTCCACATAGTTCGAATTTTTTGCAATTCATCCAAACTGCCCGCAATTTTATCAACATACAGACCGTCCATGATGTCAATGTGTATTGCACGAATTCCGCCAGATTGAAACATTGTGTATGTTTCGGGTCGCATCATATCAAAACACAAACTGCTGGGCATAATTGGAACGGCGGAGGTATGTTTCTTTTTTTTGAAATGTAAGAATCCAAACAATTTTTTAAACAATTTTCTTTGGCGATTTAATCGCGCAAGATAAGACGTACGTTGATTTTTGTGTCCGTTCCATATAAATTCTGAAAGTGTGCGAACGGTTACATCATCACCAAGTTTTTTAATAGGAATATTTAATTGTTCAGACAATACCTCCTGCAAACCATCCAGGTTTGCACCGCCACCAGTTAAAATTATTTCGGAGGGCGCATATTTTGCAATATACATTTCTGAATCAGATTTAATTTGTTCCAGCCAATTTGTATAGAACGGAACAATCAGTTCATTTATATCGGCACATGAAAATGCGTATGCGCTGTCCGCGGGACTAAACCGCGCCATTTCTGTTGGTTTTAATGTTGCAACTGCACGTTTGATTCTTTCGGCTTCTAAAAAAGATATAGCAAAATGTTTCGCAATTTCATCTGTTAAATCGTTTCCACCAAGTGCCCGCGTGTTGTGCCATACTGGGCCGCGGTCCGTCCAAATTGACATGGTTGTATTTTCCGCGCCCATATCCAGAAACATTATGTTTTGTCCGGGTTGTTTATATACACTGTTTGCAATAAAATGTGGCGCATAGAATGCATCGGCTTGGATGTGCGCCTGACGCAAAAAGCCAAGAATTTTTTGCATATATTCATTATTAAAAAATAGTGCCGCAAATGTTGATACTAGCTGTCTATCGCTGTGGCCGATTGGGGACAGCATATTGCGAAACCGCGGTGTGTCATAACGCAGCGGTATTATATGCATTGGGAAATAATTGTCGGGCGACTCAATTCTTGCAAGTTGTGCCTTGATATCTGATACAGTAATTTTATGATCGGATGGCCATTTGTCATTTTGTGATGATATGCAAAAATAAGATGGGCCAAAATTTCCAGTGATATAGCAAGTTGTATCAGATCTGCGACCAATCTGTTTTTCCAGTTCGTCTATTACAGATTTTAGTGCAAAGATTGTATCAAAATCATCGACCGAATAGTATGCAGATTTATCGATTCTGGCATTACGAATACGATGTGCAACCCCGCGGACACCACAGGTACCAATATCTAAACACAAAAAAGCAGAATCCAACATCCGCATTTATTTTACTAAAATCCTTGCGTCATCACGCATATCCAGTGTTTTGATTTTTTTTGATAACATATTATTTTTGCTGTTTAACGCAACCAAATTTCCAATCGCCGCAACAGGGTCCTTTTCAGGTAACATAACCGTAATTCCACCAGTCGTTACTAAATTCCAGCGGCGACCGTCAATCCATTCTAAATAATCTAAATCTGATATTAAATTTGTTGCGGCTTTGGTTATTTCAGAAATATCGTTTGGTACGGGACCGCGGAATACAACTGCATCAGGTCTTCGTGATTCGGATGGGTTTTTTACAATTGTACCGTCGGCAGATATCGGATAATAATATGTTCCATCGGTCCATGTCGCAACCGCACGATAAAGGTGAATTTGAATTGCAAGGTTGCCATTAGGCAAGCGTCTGACCGCTGATTCGCGGACACCTGGGGTTTTTGCAATTCGAGAATTTACCAAATCCAAATTTATAGAATAACTACGTGTGCCGGGTGAAATACCAGCTGCGCCAATCACCGAAGATAAATCTTGGGCATTTGTGTCCGCAGATATTGATAGGCGTTGAACCATTGAAACAGGGGTGCGCCCCATAAAGGTCATAATTATTCGGGTTGCAAAATATATGGCCAGCAAAATTGCGGCGACAAAATACAGCCAAAACCAAATGTTTCGTTTCATGCCAGATATTATAGCATATTTTTAGGAAATATAAAAGTCGGGTAAGTTTTTTTATTCTGCGCGCAGTAAATATCCGCGACGAAACATGCATTTGCGATAAGAGCCCACAGATTTAGATGTTGTGTTGCGTGGAACAGACAACAACGACCGTTGACCTACATCTTTGTATTCGTTCGATTGAAATGTCACCCACAGACCGTCCCAGTCAGGCATACGCGCACTCTGATTCGGTGACAATAATTTTGCCAGACGCGAACGCGGCATATAAGACGGTTGATTTATTCCAAGACAAGCCTTGTGATCGCGAACAAACTGTTCTGTGGTCACAGACTCGTTTTCCCAATTTAAAATAGTTGCGTTATCTATGCTGCCCGAATTCGGTGAAGCACAACCAACCAAACCAAGAAATAAAATTACTTTTAACATTCTCATATTTCATATTATAATTTAATTGCCTTTTTGTGGCAATAGTTTTTATAATGTAAAAAACATTGGGGGAAAAGAGATGGCGATAACCGTTCAAAATTTTATTAAATTGGCGAACTTTTATAACCAGGTTGCCAAGACTATGTCTGCAATATGCGTGACTAAGGGTGGCATCCCACTGGAAAATTATGTCGGACGTTTTTTTGCGGCCGATGTGTTGGAATTTGTTGCAGAGTATGGCGAACGTTTGCTATCATCTGATAAGAACATTGAAAAAGATGTTGCCGATGTGATTGCTCGTTTCAAGGCACAGTTTGAACATGTGCGCAGTTTAACTACGCCTTCGCAAAAGCCTATATACGAAATGACGTTGGAAGAATTTGAACGGACTATGAACATATAACCAAGGTGGGTGCAATAATGAAAAAGTTTTTAAACCTATGTTTTGCAGGGATGATTGTGTTATTGTTCGGCTGTATGCAACAGTCTGATTTGCCGCAATATGACACAATTCAAGTTGTTGATAATTTGGTCATAGATGACAACTCGGTGCCAATTTTTCCGAAAAAGGCGGCGCTGACAACCGATACTGCGCGGCGCTTTTCGGTGGAGTTGCCGCGGCGTTGTACTGTGAATTGGGATAATCAGTCTGTCGTTTCTGTTGTCCCCGAAGAAAAAATAGAAATTGTTCGCTTAGACAGGGGTGATGCGTTGCCAGATTTGGCGGTATCTGATTATGATTTTAAACAACAAACTGTTCGGGGCGCATTGGAAAAGTTGTTGCAGGGCGTTCAAATAGATGTGATAGAACAAGAGCCTGTATATGAAAAAATTTCTGGTTCTATTGTTGGCGGAAATTTGGCGGAAGCAGTCGATTTGATGACACGCTTGGGGCGTGCGTATTATTCTTATGATGCAGCGGCGGGCGAATTAAAATTGTTTAATCGCGCAAAGTGGCTGATTAAAATGCCAAAGAATGAAACAATTATAATGGCGCTTCTGGATGCTATGCATGGTGCCGATGTTCGCAATATGATTGTTGACTGGTCGGACAAGACGCTGATTTTCGAAGGCAATTATCAAACGGAACGCGAAGTCGCGCATATCGTTTCAGACATTGCGTCCAAGAAATATGTATTGGCGTGGGATATGGATGTGTATCGTGTTTACCCAAAGACCGATAATCCGATTATTTGGATGAATTTGTTGCCGGCGTTTGGAACAAATAATATCAAGATGTCTATCCCTGGGGTTGTTGGGCGTACATTGGTTGTCGGACCCGAAATCAATTCTAAAACCCTGCAAGAATTTTTGTCGACTCAGGCGAATGTTGTCTTGATTTCCCAAGGCCAGTTTGTTGTGCCTGATGGTTGGCAATCAAGATTTGATATCGGTCAATGTGGCAAAGAAGAACGCATAGAAACAGATTTGATTGTTGGTGCAACTGCGAAATATCGTGATTATGGTGGACGTGATAAGATAGATGCGAAAATCGTTTTGCGAACCAGTAATGGTGAGCTGTCTTCGTTTTCTATTCCGTCAAGTGTAGGTGATAATTACATAATTATCGGTATTCCAACGCATTCTTTTGTGACAACGCCAGAAACACTGATAAGTCCGTTTGCTGAATTGGTTGTGTTTATGTCGCCAAGGATAGTGTCGATTGTAAATCCCGCAGATGTTCCGTCTGAACCAAGTTTGGTCGGTGATGCGTTGCGTGATTTCTTGCGGAAGTAAAACAGGATAAAAAATGTTCACAAAACTGGAAAGAAAAATTGCTTTTAGATATCTGGCGGCCCGCAAGCGCGGCTTTGGTTCGGTTGTGACATGGGTGTCGTTCCTTGGGATTATGCTTGGTGTGGCAACTTTGATTGTTGTTATGTCGGTTATGGGCGGTTTCCATGATACGTTGCTGTCGCGAATCGTCGGGATGAATGGACATGTTGTTGTTTATCATCAAGACGGTGCAATTGCAGATTATGATTTTCTGGTTGATAAGATAAAACAGAATAAAACGGTTGCACGTGCGGTTTCTGGAATTGTGCCAATTGCTGAAGGGCAGGTTATGGTTACGGCGCGCGGAAATAATTCTGGGGCAATGGTGCGTGGTATTCGGATGAATGATTTAGAAACAAAAACACACAGTGGTGTGCGTCTGTATGGCAAGGCATTGTCGGAAATTCAGGATGGTGAATTGGTTATTGGTTCCACACTCAGTCGTAATTTGGGTGTGCATATGGGCGATTCGGTATCACTGGTTTCGGCGAACGGCGCCACGCCAACCGCATTTGGAACTATGCCGCGGATTATGTCTTATCCTGTAAAAACCGCGTTCTTTATGGGAATGTATGAATACGATTCTGGCTATATATTTATGCCACTGGCAACCGCGCAAAAGTATTTGAATATGGGTGATGCGGTGACGCATATAGATTTGTTCTTGAAAAATCCCGCGGATACCGATTCGGTGCGTGAAGCCCTTATAACAGACTTGCCTAATGGGTTCATTGTGCGTGATTGGCGTGATTTAAACCGTGGTTTTGTTGGCGCGTTGCAAGTTGAATCAAATGTTATGTTTTTGATTTTAATGCTGATAGTAATTGTTGCGGCATTTAATATTGTGTCTTCATTGGTTATGTTGGTCAAAGATAAATCAAAAGATATTGCGGTTTTGCGTACCTTTGGTGTGTCGCGCCGTTCGATGATGCGAATCTTTATTTTGTCGGGAACGACCATTGGGGTTGTTGGCGCGCTGTTAGGAACTGTTTTAGGAACAATCGTTGCAGCATATATCGAACCTATACGCCAGTTTTTCCAGTGGGCAACAGGTCGTGATTTGTTTCCTGCGGAATTGTATTATTTGTCAGAACTGCCGTCCAAAATTGTTCCGGCTACGGTGTTGGGTATTGCGCTGATTGCGATAGCGTTGGCGTTCTTGGCGACAATTTATCCTGCTTGGAAAGCGGCAAACACAGATCCAGTAGAGGTACTGCGCAATGAATAGCGTGAAACAAACTTATTGTGACAGCAATAAAAAACAGGCAGAATATTAAACAAAAACGGAAGTGATAGTAATGGCATCGATATTGAATTCTTTATCAAAACCTAAACAAGGCGAAGCGGTCTTGTCGGTGCGTGATATTAAAAAGACCTTTATAGAAGGCGGTCAGCCCTTGCATATTCTGACTGGTGGTGGTTTTGATTTGCATCGGGGCGAAATTGTTGCGTTGGTTGGTCCATCGGGCAGTGGTAAGTCAACATTGCTGCAATGTGTCGGGTTGCTGGATAAGCCATCGGGGGGCAGTATTTTGATTTCTGGAACGCCGGTGCATACGATGAACGAAGAAATGCGTACTTTTGTACGACGCCAAAAGATTGGCTTTGTGTACCAGCGTCATAATTTGCTTTCTGATTTTACTGCACTGGAAAACGTTATGTTGCCTATGTTGGCAAACGGCTGTGATTCATCTGTGGCGGCGGCGCGTGCAATGAAATTGTTAAAAGCGGCAAATGTTGCGCACAGGGCATCGCATTTGCCTGGCCAGATGTCTGGTGGTGAACAACAACGTACGGCTGTTGCGCGTGCGCTGGCAAACAATCCCGATATATTATTAGCGGATGAACCAACGGGCAGTTTGGATCCAAATCATGC
>JAFZVH010000014.1 GCA_017617915.1 Alphaproteobacteria bacterium
GCACATGTTCCAACGCGTCTAAAAATTCAAGCATTCTTTCACTCAGTTTATACGCGGCAATACGTTCGTGCATGATATTAAAAATCTGGTCGCGCACATTAGAAAAAGTTTTTTGACTAAGTCCTTCGCCAGATGGATATATCGCCTGGTTAGTTGGAATCTTAGACGCGTTTTCAGGTAACTCAATAAAATCAGGATGATTGATAACCGCACCGTTACGAATGTTAAATTCCAATTTGCCACTGACGATGCGCCATTGACCGATTGGTAATTTTTCGGTCCAATAATCAAGGAATTTAGTATTGAAAAACTGAATCGTAACAGGTGCAGCGAATTTGTCGGCACATACAATCTGGGTTGGAGCGCGACGACCATGAAAAACGCCGCCTTTTTTGTGAGATTTTATTTGCAAGGAAATTGTAACGGTGTCGCCATTTTGTGCGGTTACTACGGAATCGAGTATTTCGCGTGGTCGCACACTGGACGGAATATGTAACAGAAAATCAAGAACGCGTCGTCCGCCCAAAACTTCGTTGAATTTGGAAGCCAGCACAGGTCCCACACCATGAATGTATTGCAGGTCTGTATTGAAAAAATCAAAGATTTCATTGTCCATATGACTAATTTAGCAAATTTTTTATTTTTGTGCCAATAAAAAAGACAGGTGGAAAACCACCTGTCTTTTTTTATACAACAAATATTATCTTGCTTTTTGATTGGCAAACGAATAAGCCATTTTCAAATGGTCTGCGTTATAAGTACCTTTCATAATTGCAATCGTATCTTCGACAATAACCAATTCTTCGTTTGTGGCAATCTTAAAGATTTTAATGCGTGAATCAGGTGTGCTTAAAACTGCTTCGGCAACATCTCTGCTGATATTTTTGTTGACTTCTTTGTCCAGTTTAAGCCCGAATTCTTCCATGCCTTCACAGAATTTTTCGCGCATATAAGCATCGTTTTCGCAAACACCAGCGGTAAGCACCAATGCATCAACATGCCCCAATTCTGCCATATATGCACCGATGAATTTTTTTACTGTCTGTATTTGCATTTCAAGTGCTAATTTGCAATCTGCGTTGGTGTCTTGATTTTCACGGACATCGCGACCATCGCTATAGCACTGTGTTATACCAATCAATCCAGATTTTTTGTTCAATTCGTTTTGGACTGTTTCAATTGCTAAACCTTTGCGTCCCGCAACATAAGATGGAATAGATGGATCAATATCGCCACAACGTGTTCCCATCATCAAGCCTGCGGTTGGTGTCATACCCATAGAAGTATCCACGCTGACACCGTTTTTGATGGCTGTGATAGAAGCGCCAGAACCAATGTGTGCAGTGATTAAATTGCATTCACTGGCTGGTTTGCCAAGCATCGCTGCCGCGCGTTTAGAAACATACAAATGAGAGGTTCCGTGGAAACCGTATCTGCGAACACCCAATTCTGTGTACCATTCTTTTGGAACTGGATAACGGAAAGATTCTGGTTTCATTGTTTGATGGAATGCAGTATCAAAAACTGCGACTTGCTTTGCATTTGGCAACAACTGTTGTGCAGTTATAATACCTAAAATACCACTTGGGTTGTGCAAAGGCGCCAATGGGGTCAATTCACGCAAAGTTTTAATAACTTCATCATTTACCTCTACCGAAGAAGCAAACTTATCGCCACCC
>JAFZVH010000015.1 GCA_017617915.1 Alphaproteobacteria bacterium
CATGGATATGCGAATCCGCTTTGCGTGCCTGATGCGCCAACGCGCATCAGGGCATCAAGGTGCGACAGACCCGAAAACGCCCGACCGGAAGGCGGAGTAGAACTGCACGTAGCCACCGCAGCGAGCCGCACAGCTGTCCGCACAATCGGACGCCGACGAGTGCGAGGCGCGGAACACCCAGCGGGAGACAGCAGGATGTGTCATCTTGCACCAGCACTGAACACCACCTGTTTCGTACTGTTCGGCATTACTGGCAACACCCCATGAACCGGATGTATCGTTACACACCGCAACGCCCGACACATTTCCATACGGAAATACCGTCGTCCACGTCATTGCCGCCGCGTTATAGGTATATGTTGTTCCCTGTACGTAAGGGTCCAGCACAACTGTGACATAATCACTGCTGCTGCACATAACCGATGCATTTGCCGCACCACAGAAAAATATGCCAGCCAATAACAAGATATATTTATTCATTTATCATCCTTTTTTTACCAAATTGAATTTAATATCGCCGTCCGATATGTCGCGTTCGACTGAATCGCGGTCGCGCATGCCCCCGCACAGCCCGATGCACACGCCGAATCGGTTCCGTATGTGTCCAAAAACACCCAATACGACGACAATGGCGTTTGCATTTGGCACCAACAATATGTGCCTTGGTCGCCCGCCGTTGTGTACAGCGCCGTATTTACCGTATTCGCCGTCCCAGAAATCTCATTGCACGCCGCATTGCCCGTTATCGTATAATTCGGAAATGTCGCCGACCATGTCTTGTTCGCCGCGTTTGTCACCGTTGACGATGTCCCGTTCGTAGATTTGCTGATTGACGCAATGTATGTATTCTTGTGCTTGCACATCGTTTGCGCATCCGCCGCAAAAACCGAACATGCACAAATCAGCCCAACTAATGTTTTTTTCATCTTTTCCCCTTTTGTTTATTTCGTTACGTGGTATGTCGTCCCATTCGAATGCGCCACGTTCATTGTCCCAGACGCCGCCCCAGATTCCAAATTGACATAGCAAACTGTGCCACTGTCAAACCCAACGTTTAGTGCCGACGTCGTTGTCTTTTGCCCGTATATCGGGAATACTAAACTGCCTATGTGCAATTCGGTCCCGCCACCCGTACACAGCGATGCACAATGCCCGCCCCATGTCATCAATTCACCCGATGCACAAAGTGTCGCACACATACCTGCATTTCCGCGATCGGTGCAATCTGCACTGTCGCCCGATGCAACATAGTCTGTGCCGCATGCGCCATCCACCATCGGTACAAAGGTATCAACCCCCGTCGGCGCATAATCAAACCAATCCGCCGGACAACGCGTGTTATCATATGCAGTGCATACCCCATTATTCATATACTGACCCGAACCGCACAATGTCGCACCCGTCGATAATAATATCCCTGTCGATATAATGTACATCCCCGCCGGTGTGGTCTGGGTCGCATAGCCGTCTGCACAATGATCCGATTCGTTCGGCGCACCAACATTCGAACTGTCGGTGCTGACATCCAAATAGCCACTGTCACAGCGGCCTTGGGCGTACGCCGTACATGTGCCATTGTTCATATATTCGCCGTCGCCACACAAATTCACAGTTTCCGAAAGCAATGTTCCAGTGAAATACGCAGAAAACTGTGATGGTGCATCATATAACTCGTACCCCGCGGGGCAATGCGTGGATTCGTTCGGCGCAACAAAGGTCGATGCATCGCCACCGGTGACTGCAACAGTCGGCGATGGACAGGTCACCGCAAATGCACCACAAAAAACGGAATAACAACATAAAACGATATATAATTGCTTCATCCTTCCTTGCCTTGATTCTCTCTTTTGTTTTCCCCCGCAACTGGGCGCCCCCCCGCCCCACTTGCCCCGCCCTTGCGGCGGGGCCGCAGAGTGCAAGTGCAACGACGCACGATGCGGGGGCGGGTTTATTACCCACGCTGTTTTTACCCGCCACCCCTTCTTGATAAGAAGGGGAATTTCGCTGTGACACCCTTTCCTGTCACAAGAAAGGGATGTTGTCAAAGGTCTGATGTCCGAAAGTGGGGAAAAACTCTACCTAAACCGCCACTAACGAAAAACCGTCCAAGAGACGTCCAAGGGTCGGGGTGTTGAGAAAATCATAAGCAACGATGACTCCGCTGGACTTCAAATATACTCCAACGGCACCCCGACCAAATAGCGGGGGAACAGAAAATATCGGCACAAAAATTTCGAAATTTTATGGATTTACGACATAATTGTGCCGGTTGCTTACAAGGCTTCTCACAGCCCCAAACCGGAAATCCCTTTCCGATTCAATGTTCATTTTATCAAAATCAATCTTTTCGGTCAAGCGGGAAATAGTGCTGGGGGCTTGGTGTTAGTGGTTAGTGTTAGTGGTTAGTGGCGGCGTCCCGCCGCAGGCCAAAGCCCCATTCTTATCAAAAAGGAAAATTTGCTTCCGCGGTGTGACACTAGCACTTGACGCGGGAAAATCTTTTTACTATGATGAACCCAACAGAGGGAAAAACGCATGAACAACTTTCACAGAAACCTTAATCGGATGGCGTTCTTTACCGCGTTGGTGCTGTGCGGAATTGCCCTGTTTTACCGCGTTTTCTTGGCGGTTGCAATTTCGAATATCTATCTGAACGGTATCATTATCGGAACAACTTTGTTTGGTATATTGCTCTGTTTTTTCAAGGTTTTTGCGCTGTTGCCGGAATATCGTTGGCTGAACGCGTATGCGCGCGGGGCGGATGTCAATAATATGCCGCCGCGATTGTTGCGTTCGGTGGCGCTGCTGCTGCGGAATCGCCATGGAAACTTGAACGAAAATGGGCTGCGCGGAATTTTGGATGCGATTTTAGTGCGAATGGAAGACGACCGCGAATCTGTGCGATATATCACCAACACTTTGGTCTTTCTGGGGTTGTTGGGAACTTTTTGGGGGCTGATTTTAACCATTGGCGGCTTTGCCGATTTAATACGCAACCTGAACTTTAACGATGAAACTGTTCTGGCGACTATGCAGGCCGGTCTGTCGCGCCCACTGGGCGGGATGGCGACCGCCTTTACCAGTTCGTTGCTTGGTCTGGGGGGCAGTTTGATTGTTGGATTCTTGGGCCTGCAAGTCCAATTGGCGCAAAGCGCGGTTTTCCAAAAACTGGAAGATACTCTTGCCGCGCGCACCAATGTATTCCAAGACGATATGGTCGCAGGCGCACTGCCAAAGATAGAATCTGTGCTGAAACGAATCGGCGGCGCAGTCCAAAATATGGATAAAAAGATTCAATAATAAAATACCAAGAGAGAGAAAAATGTTTAATAACTTTCGTGATAAGACAAATACTTGGCCCGCGTTCGTGGACTTGTTTTCAAATCTGGTCATTATTTTGATTTTCTTGCTGATTGTGTTCGTGTTCTTGTGGACCACAACCAGCGTATTTAACAAGTCAACTGGCGTACAGACTATCGCCGAACTGAAACAGGCCAACGCCGAACAGAGCGAGAAAATCCGCCAGATGACCGCCGATGAACAAGAAGCGATGCAGCGCTTGATTCAGGCACGCGCGCGGTTGGAAAGCGCACAAAGCAATTTGGATGACCAAGAATTGTCTATGATCGACCTGATTACCGCATATGAAAACCAGGTTGTTAAACTGCAAGAACAAGACGCCGAAACCAAACAGCAAATCACTGACCTGCGGGCGCAACTGAATCAGGCCGTCGCCGCAAAAGAAAAACTGGCAGACCTCGAAGCGCAATATAACGCCATCCAAGAACAGATTCAGGCGAAAATGACCGAAGAATACAATGCTAAACTGGCTAAACTGAACACCGCGTTGGCCGCCGCCGAGGCAAATGCCAAAGACCAAGAAGTGAAATATGTCGAAATGTCAAATCGGTTGAACAAGGCTTTGGCCGATAAAGTCGCCGAACTGCAAGATATGAAAAAATATCAATCTGAATTTTATCGCGCAATTAAACTGGCACTGGGTGATACTAAATCGGTACGCCAAGACGGCGACAGGTTTATCGTCCCAAGTGATATTCTGTTCTCAACTGGGTCTTATAAACTGACCGCCGAAGGTAAAAATCAGTTGCGTATGATTGCAAATGTCATCAAAGAACTGGAAGCCAAAATTCCGTCCGATGTCGACTGGATTATTCGCGTTGACGGTCATACTGACACGCGGCCCGTCATTCCTGGAACCCGCGCATATAAAAATAATATGCAACTGTCGTTGTTGCGCGCAACCGCGGTGACAAATGAACTGGTGCGTGATGGGGTGGCCCGCCAACGCTTGGTCCCCAGTGGTTTCGGCGATATGCATCCATTTGCGTCAGGCAATGATGCCGCCAGTATGCAAAAAAATCGCCGTATTGAATTACAGCTGACTAACAAATAAAAAATCTGCCCAAATGGGCAGATTTTTTTATAACTTTTTCATTGCAGATACATCAACTTCGACCATTGACATTCCGTTTCTGTCGACTTCACCCCAAACTTCTATGTATTCGTTCGGCGATACGGTCAAGCCACCCCAATCACTGTCTTCGACTTCAAGGTTGATTGTGCCGGTGCTGTCTTGGAAAACATAAGAGTTTTCACCATTCTGGCGCAACAGATAGCCGCGAATAATTACTGGCGAATTGTCCGCCAAGCCGCGAACTTGTTCAACAGTCATTACTTCGGTCATTGTATTGTTGTTATTCATATTGTTGTTCATCGGTCCCGCAAACGCAGAAACAGATGCAATCGCACCAACCACTGCAAGCATAGATACTTTCTTCATTGTTTTTTCCTTTGGTTATAATGTTTACTCGTGCTGTTTCAAACACATAAGCATTATAGCCGAAATCAGGCGTAAAATATGCAGGAATGGTTTCGCAGCAAGGCTTATAAAACCTGATGCAGTTTCGCGCCATTGGTGTTCAGCCACCGCCGCGCACGTTCTATGCCAAAACCATAAAGTTCACGAACCGTTGCCCAAAACTGGGGTGAATGATCCATATGCCGAACATGCGCCATTTCATGCATCACTACATAGCGCATAACATCAAACGGCGCAAATGCCAAGCGCCAAGAAAAAGACATCGTGCCAGTACTGGACCGCGAACCCCAACGCGAAGAAGTGTCGCGCAGGCAAATGCGGCGCGGCCAAAACTCACGCGGCTGCGCACGAATAAGTTCTTTGATGCGTTTCAATAATTCAGATTTGATAAAATTGCGCACACGATTTTCAAACATTTGTTTATCTCCGCCTACAAACAAAGTATATGTGCCGTCATCGTTTTGCACGAACTTTGTCGCACGAATCGTTTCGTCATAGACCGCACGCACGCGCATATCCAAAAATTCAAACCAATCGCCATCCGCCAAATGTCGGTGTGCCGGCGCATTGCTGAAAAACCTTTCAAGCCAACGGCGCTTTTGCTCTATGAACCCCAAGACAGTTGAATTAGACGCCAACCAAGGACGTGAAACTTCTATACGCCGCGTATCGCCTGCCCGCGGCCGCAAAGTGATATTGCGCAGACCACGCCGCACAGTTATAACAATCGGAATCTTTTCACCCAAAGAAGTTGTAAATTCAAAGTCTGACATTTTTCAATTTTGCACGAATCGCGGCCGCAATTGCATCCGCATCAAATCCGCATTCACGATAGACCATATCGCCCTGCCCCGATGTTCCAAATTCATCTATGCCAATTACATCATCGGCAAATTCAAACCAAGGTGCGGTTGCCGCGGCCTCTAATGCAATGACGCGCCCCTGTAACATAGACGCCTTGTATTCTTCATCCATATCTCTGAAATGCCCGACCGATGGCATACTGACCACTTGGACACCGACATTCAGTCGCCGCGCCACAGAAATCGCCAAAGGCACTTCGGAACCAGTTGCAATAATCGTTATACGAATACGCCGCGCGCGCGTGCGATATGTCACATAGGCGCCCGCCTCTATACGTCCCGAAACAACCGTGCCCAAACATGCAATCTTTTGACGCGATAACACTATGCATGACGGTCTGTCGGTTTCAGACAATGCCGTCCGCCAAGACCAAGCAAGCTCGGCCATACTTGCGGGCCGAAAGACATTCATATTTGGAATCAGACGCAAACCTGCCAACTGCTCTATGGGTTGATGCGTCGGGCCGTCTTGCCCAATTGCAATGCTGTCGTGCGTCAGGACATATACAGTCGGCAAACCCGCCAATGCCGCAAGGCGCATTGCAGGCCGCATATAATCACTGAACACCAAAAAGGTCGAACCTACCGCGCGCAAGCCCGCATATGCCATACCATTCATAATCGCCGCCATTGCATGTTCGCGCACACCATAGTTTATATAGTTGCCCGAAAAATCATCGCGCGTAATATCACACACAGAATCAACATGAACGCCGGTGCTTTTGCCGACATCTGCACTGCCCAGCATAATATCGGCACCGCGTGCCATAATGCGCGACAAAAATGCCGCCGACATTTCACGCGTCGATACAAAGTGTGGCAATACTGGCGCAGTTATATTTGGTACACTAGCATATCTGGGCGCACGCATATTTTTGTGATTACGCGCAAGTGTTCGCCACAAATTTCGGCCAGACAAATTATCAAATTTATCTATTAACCGCGCCATTTCAGAATCCGATAAATCATATCCATGTGCGCGCGGGTCGCCGGCCAAACTGCTGCCTTGACCTATTACAGTATCACATTGTACAAACAATGGACCCACCGCCGATTCGGATATTGCATCGTACAATTCTTCAAAATCATTTCCATTTGCCCGATGCACTGTCCAGCCCGCCGCACGCATCCGCATTGCGACATTTGCATCTGTTTGGGCAACACCATCCATACTGATACCGTTGTTATCCCACAGCACAATAAGGTTATCCAAATTATAACGACCTGCAAAAGCAATTGCTTCTTGGGCGACACCTTCCATTAAATCACCGTCAGAAACCAAACAATAAACGCGCCCATTTGTCCCCCTGTGCTTTTCGGCCAAGGCCATACCAACCGCATTTGCAATACCTTGGCCCAATGGTCCAGTTGTCGCGGCAACGCCATCCATACCAAATTCTGGATGCCCCGGCAAACCGTCAAGACGCCGAAAAGAATCAAGTTCACCAATTCGATAACCCGCAAGTTTTAGCACCGCATACAACATCGCCGATGCATGCCCCGCCGACAAAACAAACCTGTCGCGCGCAGGCTCTAAAAACAAAGCATAAACCGTTGTGATTATATCGGCCGCACCAAGCACAATTCCAACATGGCCACTTTTTGCCACACGCACCATGCGCAACGCAACCGCGCGCACAACATTTGACATTTCGCGTAAATTCTTGGCATCTATGGTCATTTTATGATATTATATCACAAAAGAGGGTTAAAATAAAATGCTAAAAATTTGGACAGACGGCAGTTGTTTAGGCAACCCAGGCCCCGGCGGATGGGCATTCATTGCCACAGACGGCACAAATATTGCGCGGCGCAGTGGTGGCGAAAAGGACACCACAAATAATCGTATGGAACTGATGGCGGTTATGCGCGCCCTTGCCGCGGCCCATCGCCACAGCGAGGTTGAAATTCACACCGACAGTCAATATGTAAAAAACGGTATGCAAACATGGATAAAAAATTGGCGTAAAAATAATTGGCGCACTGCGGACCGCAAACCTGTCAAGAACCAAGACCTGTGGCAGGCACTGGACAAAATCGCAAGCGAAATAAAAATTCATTGGGTATGGGTTCGTGGTCATAACGGCAATGAAATGAACGAAATGTGCGATGAATTGGCGCGCAGTGCCGCAGAGAAATTGAAATAAAAGTTGACTTTTTTGCATTTTATACTATAAATAAAAGGGACACAAAAGAGGAAACTATGACCAGAGAAGATACAAATCTTGTCAAGAAACTGAAAAACATCATTGCGAACAAAACAACGCAATTCAAATACAGAAAGATAAACAACCTTTCGTTCTATTGGGCAATGTCGGAAACCGGCAAACCGTTGTTCTATATCAAACGCACATGTGATATGTCTTCGGGACACCCAGTGTTCAGTTATATAATTAAACATCAGGGTCAAAAGGTTACCGACAAAACTATTGGGGCAGGAATCTTTGCGTTGATGGAATTCGGATATCATAAAAATTGGTTAAAGGCGAAAGGTAAAATCATCGCCCAACAGAAAGCCAAATAATTTTCCACCACCGATTTTGGTGGTGTTTTTTTTAATTACCCTGCGGCAGGTAACTTGCCACCGGCCCCGCAATAAATTCACCTGCGCCCGCGTTGGTAAAGAAAGTACCACTGACCAAATCATACATCCCCAGTTCGCCATCACTGTCGCGTTGTGCTGGGACACCATTAAAAATTATCGTATTTAATGAATATATTTTAACCCCATACTTTTTTGCATTTATTTGTAATTCTCTGGATGGAGTCCAACCAAAAATGAACAAATTATGTGCCGACGCCTGAGGGTCTAGTTTAGTTGTAAAATTCGTTAATATTATATCATCGCGAGACACTACACCATTTATATAATCTACTTTGTATAAATGTCTGCCTGAAACATCTGTTTCGCGAAATGTTGTCTTCACGTCACCCCAATTATTACCAAAAGCTATATATCTGTTCGGATCTAATCCAATGTATAGCTGCAAATATGGGTGGCCAGAACCATCAACAGCCCAGCCGTTCTCGGCAGTTCCAAAATTTCCGTCGCTTTCTATCCGTATATTGTTTCCGGTTGTTGCGCTAACATTTATACCCGTATCAATATACTGTGTTCCTGTGGATTCAATGTATTCCAACTGCGTGTAGCCAGCGGGCAAGGTCTGCATTTGTGTTGCACCGCGGACTTCGTACAGCAAACAATGTGCGTTGTCGTGAACGCTGCCCTGCCACTCGACACAAACAAATTCAGATTCCAATGCGTTTTGCATTGCGCTGTTAAACGCACCCGCCGTCACCAATGCATCAGATTGCGCACCATACGCCGCGGACGTATCATAAATTGCCTTTTCGCCAATTGTTCCTGTACTGCCAGTATTCATAACAACCGTATTTGTATTCTTTGCGGGAATTTGTGTTTGCAAATTTGAAACTTGTCCGTCAACATATTCTTTGGAAGTAATTGTATTATCAGCATACGCCACAACCGCGAATAAAGATAGAATAACAAATAACAATTTTTTCATTTTTCCTTCCTTTTTTAGTTCCCCTCCTGCGGGGGCTCGCTGTAGCGTCAGCGAAAGCGGGACGGGGTGGGCCCCACCTCCCAGCGTTCCACGCTGTACTCCTCCAGTGGAGGAGAACTTTTGCTCTCGACCAAGCCTGACGAGATTCCATGTTTCCGCGGTGTGACGCGCCAACCACCAGCCACTAAAAATTGTGACAAAAACGTACGTTTAAATCGACCGATACAAAAATATCGTTTGGAAACAAAAAATCCCAGAAATCTGGGATTTTTGATTTTTAAAAACTCGAAAAAAATCGGTTGATTTAAAGGTACGTTTTTTTCGACCGTTTTTTGTAAAAAAAACACCGCATTTCTGCGGCGTTTTTATTAACTAATTAACTTATTTTTTGCTTGGCAAACATGCAATCACAAAAACAAAAATCACATACGCGACCACAAACAGTGAATATGCAATCATACCCGAAGACAGATAATCCAACATTATCAACTTTGCCCATGTTGGTCCACGCAGAATTGGTATAAAATACACAAACAGCATCGGGATTATATACAACCAAACCGATATGCCTGCATCGCGAAAACGACGAATTGACAATGTGAGTGTCGGAATAAACAAGACCGCACTAACCACCGTTGCAACCGTTTCCCAAACACCGCCATGCATACCCAACGCAGCGAAAATCCAATTCACCGCGAATACAAACAACATACCGAACCAAAATTCCGAACGACTGGACCGCCCTATCAGATTAAAGTACCCACGCCAAAAACGCGCAATCGCCGATAATGGTCCAACCATAGGACGACGCGTTTCACGCGGTGCAACCAAGACCGGTTTAACCTCTGGCTTTTTGACTGTATGACGCACAGTCTTTTTCACAGGCTTTGCCGCCACTGCGCGACGCGCAACAGGCTTTTTCTTATTTGCAACTTTTTTTGCTGGCATAATTTTTTCTCCCTTTTAATTACGCGTATATTATATCTTATTTTTATACCCCAATGCAACAATAAACATTTCCACAGAATCTTTCCGCGACGCATTTGGCTTTATATGATACACATGTTCAAAATTTTCTTTGATTTGTTTCAACAGTTCATTTGTAGTGCCGCCCGTAAAAGACTTTGCCACAAAAGTCCCACCAACCTTTAACGCGCGCCGCGCGAAATCAAAGGCATATTCCAACAAAACCATTTGACGCAAATGATCTGTTTTTTGGTGCCCAACCGTATTTGGCGCCATATCAGAAACAACCACATCAACCACACCATCCGAATCGCCGGTCAAATTTAATTTTTCTTCTAGCCAGCGCAACGCTGCATCGGATGTAAAGTCGCCTTGATAAAATTCGACATTGTTTATTGGTGTTATTTCTAACAAATCCATCGCAAAAATTTTTGTTTTCGGAAAAGTCCGCGCAATAAACTGGGACCAAGACCCCGGCGCCGCGCCTAAATCTACAACCGTCTGACCGTTTTTCAGAAATTTATACTTTTCATTTATTTCAATCAGCTTGTACGCCGCGCGTGCCCTGTAACCATCTGCGTGCGCGCGCGCAACATATGGATCGGCCGTCTGGCGTTGCAACCACGCGACCGAAGATTTATGCTTTGCAATTTTCTTATTAGTTATTTTCATACGATTTATTTCGCGCCAGATGCGCCACCTTGCTGCATACGCTGCATAACGGCTTCCATGCCTCCCATACGCTGAATCATTGCCATTTGCTGTTTCATTTTAGTGTATTGCTTTATAATATGCTCAACATCGCGCACCGTCACACCCGCCGTTTCCGCAATACGCGCCTTGGCATTTGCAAAGATTTTTTCTGGATCTGCGCGTTCGGTTGCCGTCATAGCCTCCAAAATTTTAATCTGGGCATCAACACTGCCGTCTTTGATTTTTTCTTTCATTGCATTTACCGCCGCAGACATTCCCGGCACCATTTTTAACAGACCACTAAAATTGCTCATTTTTTTAATCTGTTTCAGTTGTGCCAACATATCGTTCATATCGAACTGACCCGACATCATGCGTTCGGCGGTTTCTTTCATACCCTTTGGAACATGTGGTTCATTTTGTTCTGCGGTTAAATTTTCTTGTGCTTCTTTTTTCTTTCTGCCAAATCCAAACATTTTTGTTCTCCTTAAAGTTATTACCGTTAAATTGTAAAGGAAAAGTTACTGGTTGTCCAGATACTTCTTTAGGTATTTACCCGTCAAAGAATCTGGATTTTGCGCAACTTGCTCGGGCGTTCCAGTGACGATAACGCGACCACCGCCCGCGCCACCTGTTGGCCCCAAATCGATAATCCAGTCCGCGGTTTTGATAACTTCCAAATTATGCTCTATAACGACGACAGTATTGCCCTGCTCTACCAATTCATGCAAAACTGACAACAGTTGTTTAATGTCTTCAAAATGCAAACCAGTTGTCGGCTCATCCAAGATATACAATGTTTGCCCAGTGCTGCGCGCGGACAATTCTTTGGACAGTTTTATGCGCTGGGCTTCACCACCCGATAAATCCAACGAACTCTGACCCAATTTTATATAGTCTAAACCAACACGCTTTAACAGTTCCAGTTTGCGACTGATTTGCGGATGGTTTATAAAGAACCGATAGGCTTCGTCAACCGTCATATTCAACACATCGGCAATAGATTTGCCTTTGTATTTCACCGCCAAGGTTTCTTCGTTATACCGCGAACCATGGCACTTGTCGCATTCCACATATACATCTGCCAAGAAATTCATTTCAATTTTTATTTGACCATCACCCTGACAGGCTTCGCACCGACCGCCCTTAACATTGAACGAAAAGCGACCTGGGCCATATCCGCGCGCTTTGGCTTCGGGTAATTCCGCAAAGAAATCACGAATATTTGAAAACACACCGGTATATGTGGCCGGATTGCTGCGCGGACTGCGTCCAATCGGCGATTGGTCAATATCAACAACTTTGTCTATGTTTTCCATTCCGCGAATTATATCGTGCGCACCAGCCTCTATCTTGGAATTATACAGCGCACGCATCAGTGCGGGATAAAGAGTATTCAACAACAAAGTTGACTTGCCAGAACCAGATACACCCGTCAGTGCAATAAATTTGCCAAGTGGAAATTCTACGTCTATATTTTTAAGGTTATTCGCGCGCGCGCCAGAAATTTTAATCGACATTCCGTTGCCTGCACGCCGATTTTTGGGAACCTGAATTTTCTTTTTGCCCGACAAATATTGTCCAGTTAAGGAATCTGCATTTTTTATAACTTGGTCTGGCGTACCTGCGGCAATGATGTTTCCACCATTTACACCTGCGCCGCGACCAATATCCACAAGAAAGTCCGCCGCACGCATTGCATCTTCATCGTGTTCGACGACAATAACTGTATTATCTTTATCGCGCAGCATTTTCAGGGTTTCCAGCAACTTGTCATTATCGCTTTGATGCAGCCCAATCGACGGTTCATCCAAGACATACAAAACACCCGACAAACCACTGCCGATTTGTGATGCCAATCTTATACGCTGGGATTCCCCACCCGAAAGCGTTCCAGACATACGCGACAAAGTTAAATAACCCAAACCAACATTTTTCAAGAATGACAATCGACTGGTAATTTCACGCAAAACCATTTTGGCGATATCGTTTTCTTGTTTAGTTAAATGATTCGGCAAATCCACAAACCAATTATAAGAATCGTCGATTGGCATATCACAAACATCCATAATGTCTGCACCATTTATTTTGATGCACAGAGCTTGGATATTCAAACGCTTGCCATGACAAACTGGGCAAGGCTTTTCCGATTGGTATTTAGATAATTCTGCGCGCACCAGTTCCGAATCGGATTCGCGCCAACGCCGTTCAATATTATTTACAACACCTTCAAAAGGCTTTTCATAAACAAAACCATTCCAGTTTATTTTTATCGCCTTGTCACCAGTACCGTACAGAATAATGTCTTTCTGTTCTTGGGTGAGTGCGTGCCAAGGTTTAGAAAGTGGAATTTTGTACTGTTTATGCAATGCATCTAACAAATGGTCAAATTGACTAAGCATACCATTGCGCGACCAAGGTGCAATCGCACCGTCCAAGATAGACTTTGACGGATCAGGAATAATCAAATCTGGCGACATATTCAGTTGCACACCTAAACCATCGCATGCGCTGCACGCCCCCAGTGGCGCATTAAAAGAAAACAAACGCGGTTCGATTTTTGGCACTGCAAAGCCACTGACCGGACACGCATAGGTTTGCGAATACAAAATATCTTCATTCGTGTCCAAGCGGCGCACCAAAACCGCCCCCGGCACAAGACGCAACGCGCCTTCGAACGAAGAATACATACGCGAACGAAATTCTTCTGCATCTGTATCGGCCGCCGGCATTTGCAGACGGTCAACAATAACAAAAATGTTGTGCTTTTTGTTCTTATCCAATGGCGGCACCGCCGACAAATCATACAGTTCACCGTCAATTATCGCGCGTTGGTACCCTTGCTTTACAAGAAAAGCGACTTCTTTTTTATATTCGCCTTTGCGATCGCGCACCAGTGGTGCCATAACATAAATTCGCGTCTGTGGCGGAATATTCATAGTTTGTTCCACCATTTCCGCAATAGTTTGCGATTTAATCGGCAGGCCCGTCACAGGCGAATATGGTACACCAATTCGCGCCCACAGCAACCGCAGGTAATCATAAATTTCCGTTACCGTTCCAACCGTTGAACGCGGGTTTTTCGAAGTAGTTTTTTGTTCTATGGAAATTGCGGGCGCCAAGCCTTCGATAAAATCAACATCGGGCTTTTTTTGCATATCTAAAAATTGGCGCGCATAACTGGACAAAGATTCAACATACCTGCGCTGACCTTCCGCATAAATAGTGTTAAAGGCCAAAGACGACTTGCCTGACCCAGATACGCCAGTAAAGACCACCAATTTGTTCTTTGGTATGTCCAAATCTATGTTTTTAAGATTATTCTCGCGTGCGCCGCGAATTTTTATTACGCCACTCATAACGCATAAAATATAGAACTTTTATGTGTGTTTTCAACACCAAACAAAAAATTTTCACAAACGATTATTTGGTTACTGGCTTGGTTGAACCCGACAAAGCATCTGCATCCAGCGCAATACCAGATTTGCGCGTGTTCTCTGGCCCAGCCTTGGACACCAAGACTTTATCCACCCAAATATCGATACCGCCCGCATTGCCAAAGGTCGCCTTGTTCTTGTTGCCTGCGGGCACATAGTAAATATCCCCCGGCACCAGAACGCGACTGAATACCGTTTTGCCGCGCGCGTCTTCAATTTTTACCCAAGATTCTTTGACCGCTTGCAAAACTATGCGCGCATTATCGCGATTTTCTGTACCGAACTTTTCACGCACAGGCTGTTTGTATTCTGGGTCAATACTAACCACTTGAACGGCAACAGGTTCTGCCTCAACCACAGGGGCATTTTCGGACGGCAAAATCAACAATAACCCAATAATCAGCACAACCAAAACACCAAAGCCGCCCGCAAACCATTTCCAATTTTTGACAATAAACTTAGCCACTGAACTCTTTTTTATATTCTGAATTCTTTGGCCAAAGGCGATATGTTCGCGCTCGTTTATCGCAATATCGTGTACATTCGGTGTAACATCATCGGGCTGAGAAATACCCATTTCTTTCTTAATCTTGTTAACAATCATATCTGGGTCAATTCCTAATTCCATCGCATAGTTCCGCGCAAAACCCAAAATATAGACGGTTTCAGGTAAAACATTGTACCGCCCTTCTTCCAAGGCCAACAAAAATTCTTCGCGTATGCACAACTGCTTTGCAATTGTCTGAATTTCGCGTTTGCGCCGACCCGTTGTTCGCGCCGCGTGCAAGATATCACCCGCCGTCATTGTCGCTGTATCATCTATTTGAAATTCTTTTACTTCTTCTGTCATAGCCTTGGTCCTCTTGGTTTGTTTCCCTTACATAATATAACTATATCTGCGCAACGCAACCCCAAAATTGCAAAATTTCATTTTTAAGTGTTTTTTCATCTGTAATCTGGTTGACCCTTATGCGAAAGTCCGATGAATTTGGAATACCCGCCGAATACCACGCCAGATGTTTTCTAAACATCGGAATTGCCGTCCGCACGCCATAGTACTCTATCATCAGGTTCAAATGTTGCATAACCAGCGGCCCAAGATTGGCCGGCCTCGCGGCTTTTCCAAGGATTTCTGCAAACACCCATGGCCGCCCAAGCATAGCGCGCCCAATCATTGCACCAGAATACCCGCGCCCAAGCATAGTTTCCACATCTGCCGCAGCCTTGATATCGCCATTTGCAATAATTGGAATTGGAAAATCTTTGATTTCTGGATGTTCTGCAATGCCCGCATAGCCCTGCGCCCGCGTACGACCATGCAACGCAACCCATGCTGCACCATTATCGGCGGCGATACGCACCAAGTCCGCCCAATCACGATGTTGGTCATCCCAACCAAGTCGCGTCTTGATAGACACAGGAATTTGGACAGCGCGCACCACAGCATTTATTATTTGACCCGCCAACTTATGGTCGCACATCAGAAAGGCACCCGCACCCGACCGTGTTGCGACCTTTGGCACCGGACAGCCCATATTGATATCAATCCATGCGGCGCCCGCATCTTGCAAAATCTTGGCGGCATCCGCCATAAGGTTGGGAACCGCACCAAAAATCTGGGCACCAATATTGCCCTCGGCCGCATAGTTATCAAAATTACGCAGACAATTTTTATGCCGCCCCACCAGCGAATGACACGAAATCATTTCCGTCACTATCGGCAAATCAGGCACAAAGTCCCGCAAAATCGTGCGAAATGGGCGGTCAGAAATTCCCGCCATTGGTGCAGCAAAAATTTGATTTGTCTGTATCATCTGTGATATAATGCCACTAATGAAAGACAAAATCAAAAATTTCTTTGGCTTTATCGGCAATGCATGGCGTGGCGGCCCACGTGGCAAAGTTGGATTGTTTTTTGCAATCTTTGCGGTCTTGGCCTTTGTGCGTATATTTTGGGGTGATGTAAATGTCGGCAAGTTTGTAGCAAACATTTGGCACCTGGACAGCGAACGCGCCGAATTGGCACGCGAAGAAAAGAAACTGAAAACGATTCAACAGCACATACATTTGCTGCAAAACTACAGCCCCGATTACGTGGAAGAACTGGGGCTGAAGTATTTAAACATTGGCGACCCTGGGTTCAAGGTCTTGAAGATTTAATTCATAATTACTATGAACGCATTCATATAGAACGCAAACATCATCCAAATTAAATATGGCACAACAAGGTATGATGCGGGACGGCTAATCATGTAAAACACGCGCGACATCCAACTGGCCACCAAGAACAGCACCAACAGCGTGATCAACGCGAATGCCGCAGAATGCGCACCAAAGAACGAATAACTCCACAGAGCATTCAAAACTAACTGTATAGTGAACAAGACATACGCACGCATCTTATAGCGCTGGTTCTTGGTTGATTGAATAATCAAATACAGCGCCCAACCAAGCAAGAAGTATAAAATTGTCCACGCGACACTAAACACCCACCCCGGCGGCGTTAGTCCAGATTTAATCAAGCCGTTATACCAAGCATTTGACGCGCCATGCGGAGTGAACAGCACGCCAAAAATCCCTGGCAAGAAAGAAATAACCATGGCAATAATCGCCCACATACATTTTTTCCATTTTTGCATTTGTTTTCCTTTTGGTTATGCAGGCATTCTATCACGCCTCAATACGCGCACCAACAGGAAACAAATCGGATGAGTGGTTAGTTGTTAGTGGGACTTGTTTTTTTAGAATTTTGCGTTATAATGTCACTATGTGCGCCCGTAGCACAATGGATAATGCAACAGATTTCTAATCTGTGGATTGCAGGTTCGAGTCCTGCCGGGCGTGCCAAAAATTTTAACCGACCAAAACGGTCGGTTTTAATTTTTTACTAACCACTAACACTATTTTTTTACATGCACGTCGATTTGCGGGAATGGGAAGCGAATCTTTTTCTTTGGCAAAGTTTTATATATTCTTTCCAACACATCGCCGCGGCAGGCCAGCAAATCATCCGTTTTCGTCCAATAACGCGCGACCAATTCAACCGCACTGTCGCCAAGGTTATTCACAAACACAATTGGTTCTGGTTTTTTCAAAACACGTTTGTCCGCCACCAATATCGCCAGTATTTCGCGCCGCGCAATATCAACATTATCGCCATAGGAAATACTGACCGCAATATCTGTGCGTCGCGTGCCATTGTTCGTCAGGTTAGTAATCTGACCATTTGCCAACGGGCCATTTGGCAACAAAACAACCTGGTTATCAAAAGTATGCACTTCGGTATTAAAAATCATAATTTTTTTAACAACGCCAGTTTTGCCGGCGGCAACTTCTATAACATCGCCAACCTTGAACGGCTTTAGAAACATTATGATGATACCGCCCGCGAAATTCTGCATAGTGCCAGACAGCGCCATACCAATCGCCAAAGATGCCGCGCCCAAAACCGCAACAATAGATGTCATCTGGACCCCAACGGTTGCAAGTGATATGATTATCACAAACACGCGCAGGACAATATTCATAAACGACGACATAAACGAAACAACCGAAGGTTCCAATTTCCGCCGTTCCAAAGCCCGCCGAAAAGCGGCTGACAGCCGCCGCGCAATCCACATACCACCGACCAGAACAAGAATTGCCGCAATCAATTTTAACCCAAAGTCAACCGCCATACCGGTCAAAGACGAAAGTAAATCTTTCAATGCCGCAGCACTGGCCTGAACCTTTTCTGGCACAGTACTAACCGCCTCGACCGCATTACCAACGACACCGTCAACTATTTCCATTTTTGCATATCCTTTTACATTGCGATATCTTCGCACTTTTCGACTGGCGCAGATTCTTCGCAAGATGTCGAACTTTTGGCACCGATCCCCAGGAAACCATTTGAACTGGTTGTTGTGCAATTCTTGGTGACGGTCGAAGTGCAGAAATGACAATTACGTGTTTCGCGATTGAACATAGACCATAACTCACGCGTACCGTTTGGCAAATCGACCTTGTTGTACGAAGACTGCTTAATCGCATCATTAGCGGACATAAGCACATCAGACCCACCAAGCGACAAGAAACTTCCAATTCCGCTACTTTTACGACCATCTTCATTGCTGCCAAATGTATATGTGCCACCACTGCCATTTGCAGACGAACCGCGACCGCCTTGGGTTAACAACTGGTTATTCAAACCTGCGCCAACTTCATAACTGATTGCATACGGCGGCGTCAAGCCAGTTTCTTCCGTTGATGTTCCGCCGACCGGCGCACCACCGCTAACTGGCAACATTTGACACATATATTGTGCAACATCCGCCGACGCATCTTTTGTCGCCTTGGTGATATATTCATTCAATTTTGCATTATAATTATCTTGTGCCTGACGCAACGCAGCAACAGCAATCGCAGATTTAACCTGGTTCAACAGGTTCGGAAAACGCGCCTGCGTAACTTCCGCCTGCCCTGTAATTTGCTCTAAATTTCGTCCAGTTATACAGAACTGAATTTTCGGGTCCATTTCTATCATCCGCACCACACGATTTATTGTGCCAGCAATATTATTCAATTCTGCGCTAATAGAATCATATATCGCCTCGGCATTTTTGACACCAGAATTAGAAGCACGCGCAGTTGCAATATATTCATCTATACCAACTTCGCCAACATCCAATTTCTTGTGTCCGTCTCTAACTGTTTCGCCATCACCAACCTTGATTGAACCAAAGGAAATCATACCTGTCACACGATAGATGTTTTTATCTTTTTGGCTGCGCAGACTTCCTGTTCCCATCGTATCGTCGGCGGCAAAGCGGTTGCAATCGGTGGTGGACCCACAAACATCGAACATCTTATCTTCAACAAGTTTTTGGCACTGTTCTAATGCTTTATTATCTATATTCAGATAAAGACCAGAAATCATAGAATCTATATCATCCATACTAAAGTTTGCTTTTGTCTGTTTACAAACAACTAATTTATCCAACGGACAAATATTCCGCACAAATTCATAATCCATACCAATACAATTCATAAAGTCAGTTCCACAACGACTTTCATCAGTAAAGCAATCTTTGACTTCTTGGGTACAGGCATCAACACGCATCGCCGCCAACTTGTCCGTCACATATTCCCATATCTGTGGTTCCATTTTTTCGCATGGTTCCAGTTGTACTTTGCAGAAAGACCGCGCCATATCGGGCCGCGCCAAACACGCATCCATCTTAGCTGGATTGCCGGCCGCGATATTATCACTGCACGCAGTATGCAAACAATTCGCGATATTTGTTAAACAAGATTGGCGCAGTTTGGATTCCGCGCGACTTTCCGCCAATTTCAATGTTGGGGTGATTTCACGCAGAAACGCAGTCCACACATTGTCGCGCACCGCCATACACTGGTCCAAGACACGTTCACAAATTGTACGCTTGGATTCCAAACGTTCCATGACAGATGCCTCTATTGTGTTACCCGTATCTGTGGTTTTTCTGTATGTCTTTTTCTTGTTAACCCGAACTTGCATTTTTTCAGATGCAACCGCCGCAACACAATTTTCCCAATCGGCCCCACACGCGTCCGCACCAGTCATACATTTTTTGAATTCGACCATACATTCGCCTTGGTTGTATTTATTGGCGGAATCGAAACTTTCTTTTAGTGCATTTCGAACATCACTTTGCGCACTGCGCAATGCAGCCTGGGCCGCGGTGCGTTGATTTGCGATACTGTTTGCAAAACCCTTGCAGTCTGAATCTATTTGTTTTTGATACAGTTGCCGCAACAACTTCATTTCACCACCGCAAGAATCATCCATCTGATCCAAACAAATTTCATCCGCCGCAGAAAATAACGCAGCGCCTTTTTTATTTGCGATGCTGTCAGTAAAACCGACTTCATCTTCATCATCAAAATTCGTTTCAAACATTTTCAGCAAATCTTGGCGTTTTTGTTCGTTAGTTTTTCCTTTGCCAACTTGAATAACATTTCCATTTTCATCGTATTGACGTTCACCAGTAAAGACGATATCTGCATTTGCGCCCAGTTTGATTTTTTCGACTTCTTCGGTGCTGATGCGTTCGGCTTCGGCCAACATATTGACGATTTCCGACAATTCCTTTTCATATTTTTCGTTGTCGTTGCTGCACATACAACTGCCACCATTGACATTATCAGAAATACAGAATTGGTCCATACAACCATAGTATTCATCATAACATTCTTGGGAATACAGTCCTTTGGCATTTACCTTGGCACGAACGGTTGTTCCGTTTTGAATTGCTGATTGTTTTTTGGCAACCGCGCCGTCCCCCACCATTGGCGTACACAACGCAATCAAAGAAACAATCACACAAATTTTTTTCATTTGTTATCCCCTCTAAAAATCTGACAGTGTCGGCTGTGCTGTATAAGTTTGTGCGGAATACGAAACCGTTCCAATATCATCGTCAGTGCTGCCTATATTGATATCTTCACAAGATTCGATTTCTTGGCAAGATTTCTTTTCGCCGGTTGCCTCGGACCCCATAATGCCGCCACCAATCGCGCCAACGACACCAAAAATCGCCGCACCCCATGGCCCCAGCATGGCACCCGTTGATGCGCCCGCGGCCAAACCACCCGCCGCACCTTTCAGTGCGCCACTTTCTTTTGATTCGCCACCAACGGCACAAACGCGCTGTTTACGACACACATGGCAATTACGTAAAGACGGTTCAAACGAAACACTGCTGATATATGTATATTCGTCTGTATCTGCCGGTCGCCCGCCAACCTGATACGCATCTTCGCATGCCTTCTTGGCTTCTGCTACACTCGCTTTACGGGCCAACTTTAAATGTTGCGAATTCAGTTCGGCAAGATAGCGCGCACGCGCACGAATCTTGACAACTTCAGTGGTCGCACCAAATACTGAATTAAAGTTATTACCGTTGATACTTGTACATGCCGAAACTGTTTTTTCCGACTTTATTTTATTTAACAATTTATTAGATTCTGTTATCGCTTCGTTTTCAACTTTTTTTTGCAATTCGCTATATTCTGTTCCTTTTGCTAATTTGCTGTATGCCGCAACCGTTTTGCTGTTCGGCAGGCAAGACATATCCAACCCACACAAACGTCCTAACAAATCCGCATAGTAATTTGTACAATTTTCAACCTGTTGGTAATCCAAATTCAATTTTATCGCACTAAGCATAATACCATAATGCTGTGAATCCACAGATTTGCATGAAACAAACATATTTTGTGGGCACATAGCTGCGATAGTATTTGCCTCCTTGCCAGTACATTGCGGTGCATCATAATTCAGACCGCATTTATCCTGCATACATTTTGTAACATCTTTCTGACAAAAATCCAATCGCAAGGATGCCAAATTATCTTTCCACCATGCTTTGATTCCTGGCGCATCGGTGTCGCAATCATCTATAATTGGACAAATACCCGCTGCAATATCAATACTGCTAAGACACATTGTATCCGTAGATGCCGAACAACGTTCTTCCAAACAATTACGTATTTTTGCACGACAGGTCAGCAACTTGTTTTCTTGGGTATAAGCGGCTGCATCAAGTAAAACCTGCTTTGATTCCGCCTCCCAATCTTGCAAAACATATTCACGAGAAGGCATACACTGATCCAAAATATTTTCACACGCATTTGCACGACGTTGCAACAAAGCCGCATCCAAGCAGTTTTCAAAATGCACACCACAGCCACCTTTATCAGCTATACAAGACCGATAAGCCGACAAACATTCGCCACGATTGTACTTGTTTGTTTTATCCATAATCGACGCACGTGCAGAACGAACCGCCGCCTGCGCCGTTGCAAGGTTGGATTCCGCCGCGCGTTTTTGGTCCGCCAAATAGCCATCAAAAGCCTTGCAATTTTTGGTTATTTCACGCAAGTACAGCTGTTCTTCACGTGTTGCAACCTTGGCGTCACAACGGGTCAAAATATCTGCACAAGATTCCGCCGCCATTGCGTACAGGTTATCGCCTATTTCATCATCCGCCGTCAGGCTTTCTTCGCTTGTTCCGCCCATCACCCAATCATAAAAATTTATTCCCGAAGCAGATTCTTTTGCTTTATCACTGGCACCAAAAACCCAGTCAGCCTTAGCCCCCAACTTTTCGCGTTCAATGCCTTCGGTATATAGTTTTTCGGCGTCCGCTTGGACCTTTTGAATTTCTTGGATTATACTTTTTGATTGTCTGATATTATCAGAACACGCGCAACGTTCGCCTTCGGATTCATCCAACAAACAATATTCATCCATACACGCACGATATTCTTCGCGACATTCTTCGGCATTCAACATTTCTGGTTCAGATTCCTGGGTTTGCTTTGGGGCTGCACTGGCCGTTCCAGACACAGCGTTCCTTAACACTGCATTCTGTACAACCTTGCCCGCCGCCATAGAAACCCGCGCCGCGCCAGAACGATCGGCACCACTGCGCACCGTCGCCGCATACGCAAGTGCCGGCATAATCGCCAAAACCAATGCAAGATATCTTATTTTCATGTATTTTCCTTCCTACTATCTGGTCTAATTTTATCAGAATATGGCCAGGGTCGCAACAAAAAATTCTTGATTTTTTTACGCGCATAGAATATATTTACAACGAAATTTAACCCAAGGAAATATTTATGGCAAAAGATGATGTTGTTGTTTTTTCTGGCACTGTCGAAGAAAAATTACCAAACACAATGTTCCGCGTCAGACTGGAAAACGACCATACGGTTTTGGCAACTGTTTGTGGTAAAATGCGCAAGGCGCGCATCTGGGTCAATGTTGGCGAAAAAGTTCGTGTTGAAATGACGCCTTATGATTTGGCCAAAGGTCGCATTACTTTCGTTGAACGTAAACGTGGTCCACAATCGGAAACCGAAGAACAATAATTTCGCCCCCATGCGGGGCTTTTTTTAGTAATGGTGCAAAAAACCGCTTGCCGATATAGGCGTAAATCTGATACAATACCCCTTAGGGATGAAAAAGATTTTTCTTTCTTTGTTTGTGTGCATGTTTTGCGCCCTGCCTGTTTTGGGCGCGGCTCGAACCGCGGATGCCGTTGCGCGCAATAATACCAATCAAAATACTGCAACACGCGTAACTGGGCGTAAAACTGTTTCGCGCGGCGCCACCATTGGACAGGTAAATTCGACACGCGTCACACGCGCACGACGCGCTAATGTACCAACAACACGCGGCGCAATAACCACTTCTGCGGCACGCAAATTGCACAGCACCCCCAGACAGGTCACGCGCGCAACAATTTTACCCACAACAAATACACAAACACTGACATTTAATGACAATTATACTGAATGCCAACAGGCTTATTTCACCTGTATGGACCAATTCTGTGCACTGCAAAATGACAAATATCGCAGGTGCACTTGTTCATCAAAACTAGAAACCGTTATGGCACGCGAAAATGCGTTAAATAATGTCGCCGGCCAATTACAAGATTTCAAAAATTTAAATATTGAATCTATTCTTAAAACGCCCGCAGAAGTAAAGGCTATGTTAAATGCCAGTGAAGGCGAATTAAAATTGGCCGAAGCGCGTGATAAATCTGTATCTGCGCAAAAACTGACTGCAATAAGTGATGTTTTGGCGTCAACCAAGTCTGCAACGTCTACCGCGGGTCAATTAGATATCGCCGGCGATATAAAACAAATTTGGACAACAACTGATTTAATTTCTGGTGACACAATTGCAAATTTGACGGGCCCCAGCCTTTACAGTGCCGTACACTCACAATGCATTGAATTAGTTCGTGACCGCTGTCCGTCCGAATCCACGCTGAATATGATTACATCTGCATACGGAATGTACATTGAAAACGATTGTTCAATATTGCTTACAGAATTGGATAAAAAGGCAACCCTTGCAAACGCCAGCGTTCGGGAAACAAATCGCGAAATGTCAAATGCGCGCATAGAAAACTATAATGCACACAATTCAACATCCATACACGATTGTGTTGCCGCAGTTCGCGAAAATCTTACCTCAGAAGCAACCTGTGGTCCAGACTATGTACATTGCCTTGACCTTACAGGTTTATATCTGAACAGACAAACCGGTGAACCAATTTATACGCCAAACTTTTTCAAATTGGGTGAACAATTGTCTATATCTGGAAACATTTTATCAAACAACACGAATACTATGTTGCTTACCGAACTCAATCGCAAGAAAAAATATGCAGACAAAGCTCTAGCGGCATGTCGTGATATTTCTGATGAAGTTTGGGACGAATTTTTACGAACCGCAGTTAAAGAAATATATCAAGGTCAACAAGACAAAATCCGCCAAGTCAAAGATGAATGTATGGATGTTGTTAACCAATGCTATGACACAACCGTTGGACATTTGCGCGACTTTAGTAATCTGGATGACCAAATGTTGGTCGGGTCACGACTTGTTTTAGCCGAAGAAATGTGCCAAGACAAACTGACCAGTTGCAGCAACCTGTATGGCGGCGGCAGCGCGGGCTTGACATTGTTAGTGTCTGAAATGCAGCAAATCACCGAACAAAAAATTGCGCAAAATTGCTTTGAAGCATTGCAAGACTATGCACAAAAACTTTGCCGCACCCCAAGTAATGATTCAAGGGGTTATCCGTATGGATGTCGTGTATATTCCCCAGGAAGCAAAATTGACGAAAGCACAACAACACTTTACAGTAAAATTAAAACCTATGCGGCACAGTATTGCACCAGACCATCTGATACATCCGATGATGTAGCGATTCCATTAAGCATTTTAGGGTCGGTCAATATGATTATGGATTCTATACGCATCGATATGGCAACCGTTCTTGCCGCCGAATGTGAAAAACTTGATGGCACATGGCACACCGTCTTTGATGACACCACCTTGACCACACATACCCAGTTCTATAACCTGACAAACGCAAACACCGAATGGGGATTGTGCTCCTATGACGGTGAGTAAAATAAACCTTAGCGCTCTAAATTTGGTTGCACATTATAATAGCGTCCACCAATTAGCACATTGGACGGTTTTTGTTGAGTATATTTTTTAGGCCTATTGTCGTACGCATAAAAATTACCAGTAACTATTTTTGGACACCCACGCAAACTTATCAAATTATTACCACTGATATTATAATCGCCTTTGATTGTAATCGTTGACATATTAGGCAGTTTTACCAGCCCCGCATAAGACAAGTCAAGATTTCCATTGTATATAAAGCCTTGGGGTAAATCATATACATTATAATAATTTCCGTTTTTGCGCAGAACACCCGCCCCCGCCATATCAGCCGCAATATCAAAATTTTGTTTTATAATAAATTCCACAATACTGGACATATATGGCTTTGCGCGCCTTGCATTTGCACCGCGACACCAAATAACCGCATTATCACGAACAACCATCAATACCAAAGGTTTGTTTGCTTTGGACCGTAAAGAGTAATATTTATTCAAACCCAATGGATCATACCAACCAAGAAAAATTCCTAAATCGCGTTTATCAGATTTGACCGCATCGGTGGTCAATAGTTGAACCGCACTGACAGAATGAGCCAGGCCCATAACATACATTTTGTCTGAACCAACATCTGGAATTTGATTTTGCATGGCACACCTCTTTTGGTTAAAATTTATCATACAATGCCCATATGTCAACCACAAAGATAAAAACAATTGCAATGACCGGCGTTTGATATATAATGCCAACAACAATTGAAAAGGATAAAAAATGCTGCGCCCGTCACTGCGAAAGCCGACACAAATGCGCCCTGTATCTATGGAAACAATGGTCAACAAATGGGCCGAAGGTTCTTGTTTGATAAAGATTGGCGGAACAACGGTGTTGTGCACCGCGTCTGTTGAATTTGCACAACCAATATGGAAACGATTGCAACACAAAACAGGCGGCTGGGTGACAGCGGAATATTCTATGTTACCACGCGCCAACGAACAACGCAAATCACGCGACGCCTTGGCAAACGATAAACGCAGCGCGGAAATTTCCCGCATGATTGGACGCGCACTGCGCAGTGTTGTTGATTTAGAAGCGCTTGGGCATAACACCATAACAATCGACTGCGATGTTATTCAGGGCGATGGTGGGACCAGATGCGCCAGTATCACCGGTGGTTTTGTTGCGATGGTTTTGGCTGTACGCAAACTGATTGAAACAGAACGTATTACAGAAAATCCTGTGCGCGAACATATTGCGGCAATCAGTGCGGGCCTGTGGAATAATGAACTAATTTTGGATTTAGATTACGAAGAAGATTCCACAGCAGAAATCGATGCAAACTTCATTGTCACCGAAAGTGGTCGATTTGTAGAAATCCAGGCCACAGGCGAACAGCACCCATTTGAAAAATCGCAACTTGCCATAATGATGGATATGGCGACAGATGGTGCACACAAATTGATTGATTTGCAAAAACAGGTCCTGTCCTAGTGCTTTTGTTTCAGTATATCGTCTGATTTGATATATTCTGGTGAATCTGGAATAAGGTGTGACTTTGCACGACGTGCATATTCAACCGCTTTGTCGTGTTGATTTTGCAAATTATAATATTCCGCCATTGCCCAATCTGCACGCGCCGTATCATCAGAATACGCCCGCGCCAATGTCCAATAAGCCAATGGTGTTGGTGATTGCAGTATCGCGCTTTTGCAAAGTTCAATTGCGTGTATTTTATCGTCTGGCCCATCTCTTGCGGTCAAAACTATCGCCAAAGCCGTTTCAATTTGTGGAGAATTTGGTCGTAATTCTATGGCGTGTTCATAGGCCGCACAACTTGCATCATAATGACCATAAGCATATTCTAAATCGCCCAATAATTCATAGAAAAACGGGTTTTGCATTTGCCGCGAAATCAGTGTCTGGGTACCAACCGCCGCACCCGCCAGATTTCCATTACGCATATTCGCAATCGCCCGCGCATAAATCGCCGCATCAGATTTATCAGAATAAGGATACGATATTTTTATTTGCGAAGTGTCCGCCAAATAGCCAATCAGCTTTGCCCTGACCAATTCATATTTGCTTATCGTTTTATCATCATCGGTGGCAAAGACTTTGTTTTTAATTTCTTTGCCCGCCAATTTATCACGAACATTTTTAAGTCTTTCCGCAGTCAACGGATGATTTATCGCGTTTGGATTGACCTTGGATTCAATAGGACCTGTCATTTTTTGCATTTGTTCAAAAACACTTATAAATCCGTTTGGATTAAATCCCGCACGCACCATTAAATTTACGCCCAGTTCATCCGCCATTCTTTCTTCGTCACGCGAAAAAGACAACAAAGATTGACGCGCGACACCCGATGCGCCCGCCATTACACCCGCACCCAACGAAGGATTACCGCCCGCAACCATCAGGCCAACGCCCAACGCCTGAATCAACATTGCACGACGCATTTCTGCCTCTATGGCCGCCGCCATTTGCACCATATGCCCGCCAAGCATATGTCCCATTTCGTGTGCAACAACCGCACGCAAAGCATTAGGACTTTTTATTTTCGACAGCAAACCTGTGTACAAATACACATCTTCTCCGCCCATTACAAAGGCATTAAATTCATCATCTTTAACAATAAAAACATGCAAACGCGATGGCGCAATTCCCGCCGCATTAGCAACTGGTTCTATGATTTCTGTGACAACAGATTCTATTTCTGTATCGTTGATAAAAGATATCGCCCCCGCGTTCACAGAAAATAAAACCGCAATCAAAAATGCAAAGACCTTTCGCATCACGCCCCCAGTGTCGCCGCACGATTAAATATATACATAAAATCTTTGACCCATTGTTCTGGTTCAGACATTTCAGATGCCGCCTTTGTCGCCAGTTTAAACAAATCACGATGCGCGCGATAGTCAACAAAGTTATAATTTATCCAACCGCTTTGCCGCGTTCCCAACAGTTCACCAACACCACGCATCATCAAATCTTGTTCGGCAATAACAAAACCATCATCTGTTTCAACCAATACATCTAAACGCTTTAACCCATCGGGCGAAACATCGTTTCCATACAGCAAGATACAATAAGACTGTGCCCCACCCCGCCCTACACGACCGCGCAACTGGTGCAACGCGGCCAGGCCAAATCTTTCCGCGTTTTCAATAACAATAATTGTTGCATCTGGAACATCTATACCAACCTCGATAACTGTTGTCGCAACCAAGATTTTCATATCTGATTCTGGCTTTGCAAATTCCGCCATAATCGCGTCACGTTCATCTTTTTGCATTTGACCATGCACCAAACCAACACAAGTAAAATCTTTTTTCAGTTCAGTATATCTATGCTCGGCGGCGGTGGCATCAGACGTTTCAGATTCTTCAACCAACGGACAAACCCAAAAGACTTTTGCACCCAAAACTATTTGCCGGCGCAATCTGTCAATCAGGGCATCCATCCGCGCAATCGGCAACTTGGTTGTCTTGATAGGAATACGACCCGCTGGCTTCTCATTTATAATTGATACATCCATATCGCCATAAACTGTCATCGACAAAGTTCGCGGAATCGGTGTTGCAGACAAAGCCAAAACATCGGGATTTTTTCCTTTGGCACGCAAGGCCTCGCGTTGGGCCACGCCAAAGCGATGCTGCTCGTCAACTATGACCAAACCCAAATCTTTATATTGCACATCATCTGAAAACAACGCGTGCGTTCCTATTACAAGGCGTGTTCGCCCCGAACGCAACGACACCAACTTTTCACGCCGCGTCGCACCTTTATCACGACCGGTCAAGATTTCACAAACCAAGCCCAATTTGTCGCACATGGGTTTCAATTTTGCATAATGCTGCTGCGCCAACGTATCGGTCGGCGCAAGCAACGCGGTTTGTGCGCCAAATTCCGCCATCATAACCATTGCGCCAAATGCGACCATAGTTTTCCCGCAACCCACATCACCCTGGACAAGGCGCATCATCGGAAAATCGCGCGCAAAATCCGCCGCAATATCGGCAAGTGTCTGTTTTTGTGCGCCCGTCAAATCAAACGGCAAAGATGCCCAAAATTTATCCACAAGCGAATATTTTTTCACGCGCACCGCGCGACGATGGCGCGCATCATTTCGACTGCGCCGACTGATTGCAATCGCAGACTGATGCGCCAGCAATTCAAAATATGCCAACTTTATAATATCGTCCGCCAGTGGCAATAAATCCGCACTGGTCTTGGCAAAATGCGCATTTCGCAGCGCGTCAAAAAACTCCACCAAATGTTCATCTGCGCCCACCAATTTATCCGGCAGCACCGCAAACACTTGATCGCGCACATTGGTAAAAGTCTTTTGCGTTATGCCTTCGCCAGAACGATAAATCGCCTGAACCTTTGGAATTTTGTCGGCGTTTTGCGGTTCTTCTATGAAATCAGGATGATTGATTGTTGGGGCGCGCCCAGGTTCCAATTTACCACTGACCAAGCGCCACTGGCCAATCGGCAATTTATTCAACCAATATTCCAAAAAGTTAGAATTAAAGAATTGAATCACAACTGTCTGACCTGCTTTATCAACACAAGTAATCCGCGTAGGAGTGCGCCGCCGACCAAAACTGCGCCCAACCTTGTGTTCTTTGACATACAGCATTGTCGTTATAACATCGCCCGGGCTTGCGGTCGCAACATTGTCGATAATGCCGCGTTCTTTGACATAGACGGGAATGTGCAACATAAAATCCAGAACCCGCCGCCCACCAAGCAAATCGGCAAAACGCGTGGCCAACACAGGCCCCACCCCGCGCACGAATTGCAGGTCTGTATTCAAGAAATCATACAGTTCTTTTTTCATATATATTAAAAATACAAGATTTTTGCCCACCAAAGCAAGAGGAAATAAAAAACATCCAAACAGGCATTTTTGAATTCTGGGGCGGATGACCGGATTGCACATCCCAACACTTTTGTGTTGGGACCCTTCCGCACGCAACGGTTTCACTGCATTACATTTGTGAAACCGGCTATCGCGTCGAACCTCCGGTTCTCATCCGACCCGTCCAGAGAATTAAAAAATGCCCACTTGGACATTTTTGAATTCTGGGGCGGATGACCGGATTGCACATCCCAACACTTTTGTGTTGGGACCCTTCCGCACGCAACGG
>JAFZVH010000016.1 GCA_017617915.1 Alphaproteobacteria bacterium
GGATTTTTGCCCAACATTCGTTCTTCTATATCATCAGCCCGCCAAACAGCGTTCGCAAACGCAGAGAAATTATTAAATAACATTATCAATTCATATAAAACCGCACGCGAACAAAGATTGGCGAACGCCATGGCGTCTTGTAAAAACAACCAGGCGAAACAAGATTGCATTGCACGCGTTTGCAAAAACAACATGCGCAATAAATGCGAAGTTGGTTTTGATTATGAAAAAACAGTTGCGGAACAGTTATGCAAGTTCTATGACACTGCATGCGGAAGGTTGAAATAAAGATGACACGAAACAAAAGATTTTTTATCACAATGTTATCCATAATCATGGCATTTGCTTTTGATGCGGGTGCAGCAACACGTGTCGCGACTCGTTCCGTACCAGGTGCAACCCGTCGTTCGGTTGGTGCCGCTGTGGCAAAAACATCTCAGGTTGCAACCCCTGTTACTGAACAGGCTGCAGAACCAAAAGAACAGGAAACAGAAGCCAAAGAATCAGAACCAGTTATAATAAATAAATCTTCTGATTTTGATATTGCGGTATCAACAGTTCTTGAATCAGCAACCGAAGGCAATTATTTCGCAGAACAAATTCGCAAACAACGTGCGACTTTGGCGGCAGCTGATGTAACGTCCAGCGCACAATCAGCCCAGGCAAAAGCATTGGCATCAAACAGTAATACCTGCGACAGTGGTTTGCGCAAATGCATGATGGAAAAATGTGGCAAAGATTTCACACAATGTGCAACGGATGGCGCAACAATATTTGGCGATAAATTGAACGCGTGTCGCAGCACCACAGAATGCACAGCCGAAGAATTCCGTTTATTTACAACTGAAATTCGGGCTGATTTGGATATGAATGTTCGCCTGTCATCGTTTGATGGAACAATTAATTGCGGGAATCAATATAACGCATGCATAATGAATGAATGTGGCACAACATATAATAAATGTCTGGGCAAAACATATGCAGATGCCGCCATACAAAAATGTGCAACGATTGCAAAGGAATGCACCAAGGCAGATTCAGGACTTGTCAATCGTTTTGATATTGCAATTGGCAAATTACGTGAAAACGCTGAAAAGGAAGTAAAAAAAGACGAAGAACGCATGTACGCCATGCGCGATTCAATGGGCAACATATGCAAAAGGCTGGGCGCAATGTTTGACGAACGTTCGTTTGATTGCGTATTTACGGTTAATTTCTTTGCGGGCAACGATCAATCAACACCAACGGCATCACGCAAAGGCTATGCGGGTGATACATTTGTGTGCATGCAGGAATGGTTTGGTGTGAACGTAACGACATACAAAGAAAACGCATATCGTGAAACACGTTCACAAACCGGCGCATCATCTGCAATTTTGGGTTCTGGCGTTGGCACCGCAGTTGGTTTGGCAACATCCGGGGCCATAGACCGCGCATTGGACACACAAAAGGCAAAGAAAGCAGTAAAACAGGAAGAAAAACAACAAAAAGCGGAAAAGAAAGCAGAAGAAAAAGAAGCCAAAGATGCCCAAAAGGCGAAAGAAAAAGCTGATAAACAAGAACAAAAAGAACAAAAAAAGGCTGACAAGGCTGCTAAAAAAGAAGCCAAGGAAAAAGCAACGGCAGAAAGACAAAAATGAAAAACATAACTAAAATTTTTACCACCCTATTCTTTGCATTATCCACAATGCCTGTGTTTGCTTTGACCGTCAGCGGAACAGTTTCTGACAAAGACGGCCCACTGGCAGGAGCAGGCGTACGACCATTGGATGCCAATGGGACCCCAATACCAAACAAAGGTCAAACAACTAACGCAAAC
>JAFZVH010000017.1 GCA_017617915.1 Alphaproteobacteria bacterium
TACAAGAGGGGCGTCCCATGGAATGGGGCGGGGTGTCGCAAAAAAGAAAAGGAAGGAAATATGAAAAAATTATTATTTGTTATTCTATCTTTATTCGCGTTTGTGGCGTATGCTGATAATACAATCACTTCCAAAGAATATGTGGATGGTCAGGTGTCAAGCCTGCAAACACAAATTCCCGCAAAGAATACGAATACTGTTGTAACAAATACTGGTACTGCGGGAACAATTGGTGAAAAGGCGATTTATGATACATCCGCCGCGTATGGTACGCAGTCTGATGCCCTTGTAACCGCGGGCGCGTTTAACAGCGCGATTCAAAATGCATTGGAAAGCGAATTCGTCTGTGTCAAGTGGCAAGGCAGCGTTCACGATAACGCACATTGTCTGCTGTACGAAGTCCGCGGTGCAACACAAATGCAGACCTTACCCGCTGGCTACACGCAGTTGGAATATTTGGAATCCACAGGAACACAATATATTGATACGGGGGTTATAACAAGCGATAATTTAATGATAGACGTCACGTTTCAGTTTTTATCGACATTAAATGAAGGAAATATCACCGTGTTGTTTGGTGCAAGTAATGGAACTGCTCAAGATTATCCAACAGACACACAAATATGGGTACAAGACCAACTATTTAATATTGCAAGGTGTTATAATGATAATAATTCTGATCCCGTGTATAAATATCGGTGTATAGCAACCGAACAAGATACTAATAAACACCGTGTGATTTTTAATAACCATGATGGGGGTGTTTGGTGGGATAATACAAAGATTGGCGATTTTTTACCATATACTTCGAATGGTAAAGTAATGTATATTGGATCAAGTAACCATCCGTCTAGATTGTGGTATATGTTTGGAACCCGCAGAACATATAAAGTAATTTTTACAAATAAGACCACAGGGCAAAAAGTTCGCGATTTTATCCCTGCACGGCGCGACAGTGATGGGGAACTGGGGATGTATGATTTGGTCAGTAATACATTTTTTACTAATTCTGGCACTGGCGAATTTATCGCGGGTCCGGTGGTTTATTTCTAAACTAATTTAACACAAAAAATCGGGCGCGGTGCGCCCGAGGTTTTTTCAACAACAAATTCTTATTTATAAATACAATTGCTAAACTGCTGCGCCAGCATAGATGTTTCCGCGCTGGTTATTGCCTCGCTGACTGGCACTATATAGCAACGCGCATTATCACGAATGATAAATACCTTGGTACCTTTTTTGTATGCTGTCTGCATATCGTCCATTTGGCTGGATGTTAAAAACGCATTTTGTGTCAGGGGAGAATTTGTAAGCCCTGCGTTCACGACTTGATTTGCCGTCGCATAATCATACAGGCCCGAACGCGAAGTGATTTCCATATACAAACTTACATTTCCGGCACTTGCATTAGTTTTTTTTTCCGCCGTTGGAAAAGCAACCCCAGTTGCAATCGCCGCGGCAGTTTGCAGCGCCGTTGGACCTGTGCTGGAACTGGTCTGGTCCACCGTGTTCAACTGCATATTTTCGCCGCACGCCAAATTCATACGGTTTGTATAAGATGCCAAGACCGCATCAACCGCCTTTTCCCAATCGGCACCCTTTTTATTCATATCCAGTGTCAAAATCTTTTCCGCCCAGCCCCAAATATTCGCGCCAACATTTCCGGCGTTTGCAAAGCGCGACACCATTTCTGCGGAACCACCTTCGACCCCCGCACCACAATAGTCGGTCAGTTGCGACATCAGCATACTGGATGTTTCATTACCATACGCAAGTGCAATCGAGTGGCAATTCATCGCCGCCGTCAATTCTTGACGACTTTTCACACACTGGGGCGAATGAGTTTTCGCCAATTCACTTGCCATATTCGCCATAGACAGGTATGCCATCAATTCTTGCTGAACGTAACTGGGGCACAAGTGCGCCGCCGTATTCATGCCGCCCGCGCCCATCTTGGTATTTGTCGCATAATTCGGCAACAACACCGAAGTATCATTACGCAGACACAACAATGCATAATTGTAAAGTTCGCTTTGTGTCGCATAGGCGCAACGGTTCGATTGTTTGCCCGGAACAACCGTCAAATCGCCGCAATAGTCATTAAAGCATTTATTTATCTTTTCACGACACGCCGTATCAACATCCGGCACATTGACCATATAATATGTATTCCGCTGGTTCGTTTTGTACGCATTTATAAGACCTTGATTTCCGCGCAAAGTATTTGCCGTTCCACCGCCAACATTCGTCGTTGTCAACGCGCGTGCATTATCAGTGGCACCCGCCGAAACAGTTCCTGCCGACACCGCAAACGCCGATGAAACAACCGCGCAAGTGCACAGTGCACTAAAAACACCAAAAATATGCTTCATGATGAAACCTCTCTCTTTTCGACAATTTTATCATATTAAAAACCAAAAGGCAACCGTTGTTTTGTTGTTGATTTCAAAAAAATTATTGCTAAACTGGTCAGTATGATTTTGGCAAATGAACTTTTGAAACAAATTGAAGATAACCTGAATGCAGTTCGGGGGTTTCTTTGACCCAGCAAGATTACAGGAACAAATTGCCGATCTTGCACAGCAATCTGCCGCACCAGATTTATGGAACAATCCCGAAGACGCGCGCGCGATATTGCGCCGCAAAGCCGCGTTAGAACGCGAACTGAACGAATTTAATTCCATTGAACAAGAATATAACAATCTGAATGATCTGTACACCATCGCACCAGATGACACAGATGTTTTGAATGCCATTGAAAAACTGGCCCAAAAGTCCGAGGCCGCAAAATACATTACTCTGTTTAACAATCCGGCCGACAATAATAACGCGTTTATATTTATTCAGGCGGGCGCCGGCGGAACCGAAGCCCAAGATTGGGCGCAAATGCTGACGCGGATGTATTCGCGCTGGGCGGAACGCCACGACTTCGCCGTCGAGGTGGTCGAAGAACACGCAGGCGATACGGCGGGCATCAAAAGCATCACTATGCGGATTGTTGGCGAACGCGCCTATGGTTGGTTGCGTAATGAAATCGGCGTACATCGGTTGGTACGCATTTCGCCTTTTAACGCCAATGGCAAGCGTCAAACCAGTTTTGCATCGGTTGATGTTTGGCCTGATGTTGATGATTCTATACAAATCGACATAAATGAAAAAGACCTGCGCATTGACACTTACCGTTCGTCTGGCGCAGGCGGTCAACACGTGAACAAAACCGACAGTGCAGTTCGGATTACCCATATTCCAACAGGCATTGTTGTCACCTGTCAAAATGAACGCAGCCAATTTCAAAACAAAGATATGGCGATGAAAATCTTGCGGTCACGCCTGTACGAACTGGAAATGGAAAAGCGCGCCGCCGAAGAAGATGCCGCCAAGGCCGCCCAGAAAAAAATCGAATGGGGCAGCCAAATTAGGAATTATGTCCTGTATCCATACCAACTGGTCAAAGATGTGCGTACTGGCACCGAAAACACTGATTCAGATGCAGTCTTGGACGGCGATCTGGATAACTTTATGTTGGACTTATTAAAGCGGGGATAACAATGGACGACCAATTCTGTATTGATGCAATAGCCGCGAATATCGCAAATGTCCAAGATATAGAAGAACCCGTTCACAGTGGTCCAGATGCGCGTGTTTTAATTGCGCGGACACCAAAGAAATCTGTAGTTTGCAAATTCGATCATCCAAACATCTGTCGGCACGATGTGGTTGTCAGCAAATTACTTCGCGCAAAGAATATTCCTGTGCCGAATGTGCAAATACGCAAATATGGCGGAACAATTTTTACAACCTATGATTTTATTCCGAACCATACACTGGAAGATTTTCTGGTTGCGGGCGCGCCAAGGGAATTTGCCGAATCCGTCTATCGCGGCGCAATGGATACAATTTATCAAATCTCGCAAATTCGCGTCAATGCCGCCGATATGCCGCCATATATGTTTGCAACCCAATCGGAATATACTTTCAGTCGTATGTTCGGTGCAAAAGTTGCACTGTACCATAATGATTTGCATGCGGGCAACATATTGGTTTCAAATAGTGGTAAATTTTGGGGGTTGCTGGATGTGAATTCTATTACATTGGGTGGCCAAGATGTTTTTCTGGCGCGGGCATGGACGCGGTATCCCGCAGATAATTTTGAAGATTTGCTTGCATACTGGGGTGAAATCAGCCACCAAAAAATGAATACCGAAAGAATTGATCGTATTCGCGCAATGACCGCACAAAGACACGCTATTTAGGCTTGCATTTCACGATAAATCCAATATAATCTTTGGTACGCACCCGTGGCTCAACTGGATAGAGCATCGCCCTCCGAAGGCGGGGACTGCGCGTTCGAATCGCGCCGGGTGCGCCACTTGGATTGCCAAAGACACACAATATGAAAAAATTTTTGACGGCTTTTTGCATTCTATCGGTTTCCGCCTGCAACAGCGTGTATATGAAACCCGCGACAATGGAACCAAAATCTGTTGTTTATGCAAAACATGGTGGCTATTCCATGAAACGCAGCGTCAAGGAGGCCTTGGAACGCCACGGTTATGATGTTAGGACAGGCAAATTGCGTCGCGTTTATGGTGGCGATGAAGAAGACAAAGAATCACTGATACTGCCTGGCAATGTGAAATATATCGTTCGCGTCAATGAATCAACGGAAATTTTTAGACCTGTTTGGTGTGCATTCAATGGTTTTTGGTGGTGGCGGTTCAGTCTGTCTATTACTGATCAAAAAGACGGCAAAGAAATTCTGTCTTGGCGCGGCCGCGGATGCCAAAACAGCAGCCTGCGCAAACTTGATGATATTTTAGATAAATTGGAAAAACAACAGAAAGAAGAAAAACAAAAACAATAAAAGGAAAAAAATGAAAAAAGAACAAAAAAAATTATTGCCACCGTTTTTAATGATTCGCAGCGGTTTGATAAATGACTTTATGGTTGCAGCGGCGGTTACAGCTGGCGCGGGTGCGTTAGATTTTACATACAGCGATAACAAAGATTTAGGCGCGGGCACATTTCTTGTGTTTATGCTGACCTTTTTATTCGCAACAGTAAAAACCATGGGTAAACTTGGTGATATGAAACAAGACATTGAACAGGTTACAGACCAAATGCAAGAGTTTAAAGATGGCTGTGGGGACCTTAGAATTTCTGGTCTTCAAAATCCGCGTATGGCACAAAGAATTGTTCAACATATGTCAAAGCAAGACCCCGCTTATTTTAATAAGATGGTGAAAAATCCGATGTCGATTCAAAATAATGTATTGGAACGTGATATTGCCATCGGACATTTGCGGGCGCATCCAAAGGATGCAAAACTGTTGCAAAACACAAATGTAGATATCAAATCTTTGCCGCGCGGGCTGTATCGCAAAGTTATGCGTGCGAACCGTTCAAGATAAAAAATGGCGCGAAACGCGCCATTTTTTTATTTAATCAACATTCATATTTATTCGTCGATTTTGGCATATTCACAAAAACCTTCGTTCGTGTCACAGCGCGAAATTGTTCCTTCGCTGATGAAATAACCTTGGGGGTGCAGGCACGCCGGACAAACCTTTGGTGCCTCGGTTCCAATATGCCACATACCACAATTCGTACAGCGCCACATAACGATTTTATCTTGCTTGAACAATGTGCCATCTTCGATTGCATCAATCAGTGCGCGGAAACGCGATTCATGATAACGTTCCGCAAGCCCAATATTTTTCAAAACAGATGCGATTGAATCAAACCCTTCTTCGGCGGCAATTTGTGCAAAGCGTGGGTACATATCGGTGTTTTCTTCGTGTTCGCCATACGCCGCCGCTTGCAGATTTTCCAATGTTGTGCCGATTTTGCCCGCCGGAAAAGCCGCGGTTATTTCGATTGCACCACCTTCCAAAAATTTAAACAAACGTGATGCATGTTCGCGTTCTTGTTCTGCGGTTTCCAAGAATATTTTAGAAATCGCCTGATAGCCTTCATCTTTAGCCTTGGACGCAAAGAAAGAATAACGATTGCGCGCCTGGGATTCCCCTGCAAAAGCAATCAACAGGTTTTTTTCTGTTCTAGTTCCTTTTAATGATACTGACATATTTTCTCCTTTGGGTTATAAATTCAAGGAGAATATTACCAAAACACCCACAAAAAAGCAAAAGGTTATTTTTGTTCCTGGGGTCGGGACAAGTTTGCGTGTATTAAATCTTGATGCTCGTCATACAGTTTAATTCCTAAAAACGCGCGGGCCTGTTCTATTGTCTGGCCATATGCCCAATATGTTCCACGTGGCGTCGCATATTTTGCGACGATATAATCTGTACTGGGGGATATATATTTTCCGTAACAATTATTACCAACAGAATATGCGCGATAAAAATCAAATTTCGTACGTTCTTGGTGTGGCAATTTGTCGCCCAAAACAAAGTCTTTGCCGCGCACATTTATGATTTGATAATCAAATTTATTCTGAATTCGCCACGCACCGGCAATGAATTCAACATTATTGAATTCTGCACCACGATAGCCCAAGACAATATATCTTTATTTCCCTGTGGTCCAAGAAAAACGCCTTGGCCCGTCCGCGTGCAGCATCATAGGCCGCGCGTTTTTCGGCAACGGTCTTGAATTCCGACATAGGGTTTGTAATCTTGTCATCCAAATTCGGCATTTGACTTTTCTTGAATTTCTGTTCAACAGCCTTTAACAAGATTCCCGTCATTTTTCAATCTCCAAAAACATCTTTTCAATTTTTGCAATCAGTTCATCTATGCCGATATGGCCCGCCGCACTGATTGTCATTATTTCTGGTTTTTTCTTGCGACCAAAGGACTTTTTAAACGCCGCTAATTTGTCCGCCAATTCATCTTCACTTATCGCGTCAATTTTATTTATCACAACCATTTCAGGCTTTTTCAATAACCCGCCACCATAAGAATCCATTTCGTGTCTTATTGCCGCATAACGTGCCGCAAGGTCAGATTCTGTTCCGTCAATAACATGCAAAATCATTTTTGTTCTTTCGGCGTGTCCCAAAAACCGGTCACCCAGACCAACACCAGTGTGTGCGCCTTCGATTAAACCTGGCAAGTCAACCATAACAAATTCGCGATTGTGGGCGTACATGACCCCCAATTGAGGGTTCAATGTCGTAAATGGATAATTTGCAATCTTGGGCCGCGCAGATGTTACCGCCGACAACAATGTAGATTTACCCGCATTCGGAAAACCAACCAGTCCAATATCGGCAATCAGTTTAAGGCGCAACACAACCGTTCTTTCTTCACCCGGCAAACCATCATTCGCCTGACGCGGGGCACGATTTGTCGGACTTTTAAAGTGCAGATTTCCCCATCCGCCGTTTCCACCACGCGCCGCCAAATATTCCATACCATCTTTGTTCAAATCGGCGTATTCAATTTCTTCGTTTTCAGACAAAATCACCGTGCCAGTTGGCACAGGCAGCACAAGCGTTTCGCCCGATGCACCGGTACGCATCTTGCCCATACCATTTTCGCCCCTTTGCGCCGCAAAGTGCATTTTGAAACGATAGTCAATAAGTGTATTTACATTTGGCACCGCGCGAAAAACTACATCTCCACCGCGGCCACCATCACCACCGTTGGGGCCGCCAAATTCAATGTATTTTTCACGACGGAAAGTGGCTGCACCATTGCCGCCATCACCCGCCTTGATAAAGATTTTTGCTTTGTCCAAGAACTTCATATCATGGTCATTATAACTTAAAAACTTGCAATTTCCAGTATAAAGATTATAATCAAGAATGTCACGTAAGTGATGATGATTCTGAAACCTTTGTGGAATAGTCGTTTTGGACCCGGGGGCGGTACCCGGCACCTCCACCAAGAAAAATTATGGGGGTGAACCAGTTTCGACAGGCGAAGTAAAGACAATTTGGCTGAATCCGACGCGGTGTCGTTAAAAACCAATAAAAAAATGAATGCGAACGATAATGTTCGTCTTGCAATGGCTGCCTAACACTTAGGTTGAACATAGTTGGCAATTGTTGATTATGTTCGTTTTAGCTTTTGCGGGGCCACCAGGTGCCTGGCACCAGAAACCTGGTACTTTAACTTGATAGAAAAAACACAAGAGGGTAAAAAATGTTAGGAAAAATTAAGAAAGTATTTTTTGGTGGTATGTTCGGTGTGCTGTACATTTCTTTTGTAGCACAGTTGGTTTATGTTTTGGGCTGGATGCCAATGGCGCAAGGCAAGTTTATGTTTTTAGCATTATTGTCTTTGGAATGGTTCTTGCTGATTGCGGCACGTTATTTGTCCCGCCGTTCCAGTGCAAATACACAACACGGTGGTTTTGGTGGCCGTCGTCACTAATCAAGACAACACCATTAAAATTTCAATCCCCTGTTATGGGGATTTTTTATTACCCCTAAAACTTGAAAAGTTGTTTTTAAGGGTCTATATTTATGAATGCTATGAAAGAATTTATATTACCTACACGTGATTTAGTTGTTCATCCAGATATGACTGTGCCGATTTATCTTGATAATTCGGTGTCGATTGCATGTATCGAAAATGCCGCTACAACCACACAACGCGTGGTATTGGTGCCACAACACAGTGGGGCATATCCAACATCACCAAACGATATATACGAATATGGGACAATTGGTCACATTGCCCAAGTTCTGCGTATGCCAGACGGCACACTGCATACGATAATCAAGACCACAAGCGCGGTTAAACTGGACAATATTTCAGTTGATGATGGTATATTTTCTGCGGATACATCCGTTATAGAAACCGCAAATGATATGGATGATGAACGCACACTGATTATGCGCGAAAAGATTTTCGATACATTGCAATCTATATCTACAGTTCGCAGATTCAAAGTTGATAAACTCCGCAATATTATTCAAAACTATCCTTTACCTGCGTTTGTTGACTCGGTCATGCAAACTATTGAGGTTGACACAGATACCGCGGTTCGTATTTTAATTACGGCCTCTTGGTACGATAAACTGGTTATGCTGTTTGAAAAGACTCGGATGGTTTATGAAACTTTCAAAATCGAAGACAGCATAAATCGCCGCATTACCAGCCAAATGGAACAAGGTCGTCGCGAGGCAATTCTGCAAGAAAAAATGCGCGCGATACAAAAAGAAATGGGCGAAGACGATGAAGAAAGCGATGTGGCCAGCCTGCGCAAGAAAATCGAAAAATCTAAAATGCCCGCCGAAGTGAAAGAAAAAGCGATTTCAGAATGGAAACGTATGCGCAATATGTCGCCTATGTCTAACGAAGGCGGTCTAATTAAAACATATTTGGAAGAATTACTGGCAATGCCATGGGGGGTATCAGATAAAGCCAAAATCGACCTGAATGTTGCACGCGCGGTACTGGACAGCGAACATTCGGGAATGCAACCTGTCAAGGAACGCATTCTGGAACATATTGCCGTTATGAAAAAGACTGGCTCATCAAAGGGCAGCATACTTTGCTTTGTTGGTGCACCGGGCGTTGGGAAAACATCGCTTTGTAAATCTATCGCGTTGGCACTGGGGCGCAAATATCACCGCATATCACTGGGCGGTGTATCTGACGAAGCGCATTTTCGCGGACACCGCAAAACCTATATTGGATCCCAGCCAGGTCGTATTATGGATGCACTAAAACGCGCGCACGCAAACAACCCTGTCATAGTTTTAGACGAAATCGATAAAATGGGACGCGATTGGCGCGGCGACCCGGAATCTGCCTTGTTGGAAGTTTTAGATCCAGAACAAAATCATGCATTTCGCGACCATTATCTGGAGGTTGACTTTGACCTGTCCAATGTATTGTTTATTGCAACTGCAAACAGTTTGAATATGTCCAGTGCGTTAAAAGACCGTATGGAAATAATTGAACTGCCCGGATACAGCGAAGACGAAAAGGTTGAAATTGCACGCGACCACTTGATTGCGCGCGCCGCCAAAGATACGGGCTGGGACATCAACAACATCAAAATTTCCGATGATGCAATACGACACATAATTCGTAAATATACCGCCGAAGCGGGCGTTCGCCAACTGCAGCGCGAACTGACCGCAATTTTACGGCGCGCGTTGCTTGAAAACGATGGGGAAGACGCGCCAACAGAATTTACAGCATCCAAGATAGATAACTTGCTGTCCACTCAACATTCTGCAGGCTTTTCAAAACGCATTGGATTTGGCGTTAATATATAAAGGGATACAATAATGATACTGGTTATAAACACATCTGGAAATGGGCTGGAATTTGTATTGGATGGATACCACAAGTCGGTAGAAGCTGAAAAACAATCTGTCGCCCTGCCCGCAGAAACGGAAAAGTTTTTAACAGAATGTGGCGCAAGTTGGTCTGATTTAACCGCGATTGGCGTTGTTGTTGGGCCGGGAAGTTTTACTGGCATCCGCATGGGGATTGCATATGCCAAAGGTTTAGCAATGGGATTAAATATCCCAGTTGTCGGAATAAACGCATTTGAATTGTATTTAGCCGCCACGCCCGATGCATTTGTTGCAATTGACTCTGGTCGTGGCGATTTATTTGTTGCATCAAAATTACATGAACCGGCAACTATGACAATAGAAGAAGTCGAAACAGAACAAATGAAATGTCCGCGCACCGTTGGACATAAGCCATTCGATTTGTCGCTTGGCACCGAAATTGTCCGCAACAAATTGGCGCGCGGTAATCTGGACCCTGTGGTGCCAATGTATCTGCGCCCAAGTTATGCAGAAGAAGCAAAGAATAAAAATGTTCAATAAAGTCGCAGAACTTCACAAAACATGTTTTCCGCATCGGCCATGGGCTGCGGACGAGTTTCGCGATTTGAAAAAATCGGGCTGTGAAATCATCGCAAGTGATAATGGCTTTATCGTTTGGCGCACTGTATGTGACGAAGCCGAACTTATCACTATTGGTGTTCACCCCCATGCCCGTGGCACAGGTATTGCAATTGCGATGTTGGGTATTATGGAAAATGAAGTAAAAAAATTGGGTGCAAAAAAAATCTTTTTGGAAGTGTCCGCCGAAAACGCCCCCGCCATTGCCCTGTATAAAAAATGTGGCTTTGTGCAAAATGGTCTGCGCCCGAAATACTACGATGGCGTTGATGCAATTTTGATGGTCAAAGATATTTAATCTGTATCACATCCAACAAATTCCAACACTCGCGAGTCAAAGATAATATCACGAGATGACAGAGGACGCGCAATATGCATATCTGCGGCGCACCGCGTCCGCGACAAGGCAACATAGGTTTGCCCATGTTCAAACGCGCCCCGCGATATATCAACAATAACCGCATCCAATGTTTTACCTTGGGCCTTGTGTATCGTCATGGCATAGCCCAGTGTCAGTGGAAACTGTTTATATGCGCCAGTCTCGTTTTCTTGCAAACGGTCATTTTCATCGCGAACATATTCAATCTTTTGCCATTTTTCTGGCCGCACAGACACTACATCGCGATTTCTGTTCAATAATTGCACAATTATTTCTTTGGCGCCCAGTTCCTGAACTATACCCATAGAACCATTATGCCATTTGTCGCCGTTTTTAACAAAGACAACCAACGCCCCAACCTTTAATTCTAAATTCATCGGCGCAGGCACGTCGCTGGGCGAAAAATTACCGGAAATTTCCCCAGTATAAACTATTGCAGGCACGGCAATTTGTTCCAGCCTTGCCGCATTTATCCTTTCCGCCACCGCGCGAAACGGCGTTATTAAAACCGCATTATTATATTTATCTTGCTGGGCAATTTTGCACGCGTTAAAGAACGAAAGTGCATTCGCCCCACCACCACATCGCAGTTGCGTTAAATGATTCAACAGTTCTGAATCTTGTTGACGATAAACCAAATCAAAATTAAAACGCACAAAGTTTGAACGCTGATACACATGGCTGTCGAAAAAATAAGCGCGTTCATTACCATATTCTGTTTCATAATATTTTGCCGCATCGCGCGTTATTACCGGTGGCAACTGAAACAAATCGCCGATTGCGACAACCTGAATGCCGCCAAAAGGTTCTGTACTGTGCCGTGCACTACGCGCCAATATGTCCATTGCATCCATTAAATCAGGCGCAATCATCGACACTTCATCTAATACCAAGACATCTGTAGCGGTCAAAATATTCCGCACACGCGCCTTTAATTTCAAAAATTCTGGGAATATAAAATCGCGTGGCTGAATTTGAAACAGTGAATGTATGGTCTGTCCGCCGATATTCAATGCCGCGACCGCGGTTGGACAAGCGCAAACTATGCGCTTTTTGCTTACAGATTTCAGATAATTTACAAAGGTTGATTTTCCTGTACCCGCCTGCCCCAGAATCAAGATATTTGAATTTGTGCGTTCAATTGTATTAAACGCCGTCATTTGTTCAGGACTTAAAATGGGGACCAGCTCACTCATAACGAAAAGATGCTTGCACAAAAAAGGAAAAAAATAAAGCAAAAACGCAACTTTTAACTTGCAAGGCGAAATAAAATGTTTAATAATCTTTGCCGTGGGTTATTAGCTCAGTTGGTTAGAGCGGAGCGCTCATAACGCTTTGGTCGTGGGTTCGAGTCCTACATAACCCACCAAAGGTTTTTTTAATAAAAAAACTGAATGCGTCATCTTTAACGGTGACGCATTTTTTTGCCACAAAAAAATTCCCATTTCTGGGAATTTTTATTTTTAACCAACCAATTTGCGCCACAGACTTTTCTTTTTATTTTTCTGGGGCCGACGGCGCGCACGACGCGGCGCGTTCATAGTCGTCTTTTTGGCCTCGGTGTGTTGCGCGTTTTTCTTTTTCGCATCTGTCGAAGGCGCATTAGCCATCAACAATTCATCTGTTTTAACCTGCTCTGGCGCGACGCGTTGAATTGAATATTGATCAATATTCATCATACTGTCATCGCCAACAATCACGATTTCTGTGTCAAATTCGTTTTCCATCGCATTTAATTCTGCACGTTTGTGGTTCAGAATATAGATTGCGATATCTGTTGGTACCGTCATAATTATCTTTTGCGCCGCCTTGGCAAGCAGTTTTTCCTGCAAGTGGCGGAACAAGATAATGGATGCCGTTTGAATACTTGGCACGACGCCCGCGCCCATACAGTGCGGACATGCGACATACGAAGATTCAATAAAACTGCTGCGCAGGCGTTGACGCGACAGCATCAGCACACCAAACGCGTTGATTTTTGCAACCTGGGTACGTGCGCGGTCATGCTTCATTACCTCGCGCATTTTCATTTCCAGTTTGCGGTTATTGCGTTCTTCTTCCATATCGATAAAGTCAATCGCGACAATGCCCGCCAAATCGCGCAGACGCAATTGCAGTGCGATTTCTTCTGCGGCCTCTAAATTCGTATTCAGTGCCGTTTGTTCGATATCTTTTTCCTTGATCGCGCGTGAAGAATTCACATCGATTGTAACCATTGCTTCGGTCTGGTTGATAACCAGCGAGCCGCCAGATGGCAATTGAACATATGGACCATGCAGACCTTCCAATTGCTTTTCCACGCCCGCCTTGACCATAAGTGGTACCGCAGTATCTTTATACAACACCAACTGTTTGCGTGGTGCGCGACCGTACATTTGTTGGAAATATGTTTTGGCCGCTTCGAAAGCCTCTTCACCTTGAATAGTTAAAACATCATCCTTGGATGACAGGAAATCACGCACGACACGACGCAACAAAGAATCTTCGGTATGAATTGTGACTGGCGCCACAGATTCCAATGTTGTCTTGCGGATTTCGTTCCACAAATTCACCAAGTAATCATAGTCCGCTGCGATATCCGCCACACCTGCACCAAATGCCGCCGTACGCAGAACAACTGTCATACCCTTTGGTATTTTCAAGGTATGCAAAATTTCACGCAGGCGCGCACGTTCCGCGCGGTCAGAAATCTTTTTAGAAATTCCATAACTGTTGCGTTTGCGCGAATTCGGCATCAAAACCGCAAAACGACCCGCCAACGACAAATATGTTGTCATAGACGCGCCTTTTTGTCCGCGTTCTTCTTTGACGCCCTGAACCAGCAATATTTGCTTTGGTTTTATAACATCTTGAATTTTGAATTCACGCGCACGTTTTTCAAATTCTTTATTATCTTCACCCGCGTTTTGATCATCATAGTCGGCGACTTCGTCAGACTCGTCATCTGGGTCTTCGTCATCGTCGACAATGTTAGCATGCGCCAGTTCAATCAGTTTCTTTTTCTGTTCCGCCGACACTTGGTAATAGTCTGGATGAATTTCCGAAAATGGCAAAAATCCATTCTTGCCGGAACCATAATCAACAAATGCCGCCTGCAGTGACGCCTCTACCCTTATGACCTTGGCCAGATAAATATTTCCTTTTATCTGAGGCTTGGTCGTGGTTTCAACGTCAAAATCAGAAACACGATTATTAGTGGAATCAACAACGACAACGCGCGTTTCTTCCGGGTGGACTGCGTCCACATATATCTTTTTTGACATTAAATAATCCTTTTGTGTTTAATACATATCTGTGGGCAATAATCCGTCCCCATGGGGCGTCCAAGCCCATGCCAAGGGATAACACCGCGATACCTATCAGCGTCAATCGAATTAAAGATAAAAGTGACAATATCGGCACTTTACACCCCATCATAATACATATGCACCGCATTCTAGCATGCGACATATAAATACGCAAGGCATTTTATTTTTCTGTGGTTTTATTCGTAAAATTGGTGATTTTCTGCTTGGCTTCGTTTATCCAGCGACGCATCCGCGCACGCAGCCAACGTTCATACACAAAGAACCAGCCCCCCACCCCAATCAGTGGCAAAACATAGTAAATTATGCGATATGCCAACAGTGCGCCAAAAACACTGGCCTTGTCTGCGCCTTCGGGCAAGGCCAACAAAAAGATGCTTTCAAAGACGCCAATACCCCCAGGAACCTGACTGAATACACCGGTTGTTTGTGCAACAACAAACAGCCCAATATATGTTCCAAAAGGAATATGAACAAACGGCGTCAAACAGAAATACAGGACCAAACCCGCCAAAACACTGTCTGTAATTCCAAGCAATGTTTGAACCGTTGCCATTTTAGTTGTTGGCACTTCGAACTTTAATTGACCGATTTTAACACTCTTGTGGCGGAAAAAGATTGTTATGCCGAAATATGCCAACAGTGTTGCCAAACAGAATATAAACAAAGTGTTCAATCCCACACTGGCACCCAGCGATTCATTGAACACTGAACGCGGTATCAAGAAATAGCCCCAAACCACAATCGCCGTCGCGCCCAAGAAATATGTAAAACCGTTGATAGTCAGAATTTTAACGATATCACCGCCACGAATGCGCCAACGGGTGTACAGACGATAACGAATCGCCCCACCACTGACCACCGCATGACCGGCATTATTGCTGATTGCGAAACCCAACATTCCGGCCAACATCCATTTCCACCAAGAAACTTTGTCGCCTGCGCCAATATAGCCCAATGCCAAATAATCATAAAACGCCAATGCGATATAACCCGCGAAACAGGCCGCCATTGCCGCAATCAAATTCCACGCCGGAATATTTAACAACGCATGCGCGATATCAGACAGAGAATAATTCCGCAGCTGCCACCACAGCATACCAACCGCCAAACCAAAAAACACAAACCCAGAATATCCAAGGATTCTCTTAAAAGTTTTTCTTGCCTTTGATGACATAATTACCTTCTTGCAGAGTGTCAGAATAGCACCAAGACAAAAAAAATGCAAATGGATTTATGTTAGTGGTTAGTGGCTGCTGCGCACAGCCGCGACAAGGTGTAAGTGGTTATTAGTGGGCTCCGCCGAAAGTGCCGATTTTCTGGACCAAAATCGGTCGAAAAAAACGTACGTTTAAATCAACCTATTTTTTTCGAGTTTAAAAAAATTAAAAATCCAAGATTTCTGGGATTTTTTGTTTCCAAACGATATTTTGGTATCGGTCGATTTAAACGTACGTTTTTGTCACAATTTTTAGTGACTGATGGTTGGCGCATCACACCGCGGAAACATGGAATCTCGTCAGGCTTGTTCGAGAGCAAAAGTTCTCCTCCACCGGAGGAGTACAGCGTGGAACGCTGGGAGGTGGGGCCCACCCCGTCCCGCTTTTGCTGATGCTACAGCGAGCCCCCCCGCAGGAGGGGAACTAAAAAAGGAAAGGAAAAATGAAAAAATTATTGTTTGTTATTTTGGCTTTGTTTGTTTTTTCTGTTCGGGCCGATAATACAATCACATCTAAAGAGTATGTGGATGGTCAGGTTGCAACACTGCAGACACAAATTCCCGCCAAGAATACGAATACTGTTGTGACTAACACAGGTACTGCGGGCACAATTGGTGAAAAGGCGATTTATGATACAACCGCCACGTACAACACACAAACAGATGCACTTGTAACCGCGGGTGCTTTTAACAGCGCGGTTCAAAACGCATTGGAAAGCGAATTCGTATGCGTGGAATGGCAAGGCAATGTTCACGACAACGCACACTGCCTGCTGTACGAAGTCCGCGGTGCAGCGCAAACCCAGACTTTGCCCAGTGGTTATACGCAGTTGGAATATCTGGAAAGTACTGGAACACAGTATATTGACACCGGTGATAACGCAACAACAAATATGTCTTTTGAAATCAGTTTTTCAGACACAATTTTGTCCCAAGAAGGCTCTCAATTGATTGGCACTGGTAATATTGGTGTTGCTCTCTACCGGCTTTTGGGCTGGGTCTGTAGATTACCAAACACATTGTTTTATTATAGCCTTACAAATTCCGATGCGGTAACGGATATATTATACATAACCCCAACAAGCATAACATCTCAAAATTACCAGTCATCATGGATACAAAGGTCAGATAGAAATTAACCAAATAATAGTAATGTGCTAATTTTTTCCAATGTAATCGGCAAACTGTTTTATGCAAAAATTTGGGAAGGTGATATGTTAACCCACAACTTTATCCCCGCACATCGAAACAGCGATAATGAAATTGGTATGTACGATTTAGTATCAAATACTTTCTTTACCAATGCGGGTACTGGCGAATTTATCGCTGGGCCTGTTGTATATTTCTAACACATACCTGCCGTCGGGCAATAAAAAACCGCCCAAATTTGGGCGGTGAATTTTTAGAATCCGAAAACCATTCTTTGTTTTGATTGACGTTTCTTTTCGTTACGAACGGCTTCTTCTTTCAAACGTTTACGCTTGGTTGTTGGTTTTTCATAGCGTTGGCGTTCTTTGCTTTCGCGATACAGTCCTTCTTTTTGGGACTTGCGTTTTGCAACGCGCAGTGCCTGTTCGACATTGTTATCACGTACCAGAACTTTTACCATAAACTATTCACCCCCTTTGCGGCGTTTTTTATACTACATTATCTTGGTGGAGCTGATGGGACTCAAACCCACGACCTCCTGAATGCAAATCAGGCGCTCTAATCAACTGAGCTACAACCCCAAAACTCTGCGACGCACATTTTATGCATAAACAAACCAAAAGTCAACAAAAAAATAGCGGTCGGTTGCCCGACCACTAACACTAATCCCTATTTCTGCTTTTCGTTCATTGTTGCGAATGAATACTGCATTTTCAAATGGTTCGCATCATAGGTCTTGTTCATAATGCCCAATGTGTCTTCCACAATCACGATTTCTTCGTTTGTTGGAATCATAAAGATTTTTATGCGGCTGTCAGGTGCACTGATTTCGCATTCACCCGCATCAAGGCGCGCCAAAGCCTGTTCGTTCTTGGCCGCATCCAGTTTGATGCCTAATTCTTCCAAACCTTCACAGAATTTGCCGCGCAGATATGAATCATTTTCGCCCACACCCGCGGTAAAGACCAAGGCGTCAACATGGCCCAGTTCCGCCATAAACGCGCCGATATACTTTTTGACATTGTGCACTTCCATTTCCAGCGCAAGTTTGCAATCTGGATTAGATTCGCGGTTTTCTTCGACATCGCGGCGATCCGCAAAGCACTTTGTGATGCCTAAATGCCCAGAATCTTTGTTCAAATGCTTTGTCATCTGTTCTGGGGTCAATTTCAACTGTTCCATAACATACAGCAACGCACCGGCATCAACATCGCCCGGACGCGTGCCCATCATCAGACCGGCGGTCGGCGTCATACCCAATGTAGTATCAACCGCAATACCTTTCTTGATTGCAACACCCGATGCACCAGAACCAATATGCATCGTAATCAAATTGCACTGGTCCGCTGGCCGCCCAAGCATTGCCGCCGCGCGTTTAGAAACATACAGGTGGCTGGTTCCATGGAACCCATAGCGGCGCACGCCTAATCCACGATACCAAGAATCTGGCACCGCATAGCGATACGCGTATTCCGGCATAGTCTGCAAGAAAGCCGTATCAAACACCGCAACCTGGGTCGCGTTCGGTAACATTTGGCGTGCACTTTCGATTCCCATAAGCGATGCCGGAATGTGCAGCGGCATCAAATTGCGCCACTTTTCGATTTCGCGCATAACATCGTTGTTGATTTCAACAGACGAGGCAAACTTAGACCCGCCCATAACAACACGATGGCCAACACCGCGAATTTCGTTCATATCAATCGATGCCTCACGCAGCATCAACATAACCACATTTAATGCCTCGTTATGATTTTTCATCGGGGTTTCTTTTTTGGTTTTTGCGCCTTTGTATTTTTGCGTGATAGAGGAATCATCAGAACCGATTTTTTCAACATTTCCACTAACAATCTGTTCCTTGGTATCCGCATCAAAGACCTGATATTTCAAACTGGACGAACCGCAGTTCAACGCCATAATATACATATTCTTTCCTTTTGGTTAAAATTATTACGCGGGCATCATAGCACCAAATAATATTAAATTTCAACAAAAAACGCCCCCGATTGGGGGCAGATGTTAATTAAGCGTATAACCCTGTAATTTTTTATTAAACAAATCTGACACAAGTGTTTTATTGCTATCTTGAATTGCCGAAGCGCTGCGCAATCCATAACGCTTTAATCGTGGATTTTGCAATGTATCCCAATACGCCATCAGTTCACGATAAACATCATGATGATTTTTGTCCCAATCATCCAACTTTTTTTTGCGTTCTTTTATTTGTTTCTCGGCTGCATTTATATCGTCTATTGCTTTGTGATAGTTATCTATGTTTTGCTGACGGTCATATATTTTTTGTTGAACATCGCCAAGGTTGGTTTGGGCATTTTGATAAGTGTCATAACGAGAAACATAGTTATAAATATTTTCTAAATTTGCACTGGTAACCTTTTTGTTATTGACCAAGTCTAAATCTTGACCGCCTATTAAACTTAAATCAAGTTTACCATTGTATCCAATCTTTGTTAATTCTTTCTTAAAATTATCGCGCTTAGATTCAATATTTGTCAGTTTTGCTTGTTTTTGAATATCGGTTAAACTGGCATCGGCAACAATAGCATTTTCTTCATCGGTTAAACCTTCCAACTCTTCGTAAATACTTTGTGCTTTACTAACATCCGATAACAATTGTGAAAAAGTATCTACTTCATTTTGATGTGTCCATTCCTGACCCTTTAATGCATTAATATCTTGGTTTGCTTTTTTCAAAACTTCTTCATTGTTGCCAGTATAACCCCCGCCAGTCGGATCACGCAACCAATTCATCGCATCATCCCGTTTGGTTGTCGCATCGTCTTTTTGTTTTTTGAATGGGGAATCTATGCCATTGACGCCGTTATCTGCATCAACATCTGCACGCGCCTTGTCACGCCCATCGTTATTTTCTGCGCCCCAATCATCATATGCCTGTTTCATACGTGGGTCACGCAATTTACGATTAAATCTGGATTTATATTTTTTTCGTGCAAAATTTGTTACAATAGTTGCGCCATAACCAATACCCAAACACGCAGCACGAAATGTTTTGTCCATTGCGGTCGTAATAAACTGAACACCTTCGTTTTTATTCCATGATAAATCTTTATTTGAAAAGAATGTGAACAATTCTTTATCGTTCTTTAAAGAATCCATTATCTTGCTTGTTGTGGCACCATATTGCATAACCGACAATATTTCCATCGCAACCTTGGCTTTGTAAACGGTATCGTCCTTTGGATTGTCCGCCGCACGAATAACTAACTCTTGCACCAAGTTATGCATTTTACGGCCACTCTTTAGTGCGCCCGCCATAGTTTTGGTCATGTTTGGATCGGCACTAAAATCTTTTAAAGCATCTGCCAGCCACTCAAAAGCGTTAGCCGCCTTTGGATTAGATTGTCTAAGCGCCTTGGTAATCTTGTCCGCACTGCCCGCCAATTTATTTAAATCGTCTGTTGGTTTAATTCCTTCTTTGTCTATGCGTTTCAAAACAGCGTTGACTTCATCTGGATGCTCCAAAATCTTGGCACCGCGCAGTTCTTTATATTTTTTGAAAAAATCTTCATATTTATCGCCCGCCCATTTTTGAATCTGTTCGACCAAATTCATTTCATCTTGACGCTTTGGCGGAATTTGATTTTTGGAATTCTTATCGTCGTAATCGATATCTTTCTTTGCTTTGTTTATGGCGCTTGTGACAGGTTTCTTGCCAGTTTCTTTTGCATCAAATGCCTTGAAAACATTTTCGTCCGAATATATAGGTTGCAGAAAATCTAAATAGTGCTGTTTAAACTCTCTAATCTTTGTATCATCGGCATATCGCATATTCCAACCGCTGTATTCGTTTGGAATAATATTTAAATTTTTGCCTGGCTGTTTAATATAATCTGATAGTGTTTCTAATGGCGCAAAATTTGCCTTAACCACACTGTTTAACGCATTTTTAGTTTCATCCGTAGCATTTACAATTTTTGATGCGATTTCCATCATCTTTTTACGAAAATCTGCATCTTTATTGTATTTCTTTTTTGCAACCGCATCTTTCAGTTTGGTTATTTCCGATGATGCCACACCAAGGTTAGACAACACATAAGAATCTGTAACCGCCACTTTTTCCAATAAATCAATCATTGACTGGATAGCATTTTCTGTTTCGGTTGTCGCCTCCATTGCGCCTTCGGCGTAATCGTCAAAATACTTAGCATTATCTGCAATGAACTGAATGACAGAATCTTTATAATCTGACTTGTCGTGTTTCATTTGATACCAAGTATTCTGACAATTCAGATATAATTCTTGCCAGGCCGCATCATCCAATTCTGTGAATGCGGGATAATCTTTGATTTCCAAAAAGCCTTTTTTTGGATCTGGCCTACGCACAAAGGCAGACTTGTCGTCGTTTGGATCTACTCTTTTAATATAAGACAGCCATTTACGCTGATCAGAATTCAGTTTGCCACTATCGGGCGCACCAGAGCCAGCCCAATCACTAAACTGTTGCCAGCGTTCAGGATGTTCAATCCGCCATGCGCGCATACGCTGAATTTTGAATACCGACTCTAAAAACTTTGACATATCCGCCATAACTGACTCCTGTTCACACAAATATTATAGTACAAAATGGGCGGAAATTCAAGGGTGAACAACAGCAAAGCCACATTTCAATTTTGACTTTGTTCTCATAGCATGCCGCCACCAATTTGGGCATAATTATCGCCATGAGTATAAACTTTAAAAACCTTGCACTGAAAAGTATCCCTTATTTGGCATCCATTGCCGGCGGCGTGCTGTTGTTCACTGTCGCATTGGATAACATCAACGACCCAGTTCTGGCCGACCTGATTAGCAATATTTCGGCATCCTTGCTTGCAATTCCAATTGTGTTTTTGCTTTACGATTATACGAATTATCGTATATCGCGGCGTCTGCACGAAAATATGGCGGGCAATATGGACGACAAAATAAATGTCTTGGTGCTGCATATCGTCTTGGTCCTGCGCAAAGCGTTGGGGTTGCGCGGCGATGCGACCTTGTTAAAGATAAATTCTATGCAGATGCTGCGCGAACACCAGATTGCCGAAAAACTGCGCCTGCGCACAGAACACGTGAACCTGCTGCACCAGTATTATGGCGAACTGGAAAACATCATTTATCGCTATGGGCGCGAAAATATTATGTCAGATGAACATATGCACCTGCTTAGCGAAATGACGCGGGAAATATCGCACTTGGTGAACGAACACAATCTGCGCGGGAACCGCAAAATTGTAGCAAAACATGTCCAAAACATCATAGATAAAATCATAGATTGGCTGGATTCTGGGGCGGCGATTGCCATGAAATTTGAACAATTATTGGACGCGGCATCTAAACCAGATTCGCCCTCCCCAGATAAAAAAGCACATTTTTGAATAATTTTCTTGATTTTTTATAAAACAGGTGTCATAATTGGCGCCGAACTTCTGGAAAAAAGTTCTGGGGCTATAGCTCAGTTGGTAGAGCAAATGACTTTTAATCATTGGGTCCAGGGTTCGAGTCCCTGTGGCCCCACCAAAAAACAAAACCGACCTTGTGTCGGTTTTTGTTTTTGGTCTGGGAAAACAAGACGAGAACCCAAAAGGGTTCGACACGATAGTTGGCAAGAACGAGCAACGCGAAGTTCGCGCCTTACGAGTGGAAGGGGACCCAACATTGCAAATGTTGGGGATGTGCAATCCCTGTGGCCCCACCAAAAATTAAAACCGACCTTGTGTCGGTTTTTGTTTTGCGTTGATTCCGCTTGTGTTTTGCTTTTTAAGAATGTATCATCTGTATGAAAAAGCCCCGCAATCACAGATTCCCTACAAATATGGTTTGCGCAACCCTATTCGCATTGAATCGTCGTGATTGCGGATAAATTTAACACTAAAAAAGGATTATTATTTATGGTTAAACTGCACAAAAATATTGAACCAGAACTGGTTCAAGACGATGAAGTTGATACGAACCCTGATTTAATCGTGAATGTTGACGATGGCGAGCAGCCTGAATCTGACGCCCACGATGAAAAAGTTTATTTTATGGCACTTGGCGGGTTGGAACACGTCGGCCAGAATATGTACCTGTATAAATACAAAGGCAAATTTATTGTTGTCGATTGCGGTATGGGATTTTTGGAAGAAGAAATTGGCGCAGGCGATGTTCAATACTGCGACACAAAGTGGTTGGAAAAGCGCAAGAAAGATGTAGTGGCTTTTGTCATAACACACGGCCACGAAGACCATATCGGCGCACTGAAATACATTTGGCCAAAGTTCAGAAAGCCAATCTATTGCACTCGGTTTCCCGCCGAAATCTTGCGCCAGACTTTCCGCGGTATGGAAATGGACTTTGACCCAAAGAAAGACATTGTTGAATTTGATGCGGCGGGCGCGACCTTGAAACTTGACCCATTTGAAGTTGAAACTTTCCATGTCAGCCATTCCGTACCCGAAGCGCAAATGCTGATTATCAAAACTGGCGCGGGGAAAATCTTACATACTGGCGATTGGACCTTTAATGACGACAACCCGATTGAGCCAGCCACAAATTATGAACGTTTGCGCGAAATTGGATCGGACCCGAAACTGATTGCGTGCGCATGCGATTCTACATCTGTGTCGCGTCAAACGGTGCAAACCACAGAAATTCAGGTGCGCGATACATTGACCCAGATTATGCGCGATGCCCCGGGGCGTGTTATTGTGACGGGCTATTCCCGCAGTTTGGCGCGTCTTAAAATGTTTGCCCAGGCCGCACATGACTCTGGTCGTATGGCGGCAATCAAAGAACGCAGCAATCAGAATCCTGTGCCTTATGTCGGTTTACCAGAGTTTCGCGAAATGGGTATAAAGTTCGATTATCTGGCGGAAAACGATATTTATCAGTATTCTGAAATAAAAGATTTGCCGGCGGAAAAACAGGCAATATTCTTGACCGGTTCCCAAGGTGAAAAATACGCAATGCTGACACGTCTGTGCCGCGGTCAGGTAAAAGAAATGAAACTGATGCCGACCGATACAGTCGTGTTCAGTGCGATTATTATTCCAGGTCGCGAACAAGATGTTTCTTTCTTGTACAATAAACTGGCCAAGATGGGTATTCGCACTCACACGATTTATGATACCGACCATGTGCATGCCAGTGGACACGCCGGCCGACCAGAATTGGAACGCTTTTACGATATGGTACATCCGCAAGTTTCGATTCCTATGCACGGGGACTATATCAACGAAATGCTGAACGGCAAAATGGCGATGGAACGTGGCGGTGCAAAGCATATGATGCTGGTTCGCAACGGCGAAATGATTGCTTTGGCGGATGGCGCAGAACCGTATGTTTGCGAAACTATTGACACAGGCTTTGTTGTTATGGAAGGTGAAACCGAACGCAGTGCAAATGATCAAGTCTATAAGAACCGCAAAAAGATTGCATCGAATGGCGCAATATTTGTGACATTGCCGGTTGACAAGCGCGGCTTCTTGAAGGGTACACCAGAGGTTTCCAGTGCCGGCATATTTGAATCTGATACAACAGGTTTTATGAAACGCCAGATTCAGATTGAAATTACCAAGGCCATAGACGCACTGTCCAAAACAGAACGCAAATCACAGGACAACTTAGTTCGTACGGTACAAACGGCGGCGAACAAGGTTGTGCGTGCCGCGTTGGGTTCGGACAAGAAACCGCAATACAGTGTTCACTTTGTTCAAAAGTAAAGAATAACGCCCCACGTGGGGCGTTAAAAAAACTCTTTACAACAAAATTTTATTTTTATATTATGCCAGTATAGAGAAAGGAGAAACCATGCCAAAAAAAGCACCCAAAAAAACAATTAAAAGAACGGCACCAAAGGTTATGCCAGTGCATGCAGATGCCCATATGTGCCACTGTGGCGACGCATGCAAGTGCGGTTGCAGATGCGGTAAATTTAAAAAGTTTGTCGTTTTGCTTATCGTATTCTTGCTTGGGTTTGCAGTTGCAAAAATGACAAACTGTCGCAAGGGACCTGATATGTACAAGAAACGCACACAAGAAAGACATCCTGTGTTTGTGAACGGCTGTTTGGATATGGAATCTGTAATTAGCAAGAAAATTCGCGAAGCGTTACAGAATTCAAATGTCGGTGCGGATGGTTGCGTCACTATTGCAGAATACAAAGCGATAAGAATGGGAATAAAAAAATAATACAGTTTGTATTTCAAAAATGCCGCCCAAATGGACGGCATTTTTTTATTGAGGAAAATCTTTAACGCGCATGTTCAGATTTTTTTAAACCCATTCCAATCGCACCAAGCCCCAATGCCAGTCCACCAGCATTTATATACCACTGGGCGCTTGGATGAAACTTGCCGATATAATTTGGGTTATACAAATATGTCAAAGAACCAATATCAACATAGTTATCATCATATATTGGTTGAAAATCATAATCCTTGTTTATTCCCAAATAGTGACCGTTCGATACAGGATTAAACATATCGCGCAAAGACTGCATCGGTTTTTCTATGCCCAACATAAACGCCAAAGCCGCCGCAACAATGTACGCCGCCACCCCAAAACGCATCATCGATTTATCACAAGCAATTTTCTTCATATTCAATCCTTTTTTGTTTATACAAAAACACCGCCTAAACGGCGGTGAAAATCTTATTTCCTCCAGAAAGCAAAACCTGAACGTTTTTCTTTATGTTCTTCGCGTGATTTTCTTTCTTCGCGGGCGCGACGGCGTTCCGCACGACGTTCTTGGAATAACCTTGCTGATTCTTCATCACGTTGAACCAATTTGATAGTCGTAACAGACAATTTGCCATTGCGATCTTCTTCTTCGAATTCCACAACATCGTTTTCGTTCAAGAAATGCAAACCCGCTTCTTTCAGGGCACTGGAATGAACAAAAACATCATCTTGATTACCATCTGCGTTCGGTGTATCCGGCGCAATAAAGCCGAAACATTTTTTACCGTTATACCATTTTACTTTACCTTGACGCATCTTTTTTTCCTTTGCTAAACTTGTTGATGATATGGACAAAACCGTTCCATATCTGATTTGATTGTGTCACAGTATAAACCCAAAATCAAGCAAATAACAACAGGGGCACAAGGACGCTTTCCCCAAATATAAATAGCCTATTTTTCACGACTGTAATAACGCGAAACTTCTTTCATAACAAAGTTAAACAATCGCACCGCCAAAGAGTCACCGGACAACTTTCTGTCTGAATTCATCCAAGGCATCGCCGCAACCAGCACAAAACGCGCCATAAAGCGGAAAATTGCAATCTGTTGCGTCATATCCAACTTTGATGAAGAATGCGTCAAATGAAAAATCTCGTTCTGGACGGATGTATCTAACTTGTCCATAATAATATCGACAATATTTTGCGGATAGTATAATTTACATTCGCGCGGAAAGCCATCAAACAAAGACACGTCGCCACCACGACTGTATAAAATATTCCAACCTACCCTGTCCAGTAAATCATTCAGACAGTTGCAAATCATCATATTATATCTTTCAATACCACTTTCCATCATTTCCGCGGTCTGGGCTTCCAATGTAGTATTTTCAGCGTTTGGATTTTGACGCAAAGTTGCATAATAGTCATGAGTTTTACGTTCAAATTCAAAAAAGTGCCGAACCTGACAGATAATTTCCATTGGGATAACCGCATTCTCGGCCCCAATATTTATAATTATCTTGGA
>JAFZVH010000018.1 GCA_017617915.1 Alphaproteobacteria bacterium
GCAACGCTGCGAATTTTGAACCCATCGCGTGGCAGATCTTTCGAGCTTTCCACATGTGGCCCGCGGCACAAATCGGTAAAGTCGCGGAAAGTATAAATCGACAATTTTTCGCCCGCCGCATCATATTCGTTCAGCCATTCCATTTTATATGGCTGGTCTGCGAAAATCTGTTTTGCTTCGTCCAGTTCAATAATGCGCTGTTCGAATCGGCCGTTTGATTTAATCAGTTCGCGCATTTCCTTTTCGATTTTTTCAAAATCTTCTTCGGAAAAACGATATTCTGTATCAAAGTCGTAATAGAAACCGTTTTCAATGGCGGGACCACCTGCAAATTTAACATCTGGGTGTAATTTTTTCACCGCCGCCGCCATAACGTGTGCCAGCGAGTGACGAACCAATTCAATTGGATAAGACATAATAAGTACCTTTAAGTTTTAATTTTGTTATTTTTTTAACTGTTTGATTATATAAACGCGCGCATAAAAACGCAAATAGAAATTACCGTACCCCAAACGGGGTTGTAGTAGTTGTTGTAAAAGTGAACAAAAACTGTTTCATAACGTATGCATTATATATAAACCGAATCGAAAAGTCAAATAGAGTGTTAGTGGTACGACATACGCCCTTCCGCGAGGCGACAATAAAAAAACGGGCGCGAATGCGCCCGCACACTAACCACTTATACTAAGCACTTTATATCAACACCGAACCATACAGAACGGCGAAAAAGAAACATACACTGCCGCCAATTACAAACAGGTGCCAAATCGCGTGTGAAAACTTTAATTTCCGCCACAGGTAAAATATCACACCAATGCTATACGACAGGCCGCCCGCCAAAATAAACCACAGGCCGCGCGCCGGAATCTGGCGTATCATAATCGGCAATATGAACAACAAAGTCCACCCCATCAGCAAATATAAACCTACAACCCACTTTGGCTGCTGACGGGGGTTTCGCACCTTTACAATCGTGCCAAAAATAACAACCGCCCACAGAATTCCAAACACAGTCCACCCAAGCGGTCCACGCAAATTTACCAACAAAAATGGCGTATAAGTACCGGCAATCAGTGCATAGATTGCAATATTATCCCAAATTTCGAAAAAGCATTCGCCACGCTTACCAATCAGCGCATGACACATCGTGGAACCAAAATAAAGTGTGAACATTGTAAAACCAAAAATCGCACAAGAAACCACCGTCCATGCGTTTCCATAAATTGCCGCGAACACGACCAACAATGTCAGACCCGCAATGGCCAAGCCTATGCCAATACCATGTGTCAAAACATTCCATGTTTCTTCTGCGCGGGTTGACCGACGTTCCCAACGGAACAAACCTGTCGCACGCAGGCAACGCAATAAACGCGATGCATGTTTATCGCCGCGCACTTGTTTTAATTTAGTCCTAACCAATTTACGATTTTTTGTCATAACGCTCCCTCTATCCTTTTAATAACCCTATCTTTACCCATAACCTGCATAATGGAATACAGGTCTGGCGTATTGGTGCGCCCCGACAATGCAACACGCAGATTCATCGCAACCTCGCCATTTTTAATTCCGAACTTTTCGGCAATCGCGACAATTTTATTCCACCAAGTGTCTTTGTCGTCCGCAATATTAAATGTTTCCATAAATGCCCGTAAAACATCCGTGTTGTATGCGTATTCTGTGTTTGGCACAAACAATTCGTCCCAGAAAAATTCCACAATTTCCAGTGTTTGCCGCCAAGTGATAAAATCTTTACGAATACGCTGCGGATTATCGCGTTCAATCGCCAAAACAGCGGTCAGATAGTCAATATCTGCGACCTGCATTTTGTGCTTTTCATCACCATATTCATTTGCCCAATCAACAACCGATTTTACCAAATCTGAAACAGTCATAGCACCAATAGATTCCTTGGCCCACCATTCCAATTTCTTCATATCGAACAATGCGCCCGACATAGGAATTTTTTTCGGTTTAATTTCATATTCAGAAAAACTTTTAACCGCACCTTTTAACTTCGCTTCTTCATAACCCGATGCCGCAATGTTCCCGAGGTATTCCAGAACCGCCGTTGTCGGCCAACCATCGCGTAAAAAGAACGCAACATTACTTTCTGGATCCTTGCGTTTAGATAACTTGCGTTGTTTGCCCGTTTCTTCGTCAATCTTGTCAATGGTCGAAGTATGGATATACATCGGCGGTGTCCACCCCATCATACGGAACAGTTGCGTGTGCAAAGGCAATGAGGGCAACCATTCTTCGCCACGAATAACATGTGTTGTCCGCATAAAGTGGTCGTCGCACAGGTGTGCAAAATGATATGTTGGCAAACCATCATTTGATTTAATTAAAACCAAATCTTCGTTGTTTTCTGGGAAACCAATCGAACCACGCACTGCATCTTTACAGAAAATCCGCGCATTTGGATTGCCGGTTGAATACAAACGAATCGTCGGCACTTCGCCATTATCCAAGTGTTTTATAATATCTTCTTCGGTTATATCTCTATCGCGTGCAAATTCGCCATATATGCCAGTTGCAAAGCCCGCTGCAGATTGTTCAGCGCGAATTTTTTCCATGTCATCCGCCGTCAAAAAGCATGGATAGGCAAGCCCGCGGCGCAACAGTTCCGCCGCCACAGAACGATAAATGTCTTTACGCTGAGATTGATAATACGGCCCATATTCTGGCATATCATTATACTCTATACCAAATTTATGCAAAGAATCTATAATCAGTTGCACTGCATCGGCAACTTCACGCTTGGTATCTGTGTCTTCTATGCGCAGCATAAACACGCCGTCAGACTGTGCCGCCAGATGCGAATCTATCAACGCCTGATACAGCCCCCCAAGGTGCATATAGCCCGTTGGACTGGGGGCGAATCGGGTCACAAGCGCGCCTTCGGGTAAATTGCGTGGCGGAAACTTTTCCTCTAATTCGGCCACAGTGTATTTCGGCGCCGCGCCCAAAACGCGTGCGATTAAATCTTCTGACAAACCCTGTCTCATATCAAATCCTTGTATTTTTAACATTTGCATTTTATACTAATATTATGGAAAAACAAGAAATAAGAACATTTGGGCGCCGACACGGCAAAAAATTATCGATTCGCAAGCAAAACCTGATGGACAATGTATTGCCAACACTTGCACCGAAAAATAATGCCGATATTTTAGAAATCGGCTTTGGGGCTGGCGAACATTTGCGTGCGCTTGCAATCGAAAACCCCAATAAAATCGTACTTGGTGCTGAACCATTTATGAACGGTGTTGCCGCCCTGCTCTCGGCCATTTGTGACGAATCAGGCGCAGTTTTACCAGAATACAAAAATATCCACATTTTCCCAGATGATGTTCGTTTAATCTTGAATAACAACCGATTCGCATTTTCAGAAATCTGGATTTTGCACCCAGACCCTTGGCCCAAAGCCAGACATGAAAAACGCCGTCTGTTGAACGCAGAATTTTTAAATATTTTGGCGAGTCATCTTACGCCAAATGGCAAAATTATCATTGGCACAGACCATTGGGAATATTATGATTGGATTTTAGAACAGGTAAAAAAAACAAAATTGCGCTGTAATGATTCGACACTTGATACAATTAAAACACGCTATCAACAAAAAAATATGGCGGGTACAACCGAACCAAAATACATTATTCTTTCGCTATAAATTCTGGCGCAACAAATACACGCATATCATCAATTAAATTCGGTCGAATATTGCGAACCAGACGCACAGTCTGACACACGCGAAACATATTCTTGCCAAACATGATATGCAAATTCGCGTTCAGGTTCCAATGCATCAACATATCATACACGCGCCCAACAAAATCGGATTTAGCATCAAAATCATCCCCCGAGGCAGTTATCAACATCGTATCCGGTGAAATTTTAGAAATTTGTTCAAACAGTTCGGACCAGTCTGCATCCTGCATTTCATCCAAATTTAGTCCAACACAAAAACCATGATTAAAGAATAAATCATTTCTAATTGGCAAAATCATTTCGACAAAGTCTTGTATGTTTTTATGTGGCACAAAAATTTGTGCTGCGGCCGCCCCATTTCTAAATGCGCTTGTCACATCACTTGCCAATCGGGATACCGCATCGGCCACATTTCCATCAACAACGAAATCAAAACGATTAAAAATCTGAACGCAACTGTTTTCCACCCAAGGCCATATTTTTTCTGTTGCGCACGTCGGCACAGAAATTATTGGCACAAGCGCCCCAATTGCAACATCCGCCATTTTTGCTAAATCTGCGACATCTGTATCTGGCGAATCGACCCACACGGCGCGCATCTGTGAAATATCTTCAAAAAACTGATCTGAATTTATCATTATACTTTCTACTTTATCATAAATGTGTTATAATTTGAACAACATGAAACATTTTTTTGACAAAGTTTTATTGGGCATTTTGTGGTTGATAGCCGCCACTTTGGCGACCACTTTTTGGATGAGTGCACACTATGGCTTTAATATACTATCGTCGGGACACTGGGCGTACCTGTCTGAATTACAGGCAAACCGCACAAATGTTAAAACAGATTTCTATATTTCACTGATTGTGGCATTGGTGATTACATTGTTTGGTTTATATTTAATAATTAGGTCACAAAACAAAAAAAACGTCGTCACGCCAATCACAGAACAAAAAAGAACACCAGAATCCATACCTGTGCCCCTGCACCAGGAAACAAAACAACAAATTGTATCCTCGTCACGCCGCCCCATCGCCCCTGCAGGTTTTGGTGTCGGCGTACGAAACACTGCATTACCTGTACCACATCCTGCTGCAACTGCATATACCCCACAAATCATTACCCCACCGGCACCAAGCATAGAACAGCCGCAAAATCCGCAATACACAGAAATATCGTCTATATTTGAATCCGCAGGATATATTGTCAAAAAATCTAACAAAATCGGGAAACTAATAAAACCTGTGTTTGCGGTTGGCTATGACCAGACCATTTGGCTTGGCTCTTCTGGTATATCGCCGGCAATAATGCAAGACGCAATAGAATCATTGGTTGCAATTTTTGATGACACACTTGGCGACACTGCGCAAGATATAGAAATACATGGAATAATATTGAATCCAACAGATACAGAAAATCTAAACTCTGATTTAATCACAACATTTGACAGTATCGCAGAACTGCAAGAATTTCTTGAACCCAACGAAAAGCCAGAAGATTTTGATGGTGAATTGTTTGACGCATTTGCGACATATATTGATACCGTTATCGGATACCTAGGGAAATAGCCATGCAATGGACCCAAGATTTTGCAGAAAAACGCCTTAGTGATATGCAGATGCCAAATATTCCACTTACTGCCACACAACCAACGCCCGTTGCAGTATCACCAGATTGGTTTCCAAAATACAAAAAATTGTGTCATGAATTTATGCGATCGCTGACCGACAGCGTGCAAGAATTGGCACTGATGAATTTGTCGCGTGACGAATTTATGGAACTGATTATGGGGCGCACATTACCTGTTAACCTGTCAATTCGATTTCGAACTCCTTTACTCTGGGGCGGCGCAATGGATGTAGATAATTTGTTTATGTGCTTTACGTTTCCGCATTCGCAATGCCTAGACAGGTTTATTATAGAGCAAGCTGGCAATGAAACAGTCTGGCTGCCGTCCCCAGAAAAAAAGATTTACCTGCCGTTACATTCGACACTTGCCGGCAACGGCGGAAACGCAACTGCAGACAGGTTAAGCCAATTTGCGGCAACAATGAATGCAGGGCGCAGACCATAAGGAACGACCAAATGACGCAACAAGAACTAATTGAAACCCTGACAAATCGTGGCGCATTTTTTGCTAGCGCCTGTCACCCTGGTCAAATCAAATTATTAAACATAAATTTACAAACATTGAACGTGGCAACTATACCAAACTATATGGGCGAATTTTATCAAGTGTGTGGCGGTGCATGGCTGGGAACCGGATATGTTTTTGGTCCAAATGAATTTAGTTATAATGGGCACCACCCTATTCCAAGTATTTTTGACATAAATAAAGATTTAACAAATTTAAAAACATTGCGCAGTAAAACGGTATTTGGAAGAAACGACCTATTTTGGTTTGCCTTCGATTCGTTTGGTGAATGCAGCATGCTGGACAATTTAAATCTGAACGTACTGCGCAAATATTCTGACCCATATCGTGCTATATACGAATGCCTAATTGGGGGAAAAATATAACAATGAAAAAAATTTCTGTATCTTTATCTGGGCATCAAACCAGTATTTCACTGGAACCTGAATTCATCTTGGCACTGCAAGAAATTGCAAAAAAACGGGGGCTGTCTGTAGCGGCAATCATTGCAGGCATAGATGAAACGCGCACACCAAACACAAACCTGTCTTCTGCGATTCGTGTTTGGGTGTTTAAAAATTATAACAATTAAAATTTATTATCTTTGCGCGATATTTGATAGATTGATATTACCAAAACGCATGCAACCATTAGTATGATTATCATCCAGACATCACGACCGATTGTTCTGTACAAAGTTCTGTGTGCGCCACAAACCTTGCCATCCATATGTCCCGAGATACCAATCGGAATTTCTGATATAACCTTGCCATCTGGGGAAACCAAGGCACTAATGCCCGAATAATTTGCACGAATAATCGGCACACCTGATTCAATTGCATACCGCCGCACCATATCTAAATGCTGGTAAGTTCCCGGCGTTTTTCCAAACCAATTATCATTGGTTATATTTATAATTGCATCGGGGGTTCTGGTATCCGGCATCAAAGAATCAGAAAAAATAATTTCATAACAAACCGCCGGTGCAAATACAAAATCGCCGCCACTCAATTTCAATTTTATCAGTTCGGATCCGCCACCCGGCGTCAACATCCCAGGCGTAGGTATTAAATTTCCAAACGGTCTGTATTCACCAAACGGCACAAGGTGCGATTTGCTGTATACATTGGAAACTGTGCCATTCGGCGTTGCAACAATTAAAGAATTATATAAATTTCCATCTTTATAATAATTAGAACCTACTACCAATGTCTTGTTCAAATTGCTGGCAATCGATATATCATCGCCATCTGTGACAACAAATGGATATGATGTTTCAGGTAAAACAACCAAATCAAATTCGCCTTCTGCACGCGCAAGATTTTCAAGCACCCCCAAATTATAATTTGCGTTTGCAATTGCCGCCGCACGTGAATGAGTTGCCTTTTGCACTGCATTTTGCGCGGGTTGTATCACACGAACAAGCGGGGCATCCGTACCACAATCAACGGCGGACAGGTGTACATTTTTTATGCCATATACTACGCCAAGTGCACCAAATATCAGAAACACACATAACACAAACCAATTTATGTTTGCACGCCGATTTTTAATCAGTTCACATATCGCACCAATCAGACCAACAATAACAAATGTCAAACCCAATGCCCCATACAAAGACATTGCATTTGCAACATAGACATTTACAAGTGCAATATTTGCAAACGGATTCCATGGAAAGCCAGTAAATAACCATTCACGAAACCACAAAACAACAGTCCATACAGACGCAAACAAAATTGGTCTACACGCCGGATTTGCCCGTATAGACGAAATTGCAATAAACGGCCAATTAAATATTAAACCGCCGACTAAACCTATTCCGAACAATGCCGGCACAGTCCAAATTGCAAACTGACTTTCCAGTTCTGGAACAACATAAATACTGTGTAAAACCCACCAAAACATCGCCACCGCATAAACGGCGCCAAATGGGAATATTCTAAGAAATTTACGCATTGGCGTCCGTCCTGGCAAACACTTTATAGCCAACAAATACGCACAACCAATTCCAATCAACGACACTGGCCACATATTAAAAGGTGCAAAACCCAGTGCCGCCATACATGCGAACGCCGCGAATAACAAAGTGCGTCCAATTGGTTTGTTAAAAAATCTTTTAAATGCGCCAATTGTTTTTTCACCTTGGCAACAAGACATATTAGTGCATACGGCAGAATCCGCCGCATAGGGATTTTTATATCCAAGTTTTTTAAGTATTTGTGTTTCTTTCTTTTCCATCTTTTCTGCATCTTTATCCAAGATATGATCGTACCCCAATAAATGCAATACGCCATGCACTATCATATGCGCAGTATGTTCAGAAACAGAAATATTTTCGTTTTTTGCTTCGCGCCGTACAGTATCCAACGAAATAAAAATATCCCCAAGCAAAATATCATCAGCCAATTCAAAAGACAAAACATTTGTCGGCTTGTCAATATTACGATATTTCTTGTTTATCTTGCGAATTGCCGCATCATTTACCAAAGTCACAGATATTTCAGATTTTTCATATTTTTTTCCCACCGCCGCATTTGCGATTTTTTCAAAATCTATATCGTATTTGTTCCAGCGTTTATCTTCAATATTTACAAAAACGCGCATACCAATCCTCTTGTTTTTTTAGGTTTTATCTAATAGAATAATTATATCATAAACAAGGCAAATAATAAAATGCAGAATAAGACATCGCGACCACTTGCAGACATTATGCGTCCAAACACAATTGATGAAGTTGTTGGTCAACAAAAACTGCTTGGCGAAAACGGAATTATTAGGCGTATGGTGGATGCGGGCAAGTTATCAAATCTGTTGTTATGGGGGCCACCGGGATGTGGCAAAACAACAATTGCGCGCGCATTGGCGAACTCTGTTGATATGGACTTTGTTCCTATGTCTGCGGTTTTTTCTGGCACAGCTGACATCAAAAAAACTATGGATGTTGCACGCACCAATGCGGCACTTGGGCGTGGGACTTTGTTATTCATAGATGAAATTCATCGTTTTAATAAAACCCAGCAAGACACATTGTTACCCTATTTGGAAGACGGCACAGTAGTATTCATTGGCGCAACCACAGAAAACCCAAGTTTTAATTTGAATAATGCTTTGTTGTCGCGTTGCCACATTGGTGTACTTGAACCGCTGGACACGACAGATTTATTGGCTTTGATTGACCGTGCAGAAAAATTCACCGCAAAAAAATTGCCTCTGACAGATGACGCAAGGACGCACCTTGCTGAAATCTCGGACGGCGATGCACGATACCTATTAAATACTGTTGAATATTTGGTTTCGGCAAAATTCAAAAAGAACCTTTCAGCAGACGAATTAGATGAAGTCATTCAGAAACGCGCCCCGCTGTCCGACAAAAGTGGCGATGAACATTACAATTTAATTTCTGCGGTACATAAATCCCTGCGCGCCAGTGATACAGACGCAGCATTGTACTGGGTTGCGCGTATGATGACATCGGGCCAAGACCCAATGTATTTGTTTCGCAGGTTGACGCGCTTTGCAATGGAAGATATCGGACTGGCCGATCCAAACGCGATGCAAATGGCCTTGGCCGCATGGCAGATATACGAAAGAATGGGCAGTCCCGAAGGCGACCTCGCGCTTACTGAATTGGTTATTTATCTTGGCACTGCCCCAAAGAGTGTTTCTGCTTATCGTGCACAAATGGCATCTTATGCAACCGCGAAACAAACTTCTAACCTTATGCCGCCCAAGAACATTTTGAACGCACCAACAAAAATGATGAAAAATCTTGGATATGGTGCGGGCTATGTTTATGACCCAGATACAGAATCTGGATGCAGCGGTCAAAATTGCTTTCCAGAAAGTATGATGCGCCAAAGTTTCTATCATCCAATAGAACGTGGGTTTGAACGTGAAATAAAAAAACGTTTTGATTACTGGAACGCGCTGCGCAAGAAAGTTGAAAACTAGAATAAAATATTTACTTTGATACCGGCGCCAATATCCCGTGCTTCAAAAGCATAATTCACAAAACCTGCATACTGCGTACGACCATATTGACGCACAAGTTTAAAATCCAGTGTTTCTTCGTTATAGTGTGAATCTGTGGCTTTGCGCAAATCCAGCGACCAACCCAAACGCCAATTTTCATCTGTTCGGAAATAAATTTCTGGGACAAAATCGATATACGCCATTCCGCGCGCGTCATCAAAAATCCAAGTTGACTTTACAGTTCCCGCAAGTGTTACACCTGCATATTGGCGGCCAAAACGCATTCCCATATAGTATGTTGAATCGGCATAATCTGGCATACGCACACGATGCGAACCGCCAAATTTCATTCCCACCAACACATCATATATCAAATTATCATCGCCCTCTTCTGCATCACCTGCGCGATAAATTCCGCCCAAATCAATACTGGAAAAACCGTCTTGGGGGCCTGGGAAATCTTGCTGGTAATGCACGCGTCCCCCAAAGACCAATTTTTCTGTCATACCATAAGACAAACCAAAGCCCATTCGCAGACCTGTTTCGAAATATTCCAGTCCCGTCTGAACCAACGCCCTGCCCTGCATTTGCAAAAACAACGGATCAGAAGTATCTGTTGTTATATCCGCAGCGGACACACTAAAACCCACCAAGGTGCATACAAAAGCGACAAAAAACTTTTTCATCATCAGTCAGATCCCATTTAATCCCCCAGTTTAATTAGAAATAGAATATAACCTGACCGCCAACGGACCACTCGGTGTAATTATCAAGTTTTGCTGTTCCAACATAACCCCAATTACCACCACTTGTGCCATAGAAATCTAACTTTTTGTCTTCGGCGGTATCATAGAAAGAAAACTTTCCATACAAATCCAACGCAAACCAATCGTTCGGCTGCCACCCAAACGCACCTTTGATATAGGCCTGATTATGCCAGTCATAGTGACCAAATATTCCTTCTAAATTCAACGTCCAATCTTCACCAAGAACACTGAACACCCCCAGTCCACCTTCAACAAAAAATGTACTCTTTGCATCCATATCATACGCGATGAATATACCTTCGGTATTACCATTGGAATCTGTACCAACCATACCATTGCCATAGTAATCTTCATCAAAGTCAACCAACCATCCGCGCGCAATGCCATAGATAGTAGATTTTGCAATTTTATAACCCACCTTTAAATCAAGTGCAGCCTCGTTCGCGACACCTTTTTGTCTTTGATAGAATCCGGATGCCATTGCAATCCATTCATCGGTATCAACAAAGCGCCATTGCAAACCCGCACCATAAATATTCAATCCAGAATCATCCATTTTATCATCTGGTGATGCCGACCAATCGAGTTCATATTTACTGGAATCATAACGTGCCATCAACACAATGCCAACGCGATCAGTAATACCAAAACTTAAATCTTCTTTGATTGCGAATTGCTTCATATCCCACTTTGCAGATGTATCGGACATAGGATTGACCGGATTAAATGTAATATCATAAGATGAAGTCCCATAAGACAAATCACTAATCAAACCGAACTTACCTTCTGTGGGCTGAAAGAAAGGATGCGCCAAATAATATTTGCGTTTCACACGCATACGCGTGTCCGAAGACCTGTCTGCGGCATAGGCGCGATTCGGATTTGTTCCGCGATTGTAATAATACGGCTGATTCGCATTGTTTGTACGATACGGCACCGCAGTGTTCGCACTGGCGGGTTTGTAAGTACGTGTCCGCGTACGCGTTTCATATTTTTCATAATTTGTTGTTTTTACATTACGCGCATAGTTATTATTTGCACCATAAGCAGGCAACATCACCGCAAACAATGCCAACATAGACAAAACAGTCTTCATATAGAATCTCCTTTTCTTTTACGATGATTATACCACAAAAATGGACCTTTACAAAGATGAAAATTGTAAATATTTTTAACTAAGGCAGATAGACATTGCCGCATGGAATAAAAACATCAGAATCGTATTCGCCCTGAACCAGCATCAGTTGCAATTTCATTCCGCCAACAACAGATGGATTTGTTTCAATCGCATTTACCAACAATGTATATGTGGTTGAGGGTTCAACGGGGAAATAGATATCTATATCAAACGAACTTCCATTATGTTTCAATCTCAAAGCCTTGGTATCTTCTTGAGTGGTAAATGTATTTTTAAATACTTGCGAAGCATTAAATACATAAGTTGACATGTGATAAATGCGATCATATACATTCTTAAACTGAATATTAAATTCTACATAATTTTTTGGTTCCGCCTGTATATTCGTAAAAACACCCGTTGCTGGATCAAAAGTGGCCGAAGAAATATTTGTTGGGCTACACAATAAATTAGGGCTTTGGGTTTGTGTTGCACCGCGGACTTCATACAGCAAACAATGCGCGTTATCGTGAACACTGCCCTGCCATTCAACACAAACAAATTCAGATTCCAATGCGTTTTGAACCGCACTGTTAAATGCACCCGCGGTTACAAGTGCGTCTTGCTGTTCTGCATAAGTTCCTGTTGTATCATAAATCGCCTTTTCACCAATCGTTCCCGCGGTGCCAGTGTTCATAACAAGCGTATTTACATTCTTAGCGGGAATTTGTGTTTGCAGGTCCGCAACCTGTCCATCAACATATTCTTTGGATGTAATAGTATTATCGGCATACGCAATGCCGACAACCAAAAACAAAAAACTCAGCAGAAATTTTTTCATATTTTCTCTCAGTTTGCCCGTTGATAAGTGTGACAAAAACGTACCTTTAAATCGACCGATACCAAAATACTGTTTGGAAACAAAAAATCCCAGAAATCTTGGATTTTTAATTTTTTTAAACTCGAAAAAAATAGGTTGATTTAAACGTACGTTTTTTTCGACCGTTTTTGGTCCAGAAATCCGGCAGTTTCTCGGGGTACTCCCACTAACACTTACGCTAACCACTAACACTATAATATATGTCTTTTGCCATTTGGATCTGGTGCACTGACTATACCTTCTTGCTCCATACGCTCCATAAACCCTGCGGCCTTGTTATATCCGATACTCAAACGCCGTTGAATATATGAAATAGTTGGTTTTTTATCGCGAATTACATAATCTTTGGCCTGGGCATACAGGTCGCCATCTTTATCGCCTGTGCCGCCCATACCTGGAATATCGGCAGAAACCGCGGCATCACCACCATCCAAAACGCCCTGTGCATATTCTGGTTCACCTTGGGCACGCAAGAAATCTGCCACGCGGGTCATTTCGTGTGGTTCTATAAATGCACCATGTATGCGAACTGGCACACGACCGGCCTCGCTAAACAACATATCGCCACAGGCCAACAAGTTTTCCGCACCCTTTTCACCCAGTGTCGTCATACTGTCGATATTACTGCGCGCCTGGAAAGAAATACGCGTTGGGAAGTTTGCCTTGATAACACCTGTGATAGTTGTCGCGTCTGGACGCTGGGTCGCCATAACAAGGTGAATACCCGCCGCACGCGCCTTTTGCGCCAAACGCTGAACGCATGCTTCAACATCCTTGCGCGCAACACCCATCAAGTCGGCAACCTCGTCAATTACTATTACGATATACGGCATATCAGATAAATCGACTTCTTGGGTTTCAAATTCCAATTCACCTGTTTCTGGATCGGTGCCAACCGCCACCTGCTTTGTCACAACCTCGCCCGCTGCACGTTTGGCCGCGACAGCTTCGTTATATGCTTCTATATTCTGAACACCAAAATCAAGCAACCGCTTGTACCGCTGTTCCATTTCCTGCACAGACCATTTAAGCGCATTCACCGCCGCATTTGGATCTAATTTAATAATAGGTGTAATAAGGTGTGGAATATCATCCCAGAAACCAAAGTCAACGCCCTTTGGGTCAATAATCATCAACTTGCACTTGTCAGGCGTAAAATGATACAACACCGACATAATAATAGATTGCACAAATACAGACTTACCCGACCCAGTGCGCCCCGCAATCAAAACGTGCGGCATTTTTGCCAAATCAAAATACATCGGGTTACCACCAATATCAACCCCCAATGCAAGCGGTATCTTGTACTTAGAATTTACAAATGCATCATTCGCAACCAAGCCTTGGAACCGCACAGATTGACGATTCAGGTTCACCATTTCGACACCAATCAGTTCTGTGCGCGGGATATGCGCAATACGAATATTTTCGGTCGCCATCGCACGCGTCATATCTTTGACGGTTTTATTTATATCAACCATACGCACACCACTGTCCGGCATAAATTCATACAATGTAACAATCGGACCCGGGCGAATACCGGTTACGCGACCATTTACGCCATATTCGGCGAAATGCATTTCCATTGCCGCCGCATTTTGTTTCAGTTCCGCCGTCACAACCGCCTTGCCAAAATTAGACTTTTCTAAAAATGCAGGATCAGGTAATTCATATTCAACCGTTTCATCATCAGATGCACGTTTCGCTGACCTGCGTCTGGCGGCTTTACGCTTTGGTTTAACCTCTTCTTCCTCTTCTTCCTCGACTTCTTCTTCCTCTTCTTCCGTGTCATCTTCGTATTCTTCTTCATCTTCTTCAACTGGTCGAATTAAATGAAACGCGGTAAGCACCCAACGAACCGCGCGAACCGCACCACGCCCAACCCGCATCACATCGGCAAAACTGATGTGTAATAAAATACCCGCTATAATAAAGAAGCCACCCAAACATAATATTCCAATCAGTGTCCCCGCAATTCCAAGTGCAACCCCAATATCGCCGGCAGCAATTGCCCCCAACATACCACCAAATGTCGCACGTGGCGCAATTAAACCAAAACCCGCCGCACCTAAACAAACCGCAACAAAACCACGCAGAATATTATACTCTGGTGTTCCATCTTCTTGGTGTCCAAGAATTAAACTTATCGCATATCGTGCAAAGCACAACAATAAAAACAATGTCGGCAC
>JAFZVH010000019.1 GCA_017617915.1 Alphaproteobacteria bacterium
GAATTAAAAGGTGGATTAGAACTGGGTAAAAATACTGTCCAAGATTTTACAGGATTGGGGATAAAGGTGGCGATAGAATGATGAAACATATACCTGTGCTTTTAGATGCGGTTATGGACACACTGGGGAATGTGCATGGGTTGCGTATTTTGGATGCTACGTTTGGCGCCGGCGGATATACGCGTGCATTCTTGGATGGTGGGGCATCTGTTGTCGCGTTTGACCGTGACCCAAATGTGTTTGATGATGCGAATTTTATAAAACACCAATTTGGTGAAAGGTTTGAATTTGTAGCGCGGCCTTTTTCGACAATGGGTGAATTAAACGATGCATTTGATGCGATTGTTTTTGATTTGGGAATATCTTCGATGCAGATAGATAATCCAGAACGGGGATTTTCTTTCCGTGCAGATGCGGCCCTGGATATGCGTATGTCGGGTGCCGGGCCAACAATTTGTGATATGTTCGAACAATGGAGCGCGGGCGATATCGCCAAGATATTGCGTGAATATGGCGATGTTAGACCGGCGGTTGCAATCGCAAATGCGATAAAACAGAAAGTTCCGAAAACTACGTTTGAGTTGCGTGATTTGATTCATAATCCGCGTGATGTGGCCCCGGTCTTTCAGGCGTTGCGTATCGCATTAAATGATGAAATGGGCGAATTAGAACGTGCGTTGATGGCGGTCCCAGATTTGTTAAAAGTTGGTGGTAAATGTATTTGTGTGACTTTTCATTCGTTGGAAGACAGAATTGTTAAAAATACTTTTCGTGATTGGACCGGTGTGGCCGGTGATCCACGTTTGCCAAATGTGTCACGCCCAAGGTTCGAATTAATCCGGGCAAGAACGCCGGACAAAAAAGAAATTGACAGAAATTCGCGTGCGCGCAGTGCGCATATGCGCGGTGTCGTAAAATCATATTGACCCGGTGCGCTGAATTTTTGTAAGATGATAACAAAATTATAAAAGGAAAGGAAAAAAATATGAAAAAAATGACGTTGATATTTATGTGTGCGGCATTGTGTTGTGCTGTTGTTATGTCGGATGCGTCCGCCGTCTGTCCGGTTTGTACAATTGCAATTGGCGCAGGATTGGAAGGAATGCGGATGATTGGTGTCAAAGATGTGATTACCGGAATTTGGGCGGGTGGTTTGACATTGTCTTTGATTGGTTGGACCGCCAATTATATGTACGCACATGGTGTTAGGAACAAGATTTGGTATGGCTTGAACTTTTTGGTTTATATTTCGCTGTTGGCCGGTGTGTATTTCTTGCCTGTTGGTAATCCGGTTGTGAAATGGTGGGAAAATTGTATGTGGGGGGTCGATCAATTCTTGCTTGGGTCACTGGTTGGCGCGGGCGTGTTTTTATTGATGGAATTGTGGTACATGCGTATTAAACGCAACCATGGTGGGCATGCAATGTTCCCTTTTCAAAAGGTTGTTATGCCTTTTGCGGGGTTGCTGGTGGCAACGGGTATATTTTGGGCAATGATTCGGATATTGCCAAAATTCGGTATCGTTGTGTGTTAATGCAAGATAAAAAAGGAAAGAAACAATGAAAGATGAAAAGATGTCTTTGGAAGAAATGGTTCAAAAAATTGATGAATCTAAAAAGGTGAATCCGTTGGATTTGTCGTCTGACCAAGATTTGTCTATTGCGTTGATGAACCTGGTGTCACTGGAAGAACATTTCTTTTTCAGTGGTGCCAAAACTAAACAGCCGGGATTTTATGATTTGATAAATGTCGTGCGGAATATGCGTAAAGAATTAATGGAACGCATCGTCGATAAATCAGGCAAACAAGGCAATGAAGTTTGGTGTATCTCGAAACATTTGTTGGCGGCGTCTATGCGTTTGTACGAAGTTGGAACCAAGGCCATGGGCGCAGGCAAAAAACAAGATGCGTGTACAATGTTTGACAAGGCGTATGAACTGTATTCGCTGTTTTGGGGGCTGAATATGAAAATGATAGACCTTAGTGGCGTTCAAGAAATGGAACCGGAATTCTATGGCGCCATTATGGATAAAGATGCAAAAAATAATAAAGAGGCAGAAAAACAGATTTCTGAATCGCGGTCGGCCGTTCAAAAACTGGGCGAGTGGGTCAAAAAAACGGTGAATTGTTGCATCGAA
>JAFZVH010000020.1 GCA_017617915.1 Alphaproteobacteria bacterium
ACCCCGCCCCAATAAGAATCGCCGCCAAAAAATAAAAGTTTCCTATGCCATGCGATGCATGGCGGACGGGAAAGGCTGTATGGCTGAATACGGTTGGAATCGCTGTTCGTTTTGCTGTCTCCCGCTGGGTGTTCAACAACTCGAACTCGTCGGCGTCCGATTGTGCGGACAACTGTGCGAACAACTGCGGTAACAACGTGCAGAACAACTCCGACTTCCGGTCGGGCGTTTTCGGGTCTGTCGCTTCTTGGTGTGTGGTTATTCTGTAGCACCATACAGAGTTTTGCTAACCTGCGGGACAAAGTGGATGAAACACTTTTCAGACAACACAATATGTCTGTTTCTACATTGCCTTGCATCAAGGCGGAGCAATACAGCCTGACTGGCGCGGATGTGTGTGGCATCGTATAAAACGACGTCCCCGCGTCAGGCAAACACAAAGCGCAGGGGGTATCTGGGCCAGTAGCATGTTCGGTATCGTTGTGAACGCCCGGGGTACCCAATCTTGTATAACAAAAACAAGAGAGAGATTAAATGACAATCGAAGAAATTATGAAGCTGAAACAGGAAGACTGTCCAAGGTTTTCTGTGTTTGCACGCGACAAATTGCCTATGCCTGGGGTCAAAAAAAGATTGGACGAAATACTGAACCACGAAATCACCGTTACCGATTTCCGTATCACTAAATCAAAACGACAAGAAAACGCCGAATGCCTGCAAATACAATTCTTGCTGGGGGCGGATATCTGTGTCGCATTCACCGGCAGTGTTGTTTTGCTGGACCAAATCAAGTCCGTAAAAAACAACATTCCATTCAAAACAACCTTGGTCAAAATCGACAAATACTATTCTTTTTCCTAATATGAAACGTTATAAAAATCTTTGGCAGCAATTTATTTCAATCGAAAATTTCGAACTGGCTGCAAAAAAAGCCGTAAAAAGCAAGAAAAATAAAAAATCTACACGAAAATTTTTGGCAAATCGCGATGAACTGTTGCGGAAACTGCGCCAATCACTTATTGACGGAACATTTAAAACTTCGCCTTATCGTATCTTTACTATATTCGAACCCAAAAAACGCGATATTTATGAATTGCCGCTGTATCCAGACCATATCGTCCATCACGCTATTATAAATATCATCGGTCCAATTTGGCAAAGCATGTTTATTCATGATTCTTATGCCTGTATCCCTGGGCGCGGGTTGCACGCCGCATCAAAACGCGTAATGCAATTCGTGCGCCGTAATAAATACGTCTTGCAATGCGATATTAGGAAATTTTTCCCGTCAATCGACCACGATGTTATGATTGACATCTTGCGCCAGAAAATCGGCGACAGAAAATTTTTGGCGGTCTTGTCCGATATTATTCGCAGTATTCGCGGCGGAAAAAACCTGCCCATAGGAAATTTGACCAGTCAATGGATGGGAAATGTTTATCTGAACCAACTGGATATGTTCGTAAAGCATATCTTGCATTGCCACGACTATATCCGATACTGTGATGACTTTTGCTTGTTCGGCAATGACAAGGGTGTGTTGTGGGGAATGCTTAAGAAAATCGGATGGTTTTTAACTCATAAGTTGCGGTTGCAGCTTTCTAAATATTACCTGAAACCCACCGCACATGGCGTCAATATTATCGGATATCGGCACTTTCGGCGGTTCGTGCTGTTGCGGGCGCGCGGCGTGCGTAAAATCTTGCGCAGGTTGTTGAATATTGCCCGCTATGATGATTTCAGCCTGCATGCGGTCGGGCAGGTCGCTGCCGCACATGGGTGGCTTAAATGGGCATGCACACATAACCTGCGCACAAAGTTGGGTGATATGTTGGCGCGTGTTTCAATCCAGGCCAAGATTTTTGTTATTAGTGGGCTGGATTGAACAAAACACTTGATTTTTTGTAAAAACTTGTAATAATTGTGCCTGTTCCTGCTATCGTCATGGGGATGATGGCTGACATAAACCAAAGGAAATAAAATGGCTTACTATGAAAGCGTCTTGGTCTTTCGCCAGGACTTGACCGAACCGCAGGTCAAAGAAAAAGCGGACAAATTTGCAGGTATTATCAAAGAACTGGGCGGAACTGTGAAATCCACAGAATTCTGGGGTTTGAAAAATCTGGCCTATGTTATTCGTAAAAACCGCAAGGCTCACTATGTTATGATGAATGTCGAAATGCCGGGCGCGTCTATCGCGGAACTGGAACGTCGCAGTCGTATCGATGAAGATGTTATCCGTTTCTTGAACGTGCGGGTCGAAGCGTTGTCTGAAACCCCGTCTATCATGATGAAAAAGAATACCGAGGAGGCAGAATAATGGCAGTTCGTGCAGCAATCTATCGTAAAAAATCTAATCCGTTAAAGGACAAGGTTATCGATTATAAAGATGTTAAATTGTTGGGGCACTATATCACTGAACGTGGTAAAATCATCCCAAGTCGTATCAGCGGTGTTTCACAAAAAGATCAACGCTTGCTGACTCGCGCAATCAAACGCGCGCGCCACTTGGGTCTGTTGCCGTTCGTGCGGAACAACATATAATTTAACTATTTGGGGCGCGGCCCCTAACTTGGAAACAAAGGACAGATAAAATGAAAGTTATTTTAACAGAAAAAATTACTCGGTTGGGCAATATCGGCGACACTGTCGAAGTTAAAACTGGTTATGCGCGCAACTTCTTGCTGCCAAACGGCAAGGCGATGCGCTGGTCCCGCGAAAATGTCGCACTGTTCGAAGCGAAAAAGGCTGAACTGCAGGCGCGTCACGAAGCGGCCAAGGCGGCGGCAGAATCCAAGGTCGATGCGGTTAAGAATGCCAAGATGTATATGATCCGTCAGGCGGGCGATACAGGTCAATTGTATGGTTCTGTGTCCAGTCGCGATATCGCACGCGCGCTGAAAGAAATCGCAAATGTCGATGTTTCTTCGGCCCAGGTTATGTTGGGTGCACCAATCAAATCTGTGGGCGCATTTGATACTAAAATCGCGCTGCACCCAGATGTTATTGTGCCGATTAAAGTTTATGTCGCGCGCACTAACGACGAAATCGAAGCTTTGGTTGCAGGCAAGGTTTTGACCTTTGGTACTAACAAGGTCGAAGAAGAACCGGCCGCCGAAGAACCAAAACAGGAATCTGCGGAACCAGTTGCCGAACCGGCGACCGCGGAAGAAACCGCAGAACCTGTGGCAGAATAATTTTGTGATTGTTCATTATCCCGCCGCAAGGCGGGATTTTTTTGACAGCAGTAGTTTTTCGTGCTAACAAGTATGTATAAGGTTTCAAAGGAATATTATATGTCTAATAAAAGTTTGAATAAATTTGTCGCAGATTATGCCAAACTGATAAGTGGCGATACGCATCGCGAAATGTTGACGGTGGGGCTGATGTCGGCGCTGGTTTGGGCTGTCGGGGCGGCGGGCGTGTTTTCTTCAATTGCGTGGAATAATTCAGTGCAATACAAGACGCCGTTCAAAACGGAATTAAAAAATACACTGAACCAACATAAAAATTGTATTTGGATTGTTGCATGTGCGCTGTTGCTTTTGGCTGTGGGAATCAAAGAAACAGATTCTGCCATTTCGCGTCATCAGGCACGAGGTATCGCCAAGCACATCATAAAGCGAACCTGTGGTAATATGAGTTCGCGCGATTTGCGGTGCTTTGCAAATTTGACACTGGAAAATATGTCCGATATTCAGCGCAAAGAAATTCTGGATGCCGGTATCGCGTTGCGCGCGGAAATCGACAAATATGATGCCCAATGGATGAATATGCAAATTACTTTCGCGCAAAAGCAACGCTTGGTAAGCGCGGCGATGATTAAATACACAAATGATGTCGCCAAGATGATTGAAAATAATGAAGTTATTGAATTGCTGAATTCGATTAAAAACAATATGTGCAACGATACCTTGGTGGTTCGTAATGGACAATTTATAGCAAAGCAGAAATAAATAAAAACCCGCCAATTTGGCGGGTTTTCTGTGTCCTGTAACTTTTATTTGTTCAAAGCATCCATAATCTGATTGTATGGGATTGCGCCAGGGAATGCCTGTTCACCGATAATCAGGTATGGTGTGCCGCTGATATCAAAGCGCTGTGCCATTTCACGAACATTACCCAATTCGCGTGCAACAACTTCGCCTTTCATATCTTTTTCCAACTGTTTTGCATCCAGACCAACTTCGGTCGCCAATGCCAAAACTTTCTTGTGGATTTTGTCACCCAGTTTAGAACGATCTTTCATATCGTCTTGGGTATAATATTCTTTTGCCATCAACTTTTTATCCAACGCAGCCGCTTTTTCATTGCTCTGCAATTTTGCCGCAATCACAGCCTTGGCTGGTGCATCAGACAGGTCGCCATGGATCGAGAAGTTCTTTAATACAACGCGAACATCATCACGATCCGCCATCACACGTGCCAATTCGTTGTGAACACGACGGCAGTATGGGCAAGAATAGTCAGACCACAAAAAGATTGTCTTTTTCGCATCTGCTTTACCCCAAATTGGTGCATCGCCAATCATGTCTTTCATATTTGAACGAACATACGCGCGAACCGCTTTGTTCTTTTCTGCATTTTGTTTTTCTTGCATAGATGTAACGATTTCTTGCAGAATCATCGGATTGCCACGAACCAGATAAACTGGGGTTACAATGCGTGATACAGAACCAGCAATCAAAATGATGGAAACCAATTTGATTGTCTTTGCCGCCATAGCAGCACCCGCCGCAGGTTTCTTGCTATCTTGTGCAACAGCCATGCCGCCGAACAAGAACAGCGCGATTCCAGCAACCAGGATAACGATTGTCCAAAACATGAGTTTCTCCTTTGCTTTTGTTGAACGGTTTTATCATAGAAAGTTTTTGTGCCAAGCGCAAGGAATAATTACTGAAATTTCAAATTTTTTTATGCGCAATCATCACGCGAAATGGTGGTAGGTTGATGCCCATATCGTCACAAATTTTTTCAAGAAAAAATCGCGTTGTGTTCAGGCTGATTGGCAACTGATACAACTTTGCTGCATAAGGCGCACCGCAAGATGCGCAAACAGCGCGTCCTGTCTTTGGTGACAGGTAAATCAAATCATCGGTGCGACCACAACCTGAACAGCGCGATAAATCCAGTGCATAACCCAATTCGCGCAACAGCCCAATTTCCCAATTCAAATATTCGTCGGTCGGGCAGGGCGCATCCGCCAATGCGTATAATAAATGTAATGTGTCGTCGTACAGTTTTATATAGGCTTCGCGTTCGGGCAGCATTGTGCCGATTAAATCAAACGCCGAATTCATCAGTGACAGTCTGGCGGCATCGGTCAGCAGTGGTGCCGATAAATTTTTTTCACTTTCCCAATGAAACACACCCAATGCAGAATCAAGACGCGCATTCCAAGAAACATTGCCAACCTGACCAACCAATGGGCGGTTAGTCTTGACCGTTAATGCGCCACGCAGCATTCCGCACAGCACGCCATGTTCGCGCGAAAAAATATGCGCAATCGCATTTTTTTCATCAAAAGGCTTTATCGATATTAAAATGCCGTCAGATTCTAATTTCATGTCTGGAATTATAACAATCTGCGGCCGCACCACGCAAGACTTTAATTACCCTGCGGCAGGTAACTGGCCACCGGTCCCGCAATAAATTCACCAGTGCCCGCATTGGTAAAGAAAGTGTTTGTAACGGTGTCGTACAGCCCCAGTTCCCCATCGCTGTCGCGCCGCGCAGGAACATAGTTATGAACTATATCTGTCTCTTGACTAATTTTTAGTTCCCATACTCTGGCGGCCGTTCGGTATATTACGCCATCAGAATCAGAATGACTGGCAAAAACATAAATAGAGCTGCTTCTGGGTCTCAATAAAGTATCTAGTGTACCAACATTATAGATTTCGCCATTTACTGTGGCGACCCTGGAATTTTTATAATTTGATTCTATGGTGAACATGTTGGTGCCCATGACTTTCAGTTGGGGCGCATTTACGGCAGGGCGATAACTATTCCATCCAATCAATACACTGCCAAGATTGTTGTTGATGCTAAAGTCTATGTCTATCCAAAAACGCGAGTTTTGCTCTCTGACGCCAACAATTACGTTATCCCATGCGTTATTGACAAGTATTTGCCCCTTAACACGCAGACCAAAAGTATCATCTGGTACAACACCAGTATCAATCCATTGTATCCCGCTGGATTCCAAATATTCCAAATGTGTGTAGCCAGTGGGCAGGGGGTGCATTTGGGTAGCACCGCGGACTTCGTAAAGCAGGCAATGCGCATTGTCGTGGACGCTGCCTTGCCATTCGACACAAACGAATTCGCTTTCCAATGCATTTTGAATCGCGCTGTTAAACGCACCCGCCGTTACCAGTGCGTCAGATTGCGCGCCATATGCGGCGGACGCGTCATAAATTGCCTTTTCGCCAACAGTGCCCGCAGTACCAGTATTTGTCAGAACCGTATTAGTATTCTTGGCGGGAATTTGTGTTTGCAGATTTGAAACTTGTCCATCAACATATTCTTTGGAAGTGATTGTATTATCAGCATACGCCACAAACGCGAATATAGATAGAATAACAAACACTATTTTTTTCATATTCTCTTTCCTTCCTTTTTTTGTCATACCGCCGAAAGGTGGTATC
>JAFZVH010000001.1 GCA_017617915.1 Alphaproteobacteria bacterium
AAACAATGTCTGATTTATTTTCTTCAGCAGTATTTAATAACGCTTCAAAATAATTTGCGGGGATTTCATCATCTATATCAAAAAAACCTATGTATTTGCCACTGGTGTGCTTTAACGCAAAATTTCTGGCCACAGACGGCCCAGAATTTTCGGCCATTTTGTAAATTTTAAACCGCTTATCAGATTTGGTCTTTTTGATTAAATACTCATAGGCGCCGTCTGTTGAACCATCATCAACAATAATAAATTCTATATCTGCAAGCGTCTGTGAACATAAACAATCCACTGCGTTTTGGATAAAAATGCGCCGATTATATACAGGAATAATAACAGATACGCTAATTTTCTTCATAATCTCTACTTTTTCAACCAACTTTTGACGCTTATTTATAGTTTGCTTGTCAAACAAATTCTAAGTTCCTTTGTATCACATTGGTTTTGGTCGCAAACAATTCCAAATATATTTATTTCTCTCTTATTTTCAAAGCTACCTTGAATATTGGTAAAAAATCAAACAAATATCCCTTGTACGACACTATGTGCGCGCTTGCCTGCGTTTGGCGCCAAATTGTTAACAGCGGTATAGAAAACACCGTAAACCTAAAACATTTGCGATAAGGAACCGTTATTTTTGATTTTGCAAATGGCATCTGGTTGCGCACAGCGTGTTCATAAATGTATTCAACCATTTCTTCGGTGGCATAGGGGTACAGATATTGCAAACCATTTAATGTTTCCAACGCCGTTTTCTTGATAAACGGGATTCCGCGCTTTAACATTTCTATTGGACGCGCATACATAGTATGACAAATGTCGCCGTTTTCACCACTGACATAAGTCGCCATGGTAAAACCATGACGCAAAACTGTCTGCGACATGCCAACTTCATACTTTAAAACCACCAATTGCTTAGTTTCCTGATGTCTGACATTGCGCAAAAAATCCGCCAAAAACTTACTGTTTGCAACTTTTTTAGAAACCCCAACAAACCATGATTGAACCTGAATCGGTGTCGGTTCGTTTTCAAAATCGGTCATCCCGATTAAATCGGCACCGCGCCTCTCTAGGTCTTCCAATATTGGCTTTAAATCAAACAGTGGTCCATAAACACTGTCGTTCACAAAATAAACCCAATCATATTTATCTAACAATCCAGAATCTGCTGCATAAAAATAGCCACGTTTATACGACCCAAAATCGTATTCGCCATGACGCCCAGCCGCCGCATACAGAACATTTTTTATCGCCTTAACCTTTTCCAATTCAGCATCTGGGGCATCATTGTCCATAACAAAAACAATATCACCTAAATCTGACAATGCATGCAAATAATACAACAGCGATTTATCAACAACGCCTTCTTTATCATAACCAGCAAAAACAAACAGTCTTTTCACTGTATTATACCTTTTTAGTCTTGACACAAGACTGCCACACAAATAGCAAGAAAGCAAGTAAAAACTATTTAAAAAACGCCCTAACGACTGTGTGGAATATCGCACAGACTCTTTGCGATTCTGTCTTTTTCCGAGGTCAAGACTTTTGCGGATGGAATGCGCCAATCAACCCCAATTTCTGGGTCATCATAACGAATGCCAAATTCAGATTCTTTGTTATAAAAATTATCAACCTTGTACGCAAAAATCGCCGTATCACTAAGCACCGAAAAACCATGCAAGAAATGACGCGGAATAAATAACTGACGCTGGTTCTCATCGGATAATTCAACCGCGATATGTTTGCCAAATGTTGGTGAACCGCGGCGAATATCAACCGCTACATCCAAAACACGCCCAGACAATACACGCACCAGTTTGGCTTGGGAATGGGCACCTAACTGACAATGCAGGCCACGAATCACACCATAACTGGACTTTGATTGGTTATCTTGGATAAAGTTATTTTTTATACCATTTTTCACAAATTCCGCGCGATTATAACTTTCAAAAAAGTATCCACGGGAATCCCGAAAAATTTTTGGTTCTATGATATAGACACCTTTGATAGATGTTTCAATAAAATTAAACGCCATTTTACACCACCATATTGTTAATGGTTGGCGGCATTATAGCATTTTCAAACCCAAAGGCAACCAATATTATCTGCGGGCTTTGTTCTGGCGCCATACGCGCTTTTTGCTCGCGGCGTGACCTGCTGCAAGTACACCTATTCCAACCAAAAACGCTTTTTTATCGGTTCGATCACCTTTTTGCTCGTGCTGAATCATCGCGTCTACAATTGCATCGTCAATTTTCTGATACCGATAGAACTTTTCCGCTTGGTTATAACAGTCGATTGCTTTTGTATAGTACCCGCGCGCAGCATACGCCATTCCTTGGTTATATAATGCATCAGACATATCTTTATCGCTGTGCGCAAATTCAAATGCCTGTTGTGCTGAACGCAATGCTTGGCGATAGTGCCCTGCAGCATATTGAACGCGCGAAATATCGTTGTACAGATTCATTCCTTGATAGCCAGTTTTTATTAAATCTTGCAAAATTGCCAACGCACCATCGTAATCTTTATTTGCGTATTTTTCCATTGCCACATCACGCATATTATGAATCGCCTTTGGTAAATCTATTGTAAGTTGTGGTTTGCTTTGATGTTGTACCACAAACGAACTGTTGTCTGGAGTATTGTACAAATTCTGCATTACATGTTCTGGAATAATTTCACTAACGAATTTACATTCACCGATTTTTGACCTGCGCGTACGCTTGGCCTTTTCCAGTTTTTCCGGCAAATACGAAAAATCCCACGTCGCAAGTTTATCTTCGTCAACGATATATCTTTTAGATTTCGTGTTCCATCGCGCCATATCTGCGGGCAACAAGTTATAGCAACCTTCTGCACGCAAATCCAACAACTCGTCATATTCCAAATAACCCGACATCAAGGCCGCAAAGAAATAATTACGGTTCATCAGCCCGCGTTGCGCCCGATAACCGGTCAAATACTTCGCCAAATCTTCGCCACGCGTGCCTGCATTTAGTTGCTGTAAATATTGTGATTTCCTAAAATTTTTGCCCCCAATACAATAACGAAATACACAAGTTGCAATCATTGTATTTTCATCCATTGGTGCTTTGATGTACTTTTTGATATCTGGCAAAATGTCATGTGTCAAATAACGATCTTTATACACATCGGCCTGCTCTATGGTGCATTTTTCGCCTTTTTTTACCGAACGCGAAGAACCATCTGCATTGTACAAAATGGTCAACCCATAGCCCACCGTCCATTTACCTGTTCCGTCATCATATGCAACAGGCGAATAATTTTCTACGAACGCCAGTGCAAATTTGATTTTATTGCGCGCACCTTCAAACACAGCAATATTACCATAAGGGTCATTTGCATCGTATTGTTCGGGTTCCGGGGTCGGAGTACTAACAATCTCTGTTTTGGCTTTTTCCTTATCTTTCTTGACATTCTTAGAATGTTTAGATATCGCCATTCCACCACCAACAAGGCCGCCAAGCAAAGTTGCGCCCAGTAAAAAATCTCTTATTTTGCTTTTGTTCATAATTATGTTCCTTTTGCTGTAATTATACTATATTTGGTGTCTTGAATCAAATTTTCTGGTATTTATAATTTTGACCATTTTTATCTTGATTTTTTGTTTTTGTGTCTGTTATAATCGTCACACCATGCGGAGCGTTGGCAGAGTGGTAATGCAGCGGATTGCTAATCCGTGACCGTGTTATAGCGGTCCATAGGTTCGAGTCCTATACGCTCCGCCATTTATTGGTACAAAATTCGAAAATTTAACACCGCCTTTTCGGCGGTGTTTTGTTATTTCTTGTTCGCTTTGTCGGTTTCGCGTGTCATTTTCAAGAACTTTTCTGCACGCAACTCTGGCAACTTGTTGGGATCTGTCTTTTGCAACAGTTTTATCTGCTCGCTGACCGCGGTGGCAAGGTTTTGCATTGTTGTTTGCCAATCCGTATGCGCACCACCGTCTGGTTCTGGAATAATCTTGTCAATAACACCCATTTCCATCATATCATACGCTGTCAGTTTCAATGCCGCCGCCGCCGTTGCCTTGAACTTGTTATCTTTCCACAAAATACTTGCGCAAGATTCAGGTGCAATCACAGAATAAATCGCGTTTTCAAGCATTAAAACGCGGTCGCCTGTGCCAATCGCAATCGCACCACCTGAACCACCCTCGCCTACATTGACGGCGATATATGGCGTCTTGATAGACAAACCCGCCTGTATCGAAGATGCAACCGCCTGGGATTGACCACGCTCTTCCGCCGCGCCACCCGCAAAAGCACCCGCCGTATCAAACAACGATATAACAGGTAAATCAAACCGTTCGGCCAGTCGCATTAAACGCACAGCCTTGCGATAGCCTTCGGGATTCGGCATTCCAAAACGATGTAACTGACGCGTTTCAATTGTGCGACCTTTTTCCTGACCAATAATCACCGCCGGAAATCCGTTCCAAAAGCCAAGCCCGCCACACATTGCCGCGTCTTCCCCGAATAATCTGTCACCTGCAAGGTATGTCCAATCATCAACAATCCCACTTATATAATCTAAAAAGTGTGGTCTGTTTTCATTCCGCGCAAGCAGTACTTTATCGTACGCCGCATTTTCACCCATTCCACGCGAACGCTTGCCTGCATCAGGATTCTTTGGCGTTGCAACATTTATTTCGTGTGGCGCATGCGGCTGTTTCGTCAAGACCGCTAAAATCTTACCAAGGCGCGCCTTTAATTCCGCGCGCGGCACGACCATATCAACCATACCGTGTTCATACAGATAATCCGCCGTTTGAAAGTTGGCAGGCAACTTTTCACGAATATTTTGTTCAATTACGCGACGCCCCGCAAAACCAATGCGCGCGCCAGCCTCGGCAATATTAATATCACCAAGCATTGCAAAAGATGCCGTAACACCACCATATGTCGGGTCGGTCAACAGGACTATGTATGGAATCTTCGCTGCGTGCAGTTTATTCACCGCAACGGTCGTGCGCGCCATCTGCATCAACGACAAAATATTTTCTTGCATACGGGCACCACCACTGCATGCAACCATAATAAAAGGATGATGCTTTTCAATTGCGTGCTGGGCACTGGCGACAATGCATTCGCCCGCCACGCGCCCCATAGAGCCCATCATAAATTCACCATTCAAAATACAAATTGTTGTCGGAATGCCCGCAATATGCCCATCCGCCGTTGTCACTGCATCATTAAAGCCTGTATCCGAACGCGCCTCGGCCAAGCGTTCTGTATATGGCGCCCTGTCCACGAAATTCAATGGATCGTCCGGCATAGTTGGCAACGGAATCTTTTCCCAAGTCTTGTCATCAAACAGCAAATCAAAACGCTGTTTCGGGTTCATAATAAACGCACGACCACAGCGTGGACATATATAGTGATTATCTTTATAATCTTTGTAATACACCAATTTTCCGCAAGATTCGCACTTTATCCACATCAAACGACGAACGCGGTCATACCTTTGGCGATCTTTGTTTTTAATTCCAGAATGTTTTCCAAACAACATAATTTATCCATTCATTTTTTTAGTTAGTTCGCGGCTGGGCTTGAATAAAATCGTAGTATTTGCCGGCAAATGTATCGGTTGCCCCGTCACAGGATTATAGCCAACCTTGGTCGCACGCGGACGCGGCTGGAAAGTGCCAAAGCCACGAATTTCAATCCGGTCGCCATCTGCAATAAAGTCAATCATAGAATCAGATACTGTATCCAAAACCGCCGCGGCATCTTTGGCGCGCATACGGTGAAATTGAACCTGGATAGTGCGAATAATATCAGAACGTTTCATTAGTCCAAACCTTTTGTTTTCTATTGTATGTTGATTTTAGCACCGCCAAAAGAATAATTCAAGTGGAAGTGTTAGTGTAAGTGGCTGGTTGGGAGTACCACAAGAATTTACCAGATTTCTGGTCCAAAATCGGTCGAAAAAAACGTACCTTTAAATCAACCTATTTTTTTCGAATTTTAAAAAATTAAAAAACCCAGATTTCTGGGATTTTTTGTTTCCAAACGATATTTTGGTATCGGTCGATTTAAACGTACGTTTTTGTCACAATTTTACTAGTGGTTAGTGTTAGTTCCCCTCATGTACAAGAGGGGCGTCCCATGGAATGGGGCGGGGTGTCGCAAAAAAGAAAAGGAAGGAAATATGAAAAAATTATTATTTGTTATTCTATCTTTATTCGCGGTTGTGGCGTATGCTGATAATACAATCACTTCCAAAGAATATGTGGATGGTCAGGTGTCAAGCCTGCAAACACAAATTCCTGCAAAGAATACAAATACGGTCATTACGAATACTGGCAACGCAGGAACAATCGGCGAAAAAGCAATTTATGACGCGTCAAATGATTACGTATCACAGCAAGATGCGCTTGTTACCGCTGGCACGTTTAACAGCGCGGTGCAAAATGCATTGGAAAGCGAATTTGTTTGTGTTGAGTGGCTTGGCGATGTCCACGACAACGCACATTGTTTACTGTATGCTGTTCGCGCCGCGCGTAAAAACATCCTTGATCCCGCCACGATTCATCACGGTACGATTGCAGGTGCCAATGGTCATGTTTTGCCCGATAATTTCGGCAGATGCTATTTTGATTATATTCCGGTACATGCTGGGGACACTGTAATTTTTACAGCAAAAGAAAACACGCCGCCCGTGTATGGATCACTTTTTATATATTCAGCCTCCAATGAAGAAAGTTATAGGGGTGAAATGTCCGGGGGGGACAGTGTATCTATTGGCGACCATGTTGGTTATAAATGGACTATCCCGTACGATTGCTATATGCGCGGATTGTTTTTAAGTAACGAATACGATTTCAATCCAGAAGACATTGTGGAACCTATGGTTGAAATATCCACAACCCCCAGTCCATACGAATCATACAATCCAGTATATTTGCCCAGTGGCAACTAATTACTATCGCGTTTGGCCGATATAGATATTCATCTGATTTGCGACATCTAACAGCGGATCATCAGGTTCAACATATGCATTAGATGTGCAAATTTCAGGGATGTTCGGGTCAGCGCTTTGATCGCCCGCCGCGTAAAATTCTGACAATGGAACCGTTATACATTCATTTCCGCGTAATGCCGTCATAACATATGTTTCGCGGTTTTCGATTGCATCCAATGCCGCGGTCGCCATTTTCGCCGCCAAAATCCGATCACCCGCCGAAGTGTCACCTGCCCTTTGCAAGTATTCTGGAAACGCCGTTCTGTTTGCGATGCCTGATGCGGTCAATTTTCGCGCAATCATATCCGCCGGACGGCCCGAATGTCCGCGCAAAGTAATGCCTTCGGACACCATAATAATTCCATAATCGCGCCCAACATTTTTAATATGTGCGACCAAATCATCAACATTAAATTTAATTTCTGGGATTATAATTGCGTCTGCACCAACGGCAACGCCCGCATTCAGCGCCAAACGTCCGCATTCGCGCCCCATAGTTTGAACAATGAACCAACGATGATGACTGCGCGCGGTCAATAACAACTGGTCGCAATAGTGTGTCAATTCGTTCACCGCTGTATCAAAACCTATTGTTTTGTCTGTTAGCGGAATATCCATATCAATAGTTTTAGGAATACAAACCAGAGATAAATCGCCATAGATTTCACGATTCAGCCACGCAAGAGAAAAACTGCCGTTGCCACCAACCAAAACCAAGGCATCTAAATTCAACGCCGCCAAAGATTTTTTTAATATCTTGTTGAACTGGGCTAACTTGCCGGCTTTCGCCGCCGTTTCAAAGTTCATCTTACATGCGTTGCCATTGTGCAGAAAACTGCCCGCAAGACGCGCGCATTCTATTGGAATCGAATCTAACGTCAATGCAACAGCATCCGCAGGTTGCGCACACAGACCGTCTGTGCCATCAACAATTCCGCAAACCTTCCACCCGCGGTTCGTTGCGCCCAAAACCAACCGATTTATCACAGTATTCAGGCCGCTGCAATCGCCACCTGTTGTCATAATCCCAATTTTCTTCATGTTTTATCCTTGTTTTTCATAAATTATATCATAAATAAGTTGACAAAGAAACATTTTTTATGCTATTTTGTCCACTGACACTATAAGAGGATATTATGGCAACTAATAATTCTAATTCCATAGGAAAAACCAAACGGTCAACTGACGAAATTATTGCCGACTCTATCGAAAAACAAGACAATTGGTTGGCGCATCGCCGACACTTTACGCGTCGCTTTCTTAAATCCATGAATGCGCAAGATGAACCAGTTGTGGCACCACATAAAACACAGCCTGAATCTAATGGTTCTGTGCTGCGCGAATATTGGTTCCCTATTCTGTGTGCAGTTATTGTTTTGTTTGTTGCGATTTGGGCATTATTTGTACGCACAAGCGCGTCCCAACGGGTTGTTATGTTTGATACAGTTAAACAAACTGAACAGGTCGCAAAACCCGTTAAAGCGACGACAGTATCTGTGCCAACATTTGATATTGTACGCATCAAACCAGACGGTATGATTATTGTCGCGGGCAGATGGAAACCAAACGCAAGTGTTTCTGTGCTGGTGAACAACAAAATCGTTGCAACTGAACGAACCAACACCGATGGCGAATTTGCATACGCAAGTGGTAAAGGACTTCGCACGGGCAACTATACAATTTCTTTGATGGGTGTTAACCCTGAAACAAAATCAACAGATAAAGTATTTTTATATATTTCTGCCGCGGGTTATAAAAATTCAGTGTCTTTACTGATGACCAAAGATGGCAGCCATATTTTGCAATCACCGACAATTATAAAGGATGGCGATTTAGTTGTTTCCAAGATAGATTATCTGGACACTGGGCGCATTGTGGTGACCGGTGATGCATTACCACGCTTGCGTGTTTCGCTTACACTGGACGACAAATATATTGGCTTTGCACGCGTATCAGACTATCGGCATTTTGGGCTTGGCGCAGATGTTGGTAAATTGACCGCAGGTAAAGAATATAATTTGGCGGTGCGGTTGCATGATGGCGATGGTCAAACGATTGCAACAATAAATCACAAATTTGTTATGCCAGAAATGACCGGCGATAATGATACTTTCTATACTGTACGGCGCGGCGATTGCCTGTGGGTGATTGCGCGCAACTTTCTGCGCCGCGGTGTGTTGTTCAGCATAATCGCAGAACGCAACAACATAGAAAACCCAAACCTGATATTTCCAAAACAACTGTTACAAATTCCAATGAAGTAGCCAGATGACCAAAGAACATATTGCCGCAATATTAAACGCCATATTCAGTTTCTGGCAAGATTTAAGCCCGAACGAGGTCAAAAGCCTGTTGTGCATACTGGCCACACGTAATATTGTTCCAAAGTGTATGGAATGCGGGCATCCAATCTCTGATATCAATGATATCACATGGGATCACGTGTTTCCTCATTCCAAAGGCGGACCAGATTTGATTGGTAATTTGATTCCTATGCATGGCGATTGCAATATCAAAAAAGACGATATCATAGATGAAAAATATTTTTGTTATATAGAACCAGAGTTATTGCAACAGATTTTAAAACAGCGCAAGAAAGAAAACAAGCGCAAACGGCGCGAAGAAATACGGAAAAATGCGGCCCTAAATAATTTTAATTCTGTCAAACAGGCACATACCCGCAGCAGTCGTAAGCGCGGCAAATAATTCCGCTGGACAATTTCAAATTAAACATATACAATGCACAGCGTAAAATTGCGGGCGTGGTATAATGGCAGCACGAAAGCTTCCCAAGCTTTAGACGAGGGTTCGATTCCCTTCGCCCGCACCAAAAATTAAATCGGCCTTGTGCCGATTTTGTTTTTGGTCTGTGGATGAATGCTGAATCGAACCCGACAGAGTCGCAAAGCGACGCAGGGTTCGGAACAAGCGCCTTGGCGCGCAGTGAAAGGGGCCCGCGAACGCAGCGAGTGGGAATTACATTCCCTTCGCCCGCACCATGTACAAAACTTGGTTATTCTATTTGACCATACCAATTTTTACAAACCCGAACAGATATATCTTGCCCCAGTCGACTAAAATCAGTGGGATTTTGCCGAACAAGTAATATTTAGAACGATGCAAATTATATGTCTTTATCTTGATGACAGGAATGCCGGCTATTTTAAAATAACGATATGTTTTCAGCAGTTTATCACGAACGTATGTATCACCAGTTAAAAAACTAGCAACATCATTGCGAATACGTTCTATGGTTTGACGCTGAACCTCTGCCTGCTGCGCAGAAACATTGCCACCATGCCAACGATATAGATATAAAACCTCTTGTAAATTAGCTATTTTTGCCACACGCGCAAAGCGAGAATAAAATTCCATATCTTCGGCGGCAAAATATTCAGAATCAAAACGCAGATGATATCGTTCTATAATCTCACGACGGGCCATAAATACCGTTGTCGCACACCCGTATATAAAATCTGTAATGCCGACAAATTTTGGTTTTATGGTTATTCTGTTATCTGTACCAAAACGCCGCACACCAACACCAACCATGCCAACATCTGGATTATTATCTAAAAATTCCACCTGTTTTGCAAGACGCGTCGGCAAAGAGATGTCGTCAGAATCCATTTTGGCAATATATTTGCCACGCGCCAAATCCAAACAATCGTTCAGGCGAGCAATAAAACCACGATTATCTTTGTTATCTATGAATCTAATGCGCGAATCTTGCGCGGCGTATTTTTTGACTATTTCTGCCGTATTATCAGTTGAACCA
>JAFZVH010000021.1 GCA_017617915.1 Alphaproteobacteria bacterium
GTTCCAAAGTTGTCCAAAATCGTTTTGAATATGGGCGTTGGCGAAGCCGTTGCCGATAAAAAGAAACTGGACGCGGCGGTCACAGATTTGACGGCTATTGCGGCCCAGAAACCAATTGTGACACATGCAAGAAAGTCTATTGCGACCTATCGTTTGCGCGAAGGTCAGGCGATTGGAACCAAGGTTACATTGCGTGGTAAAAGAATGTATGATTTCTTGGATAAACTGATTACAGTTGCCTTGCCACGTGTAAAAGATTTTCGTGGGCTTTCCAAATCAAAGTTTGATGGTCGTGGAAATTATGCATTTGGTATCAAAGAACACTTGATATTCCCAGAAATTTCCATCGATAAAATCGATTCTATCCGCGGTATGGACATTGTAATTGCCACAACCGCCAAGACAGATGACGAAGCGCGTGCATTGCTGACCAAAATCGGCCTGCCGTTGGTACTGAAATAATCAAGGGGACAAAAAATGGCTAAACTAGCATTGATAAACAAACAAAAGGCCCGCGAAGTAAAGGTCAAACAATATGCACCAAAGCGTGCCGCACGTAAGGCAAAGATGTCGCGCAATGCGACACCAGAAGAACGCAAGGAAGCAATGCTGAAACTTGCAAAGTTGCCACGTAATGCTAACCCGACACGTTTGCATAATCGTTGTAGTGTCACAGGTCGTGCGCGTGGTTATTCACGTATGTTCGGTCTGTGCCGTCAACAGGTTAGAACAATGGCGTCCGAAGGCAAATTGCCAGGTGTACGCAAATCGAGTTGGTAAAAAATATAAACAGTGTCGACTGTGGACAATGCAGTCGGTTAAAACAGGAGTAAAAAGATGTCATTATCACACCCAATCGGAGATATGGTTGCACGCATCCGTAATGGTCAAAATGCGGGTAAAGAATCTATCACCGTTCCAAACAGCAAATTGCGTGCCGCAGTTTTGTCTGTATTGAAAGAAGAAGGCTTTATTGAAGATTTTCAAAAGCAGGAAATCGATGAACACCGCAGCAATTTAGTTGTCACACTTAAATATGTTGGCGGAAACGGCGCAATCCAAGAAATTTCTGTTGTGTCCAAACCAGGACGCAGAGTGTATTCTGGCTCGGCCAAGATGCCGCGCGTTTTGAATGGACTTGGTATCGCGATTGTTTCTACACCAAACGGCGTTATGACAGACCACAAGGCCCGTCTGATGAATGTCGGTGGTGAAGTGTTGTGCAAGGTTATATAATAGAAATAAGGATGTAGTTATGTCTCGTGCAGGAAAATATCCAGTAAAATTAAGTGAAGGTGTGGTTGCATCTATCGCAGAAGATAAGTTGGTCGTCAAAGGACCAAAGGGTGAATTGGTTGTACCTTTGGATACAAAACACGCTGGTTTGGTCGATGTTAAAATCGAAGAAGGTTGTGTTGCCGTTACACCAAAGGATGCTGATGATAAAACATCCAGTGCTATGTGGGGAACAATGACCCGCAATATTCGCAATGCAGTGGAAGGCGTTACACAAGGCTTTTCCAAAGATATGCGTATGAACGGTGTTGGTTACAAGGCATCGGTCAGCGGCAAAAAATTCACTTTGGTCGTCGGCTTTTCGCATGATGTTGTTATGGAAGTTCCAGAAGGTATTACTGTGACAATGGGCGAAACACCAACAGAATTTACTATCAGCGGCATCGATAAATGTGCGGTTGGTTTGTTTGCGGACAAGATTCACAAGATTCGTAAAGCAGATCCGTACAAAGGCAAGGGCATTTTCTATAAGACAGAAAAAGTTCGCCGCAAAGAAGGTAAAAAGAAATAATCAATAAATTTCCGCTGTTACGGAAATTGCAAAAAAGGACAAAAAATGTTGAAACATTTATCTACAGAAGAAAGACGCAAATTGGTGACACGCAACGCGCTTAAAAAGAAAAACCCAGGCAAGATTCGTCTGTCTGTTTTCCGCAGTGGTCGCCATATTGAAATTCAAGCTATTGACGATGTAAAGGGTCACACTATCTGTGCCGCATCTTCAAAAGAAAAAGATTTCAAAGGCAAAGGTTGGAATATCGCAGGTGCAGAACTGGTTGGCAAAGCGTTCGCAGAACGTTTGGTCAAAGCCAAAGTTGCAGACAAATGCTATTTTGATCGTGGTGCATATCGTTATCATGGCCGCGTCAAGGCTTTGTGCGAAGCAATCCGCGCTGGTGGCGTTAGAATATAAAACAACATTATAAGAATATACGGAGAATATAATGGCACGTTTTGATGATAAAAAATTACAGACAGATAATTTGGTAGATAAACTTGTTTCTGTCAATCGCGTTTCCAAAACTGTGAAAGGCGGTAAGAATATGTCATTTTCCGCTTTGGTTGTCGTTGGTGACAAGGCAGGCAAAGTTGGATTTGGCAAAGGTAAAGCATTGGAAGTTCAATCTGCTGTGCAGAAAGCAACCAAGGCTGCAAAGGCAAAAATGATTCGCGTTCCTTTGAAAGAAGGTCGCACACTGCATCACGATATTTCTGTGAAATACGGTGCAAGTAAATTGGTTTTGCGCAGTGCGGTTCCTGGTACTGGTATCATTGCAGGTGGTGCTTTGCGCGCGGTGTTTGACTGCTTGGGCGTTCAAGATGTCGTTGTGAAATCCCAAGGTGCAAGCAATCCGAACAATATGATTCGCGCGGTATTCTTGGCGTTTTCAAAGATGAATTCACCAAAGACTGTTGCGGCGCGTCGTGGTAAAACTGTTGCAGAAATTATCGCAGGTCGCGATGGTAAAAAGTCTGCCGAAGAAGAAACTGTCGCAGAAGACAAATAATTAAAGGATGATTGAAATGGCAAAAAAACTGATTGTAAAACAAACAAAAAGTGTTATCGGTCGTCCGGAAAGTCAGCGTAAGATTTTGGCGACATTAGGTTTGGGCCGCATTGGCAAATCACATGAATTTGATGACAATGCATCGATTCGTGGTATGGTTGCCAAGGTCGCACATTTAGTGACTGTAACAGAAGAATAGGTTTACTTGGTATGGCAAAGCAATCAAAAACTTTTGTTGATCGGGTTGATTTTTCAAAAAAGAAAACAGCCGGCGATGTAATGGAGTTGTTTATTAAGGTCGCGCGTTCATATCCAAACCAGACAAGTGCGCTGTTCAACAAATATGTCGCATTTCTTAAGTCCGTTAATCCAACATGGACCGATGAAAAAAGTCGTGAGATGGCAAAAGACAATATTTGGGTTATGGCAGGGCATTATGATGAAAAAGATTCGTATTTGTTGTTTGAAACCTATAAGGAATTAAGACAACATTAAATAACCGAGTATGCGGACACTTGTCCGCATGCGAAACAGAACTATATAAGGTTCATAGGAGTAAAAGAAATGAAATTAAATGCATTGATGGATAATTTGGGTGCACGCAAAGATGTGAAACGCGTTGGCCGTGGTATGGCGTCTGGCTATGGTAAAACCGCCGGTCGTGGCACCAAGGGGCAAAAGGCGCGCGCGGGTTCCCGCAAACAGGCAACTTTCCAAGGTGGTCAGATGCCAATTTTGCGTCGCTTTCCAAAATTTGGTTTTACAAATCCGTTTGCAAAACGTTATGCGACAATCAACTTGGGCGATATTGAGAAGTTTATCGCAGCGGGCAAGATTGATGCAAAGAAAGAAATCACAATTGATTCTTTGTTGGATGCCAAGATTTTGAATCGCCGTATGTCGGGCTTGAAAGTTCTGGCCAAGGGCGAAATTAAATCTGCGGTCAATGTTGTTGCGGATAAATGGTCCAAGGCGGCCGAAGCGGCAATCGTGAAAGCGGGCGGCACAATAAAAACAAAATAATTCGGGAATCAAAAAAGAGAGATAGGCGCATGAAGTTCATATCAAAATATTTTGGCAAGTTGACTGATTTGCAAAAACGCATTTTGTTTACATTGGGTGCGCTTATCATCTATCGTATTGGTTCCTTTATTCCACTGCCGGGCGTAAATGCGTCCGCGGTTCTGCATTTGTTTACAGGCGAAGGCAGTGGTATGATGGGTATGTTCGATATGTTCACTGGCGGTTCGCTGTCGCGTATGTCGGTGTTGGCGTTGAACATTTTCCCGTACATCTCGGCATCCATCGTGTTGCAGTTGCTGACCGCGACCAGCAAGTCGTTGAATGATTTGCGCAAAGAAGGTGAATCGGGCCGTATTAAAATCAACCAGTACACACGTTATTTGGCGGTTATCTTGGCGGTTGTCCAAGGATGGGCGGTTGTACGTGGTTTGGAAATGATGGCGCCGGTCAATGGTGTTCGCGCTGTTGTGAATCCAGGCTTTTCGTTTGAGCTGTCGGCCATAATTGCGCTGGTTGGTGGAACGGTGTTTGTTATGTGGTTGGCGGAACAGATTACCGCGCGTGGCATAGGCCAGGGCGCATCACTGCTTATCTTTGCAGGTATCATCGCACAGATTCCAGAAGGTATCGCAAAAATCGTATCTTTGGGTTCGGTTGGTCAGATGTCGCCCGCGATGATTGCGTTGGTACTGGCGTTTGTGGTTGGTATTGTTGCGCTGATTGCGTTCTTTGAATTGGCCCAGCGTCGCATTCAAATTCTGTACCCACGCCAAGTGATGGCGAACGGCGTCGTGAATACAAACGCATCTTATTTGCCGATAAAGGTAAACATGTCTGGCGTTATGGGACCGGTTTTTGCATCATCTATTATGATGTTGCCGGCGTTTATTCAGCGTTTCGCCCAGAGTGAAAATTTGATTGTTCAAAATATTATCGCGTTCTTTACGTATGGTGCGTGGTCTTATATCATTTTGTACACGGTATTGATTGCGTTCTTTGCGTATTTCCAGACCGCGGTGGTGTTTAATTCCGAAGAGACCAGCAACAATCTGCGCAATGCAGGTGGCTATATCCCCGGCGTTCGTCCAGGTGCACAAACAGTTTCATATTTAGATTCGCTTGTATCCAAGGTAACGGCGATTGGTGTTTTGTATTTGATAGTGGTTTGCGTTTTGCCGATCATATTGAATACGCACTTTGGTATGCCACTGGTTATCGGCGGAACAAGTGTTTTAATCGTTGCGGGTGTTGTTTTGGACACTATGAATCAGGTGCAATCCTATCTGGTGGCAAAGCAATATCATGGCGTTATGGGCGCCACCGCAAAGAAAGGTCGTTTCCGCAACTAATCGGGTTGTGCGAAACAAGGTTTGACTTTTGCAATAATTTATATAGAATTATGTGGCAAAAGTAGAATAGAAAAAAAGTAAAAAGGACTAAGTAAAATGGCACGTATAGCAGGTGTGAACATCCCGACAGAAAAACGCATTGAAATCGCGTTGCAATACATTCATGGTATTGGACCGGCCAAGTCTGCACAAATCTGCAAGGATTTGAAATTGAAAGACGGTCTGCGCGCGAAAGATTTGACTGACGAAGATGTTGTTAAAATTTCAAACTATATTGAACAGAACTTCAAGGTCGAAGGTGATGTGCGTCGCGAAGTCGCAATGAACATCAAACGTTTGCAAGACCTGAAAACATATCGCGGTATTCGTCATCGTAACCGTTTGCCGGTTCGTGGCCAGCGTACACAAACAAATGCACGCACACGCAAGGGTAAACGTATCGTTGTCGCGGGTTCTGCGGTCAAGGGTAAATAAAATCCCATTGGGTAGAGATTAACACGACAGTTAATTGAAGACATCTAATAAAAGGAAAAAATAAAAATGGCAGTTACAAAAAATAAAAAGAAAGTTGTAAAAAAAGTATCTCATGGCATTGCACATGTTGTTGCCACGAATAATAACACACGTATTACAATTACCGATCAATCTGGTGCGGTTTTGACATGGGCAACCGCGGGCGCAAATAATTTTAAAGGCGCGAAGAAATCAACCCCATATGCAGCAACTGTTGTTGCGGATGCGGTTGGTAAAAAGGTCGCCGAAATGGGTATGAAAACGGTTGATGTATTGATGCGCGGTATCGGTCAAGGTCGTGAATCTGCGGTTCGTGGTTTGGCAAATGCAGGTTTGGTTGTGCAGAGCATTACCGACACAACACGCATTCCACATAATGGATGCCGTCCAAAGAAAGTCCGTCGTGTATAAAATAAAACAATCCGCCGTTTTGGCGGATTTTTTATAGAGATATGTATTGACAGTTGTGAAATTGGTGTTATTATTTCGTTTTGCTATGAGAAGTCCGATATATAATATTATCAAAAAGCAAAACGGCGAAAAGTTTGCACAAGCAATTAGCAGATATGACAATGGAATTTTTCAGGTTCCTGATTTGCCGAATATTGTAAAATACGCTGGGCGTGATGCAATGCCATTGTTGCCTTGGTTGGAATCTTTGAAGCGGGTCAAGATTCAGCCACAAAAAAATCATGGTGACCCATTAGAGTTGTTGTCGCGGGCGGGTTATGATGCCTATGTAGCAGATACCCTTGCAAAGCAAAACGCAATTGAAAAGTATTTCGCGCCAAATGAAAGACTTTGCACTTTTAGTGATGCAACAAGATTCAAAAATTATTTCATTATAAATGCAGTGCGGCGTGATGCTGATTCGGTTGTGCGTTTGCCGAACCCACAGCGTGAGGATAAATATGGTACTTCGGTGATATCGATTCAAATTTGCAAAATGTCGCCGTTTATTAGTATCAAAAATAGATATAATCATACGGTCGAATGTCCCGATAATACTTTTAATTCCAATCCAGATAATATAATTGAAGGACTGTCCGACGCTATCAAGAACTTTTTTGGCGTAGATTTTTCTGCGTCATCTGTGGCGATGCCGAATAATTATGTTTTGGTTGGCAATCAGATTTGCAAATATAATGTTGAACAGCATGGAGTTTATTTTGGCAGTGATTTCTATATCCGTGATGGTCGTGTACATAATCTTGAAAAAAATATCGAATGGATGGTGCACCCAGGTGTGATATTTAATGTTTCAAAAAAAGAAGCGGAAATAGTGCTGTGGAATAAAGATTCTGCCGATGGTCTGTATTGGGTGAAAGATTTCTTGCGCCGGGAAATCAAGAAAAAGGCTGTTCAAATACCCAAAAATACTTACGGCGGATATGATATCTTGGCGAATGGTAAGAAAATTTTTAGTTTCAAAGATGGCGTTATGACTTGGATTGGTCATTATCATGATATTTGTGGGGATGCCGGTGTATGTTATTCCAAGTTTGTTGGTGATGTGCTGGATTTTATCGGGTTGCCTAATTGTTATTTTGAAAATGTCGATTTTTCAAATGTTAAATATGTGATTTGGCCAACTTATGCGAAAAGGGTCTACCTTAATCGTGTGACAGGGCTGCATGGAATTATGGATTTTAGCCAAGTGCGCGATTTAACAATTTGTGATTGCGATTTGTCTGGGGTGGCGCTGAAATTAAACTCAAAGGCGAATAGTATAGATCTTAGTTATGTGACAGGTTGGTCGGGGCATTATGATTTGTCTGATGTTCAACTGTTTGATTGTATTGGAACAGGTACCGATCATGTTCAGATGAAACTAAATCCGACAGGTTTGATTCGGGGGCTGAATCCGCGGCACCAGGCGTATCAAGATTATTTTGCCGCGCGGCGGGATTTACAGGCGAAATTGCAATCGGGCAGGGCGCATTAGTTTCTGGATGAAAAAATCGCAAAAAGGGTTGACAACTGTATTTTGTGTCCTATAATAATTGACGAATAATCAAAAAGGACAAACAAAAATGAAAAAAACTCTCCTTTCTTCTTTGTTGGCCGCGGTTGTTTCTGTGGCTGCAAATGCGTCTGATGGTGGTATCTATCAGGAAATAGAAACTGTATCTACGCGTATTCGCTATAATACGACGGTTGCAACTGTTGCGGCAAAGCCAGAATGTGGCTATGTTGCAAATGTGCGTTGCGCACGTCCGGCACCACGTCCAGTGTATGCTGCGCCAGTTCGTGTGAAAACACACACCGAAGTTATCGATCACTATCAGTTGTATCGCCCAGTTGTGAATTATGTCCCGGCGGGGACTTATTCCGAACGCCGCGTTTGCTCTGCGTGCTAGTTAGTGTAAGTGGTTAGTAAAACATCGGCGTTTGCCGATGTTTTTTTATTTTCTTTTCTTTTACTTTGTGATAAAATACAAAGACAGAAGAGAGATGGTTAAATTTCTAGGTTTTTTATGTGGCCTGTGTTGCGCGGCGGTTGTCGTGCCGTCTTTTGCTAATGTCGCAACAACGGCGGGAAACAATTTGACCGCGTACAGTGGAACGGGCGCAACAAACAATAATCAGTGGAACACGATGATGAATGCGCGCACGAATGCGTTGTCGTCTGGTAATGTGGCCGCGAATTTCGGAAATTGTAATGCCGCGATATTGCGGTGCGCGTCGCCAAAGTGCGCGTCTGGTGGTTGTACAGAAATGTCTGTGGCGCGGCCTATTGTGGCGGGCTGTGTCAACGCGAACAGCAGTTGTAAAAAGCATGGCGATGATTTGATTGACTATATAACTGCGCAAATCGTGGCACAGTCGACCGCCAAAGTGCGCGAGCAAGAGCAGGCGGTCGCCATAGCGCAGGCCCAGGCCGAGGCCGCGGCCAACGCCGCACAGGCGGATGCGCAGGCAAGTGCCCAGATGCAACAAATGCAGTATCAAATGCAGCAAATGCAATCTCAAATGGCTGAATCTATGGATGCTATGCGTCAACAAATGGCGGCACAAAGCGAATCGCAAAATGCCCAAATTCAAAGTGCGCTGCAACAGCGGCAAAATTCTTATTCTGCGCCGACAACGGTCACGACCGAAACAACGGATGCCATGGGGCTTGAGGGGTTATCGGTCGCGGAACAATTGGCGATTAAAAATGGTATGAGTGCAGATTTGTTGGTGCGTGAACAAATGACTGGACAAATTGAAACTGCAATCGATGACGCAATGGTTCAGATGAAAAAGTTGAAAACAACACTGGACGAAGTGTTGGAATATGCAGGTTGCGATTCGGCGGCGAATATGTGTACTGGTCCGCGTCGTGTCAAGAAGTTTAAAGAACTGGTGAATAATTTCTTTGACCCATACGAAGGCGTTCTGGACAGTGTTTATGATTCTTTGATTTTGGCGCTGTCGTTGGGTGTTGATGTGAACGATGCGGTTATGTTGCTTAGCGGTTCTTGCAATTTGTGGGGTAAATATAATTGCGGAACGTGTAAACAAAGTGAAGCGAGATCAGGTAGTGATTGTGAGTGTTTTGGCGAGGGAAAAAATGAAAAATGCTACTGGCGGGTCGCGACAGATGCAAATGGCAAGGTCTCGTCTACTCAACCTCATTGCCGGTTGGTTTCGGTTTTGAAGGACAATGACGAAGTTCTGCGCGAATGGATTGACGGCAGTACCGGTATGATGGGCGCAACCCAGGTTGCGTGCGCGTCCGATGTCGTTGAAAATTTGGGGCTGTTGCGTGGTCGCCGTAAAGAAACAAGTATTGGTATAGATGCATTGCGTAATTTAGTGGCGCAAGATTCCAGTACCGGCGCATGCGGAAACAAAGATGGTGGCTATAAAAATTGTAAAATTGGTATTTGTACAGTTAACAAAAACAATGATTCCGAAGGTTATTGGGCCGCATTAGAAACCGCAGTTCAGACAAAGACTTTGCCAATAACAGGTACTCAGGCATGGTGCAAGGCGAATGACTATCAATATGAAGATGGTGTGATAAAAACGGATGTTGATAAATTTAACGGAACATGCAGTACATATACGACTAAAGAAAATTGTAAGAATATTGGCGGTGAGAAATGTACGTGGCTTGCTGAATCAGGAAGGTGTGTTTTAAGTAGTACTTCGTCTATCGAACTCAATTTTGGCATGGACAAAATAGTAAATCCTTGGACAAGCAATAGCGGGCAGCTGAACCTAAATTTTAACCAACAATAGGATGATGCATAATATGTTTAAATATATCTTTGCAGTGTTATTGGTGATGTCGCCTGTGGCGTCGCATGCGGCGTATGATGATACGGGGTGTACAACTTTTTCGCCGGCGTTTGTGTTGTGCAGTGTTCATTCGCATAATATAGGAATGACAGAAAATGATAATAGCACACGTCCTGCAAATCCTGAATCGTCAGAACACATTGCGGATATGAACGAAGTGATTGCATATAAATCTACGGTGATTGCACAGCAGTTAAAGAAACAATATGATGCGCTGAATTCTGTTATCAAACGTTTCAAAACTCAATTGGAAAAGGCCATCTTGACCAGTAAAATGGAACTTGTCACCGGCAGCAGTTCTTCTTCATCTGGTTATGTTGGTTCTTCGTCCAATGGCAATAATACTGGATTAGCAAGAGCTCAAGATTGTGCTTTTGAAACATATGAAAAAGTTTATGATTGTCTTGCAAGTAATATGCGTTTAATTCAGCAAGAGGCCGACAACGATTTAAATAGAGCAAGAAAGCAGTTGGAAAAAGATATGGAGGTTATGGATGCAGAAGGATTGTGTGATGATAAAAACACAGAAAAAGTTGAAATGTGTACTTGCAATTCAACAGTGTCTAAAAATGATGTCAAAAAGTGCGCGGCTGCTTTTTATCGCAAGGCTTCTAAAGCGCAAGATGATAATGAAATAAATAGAAGACGTGGTTTATATGGAATAAAATAACAACAAACAGTTTTCTTTCCTGACCACCCCAGTTTTGGGGTGGTTTTGTGTTGATTATATTACTAATCTTTCCTTGACTTTCGGTAAAAAACATTATAAAATTTCCCCCGCGCGCAAGGCTTTGTGCGTGGCCGATTGGCGAAAATGATAAACTAAGCTAAAAGGAAACTTAAATGATTGAAAAAAACTGGATGACTTTAATCAAGCCAAAAAAACTGAATATTGTCGTCGACGAACACAATCCTAATCAGGCAACGTTGGTCGCAGAACCTTTGGAAAAAGGTTTCGGTTTGACATTGGGTACGGCACTTCGTCGTGTTCTGTTGTCTTCTTTGCAGGGTTGTGCACCACTGTATGTGAAAATTGACGGCGTTCAACACGAATTTTCAAGTATCCAAGGCGTACACGAAGATGTCGCGGATATTTTGCTGAACCTGAAAGGCGTCTATTTCAAGGCGAACAGTGAAGGTCAGCACAAGGTTGTGTTGCATGCAACAGGTCCGGCGGTTGTCAAGGCGGGTATGATTGAATGCGGCAGTGCAATTGAAATTATGAACCCAGATGCAGAAATCTGCACACTGGACAATGGCGCAGAATTGAATATGGAAATCACATTGGGTACAGGTCGTGGCTATGTTCCGGCGACCGCGCACGAAGACGGTTTGCCGTTGGGCGTGATTCCGGTTGATTCAATCTTTTCACCAATTTTGAATGTTGCAAGCGTTGTGTCTGAAACTCGCGTCGGTCAATCAACCGATTTCGATAAATTGGAATTGACAGTAAAAACAAACGGCAGTGTTACCCCAGAAGATGCGATTGCTTTTGCAGCACGCATTTTAACAGATCAGCTGAATGTGTTTATCAACTTTGAAGATCCAATGCAGGTCGCGGCGCCAATCGAAGAAGAGGCCGCCAAAGACGCATTGCAATTTGATCCAAAACTGTTGAAACGCGTTGATGAATTAGAATTGTCGGTTCGTGCAAACAATTGCCTGAAGAACGACAAAATCAACTGGCTGGGTGAATTGGTACAAAAGACCGAAGCCGACATGTTAAAGACGCCAAACTTTGGCCGCAAATCTTTGAACGAAATCAAAGTTCAATTGGAAGCGATGGGCTTGGGTTTGGGTATGGAAGTTCCGGGTTGGCCACCAGAAAATATTGCTGAGTTGGCAAAAAAATACGAAGACCCCTATAAATAAAATTGGACGCGGTTCTGGGGAGAAATCCCCAGGTCGTGTTGTTGGTGTACAATCCCACCCGCACAAGGGCAGGGCAGAAAAAAATAAAGGAGTAATCAATGAGACACCAGAAAGCAGGTCGCACTTTTAATCGCGATACAAATGCACGCAAGGCTTTGTTTATTGGTCTTGCCAAGAACCTTATTGAAAAAGAACAAATCAAAACAACTTTGCCAAAGGCCAAAGATTTACGCAGTGTCGTAGAAAAATTGGTTACTCGCGCAAAGGTTGACAGCGTTGCAAATCGTCGCTTGGTTGCGTCTGAATTGGGTAATTCAAGTGATGCGGCGGTCAAAAAACTGTTTGCGGTTTTGGGACCACGTTATGCAAAACGTCCTGGTGGTTATACTCGCGTTTTAAAGGCGGGTTTTCGTTATGGTGATGCGGCACCTATGGCGATTATCGAATTCGTTGATCGCGATGTGAACGCAAAGAAAGCGGCGACGCCAGAAGTAAAAGCGGCGGCGGCAAAAGAAGA
>JAFZVH010000022.1 GCA_017617915.1 Alphaproteobacteria bacterium
ATCGAAAGTTTGTGGCTTGGTTGTTTTGTTTTTGTCTACGGTGGTGCCCTTTAATGGAACGGACGAATTATCTTCCCCTCTGATTTCTATATTTAACAGTCTGCCAGGATATGGTTCGCATTTAAGTTCGTTTTTGGAGCCGTTGTATTCGCATGATTTCACAGACGAACCTGTTTTGTTAACGATATAGAACGGATTTTTGGTTGTGCCATCGCCAATATTTAATACGGCCCCTTCTTTTTCCACGCGTCCGACAACACAGTCAAATTCTTTTTTATCAACTTCGCACTTTTTTATTACCAAGAATTCATCCCCGCCCGATGCGCCCGCTAACATATTTCCAACAAGTGCGCCGGCTTCTGCGTTAATGGCTGTTGATTTTATAGTGTCTCCAGCAACTTTGCCAGTGTATGCGCCCGCAGCCTCTATCCCAGCACCCGTTATCGCGCCAATCGCGGTTCCTGTCATACGATTTTTTCCAGTGCCCAAAAGTTTTGTGTCACCTGCTTCCTTTGGTGCCAAAATATTACCAGCCGCAGCATGTATAATTGCGCCCGCTGCGATTTTCAATCCTGCGTTTTGTTTTTGTTCTTGGTTCATAACGGCTTCAACATCTTTCATAGTTGGTGCCAAATCTGCGGGCAATATTGTTTTTGACAAAGCCGCAACATTCATCCCAGATTCAGGAAATGAATCGATATTGCATTTCATCGCATCGCCTGCACCCAAAGTCGTCGTTGCCAAAACTGCATTAGTGTTCGCATCAACCAGTGTTACCACTGCAGTGCACTGATTAAGCGGATTTTGACGAATTCCAGATTCTGGCACTGTCCATTTGAAAACGCCGTTTGGATAAATCATCGCGCAATTTTCCAACTGTGCGATGGTTGTTTCCGAAGTATTACTTAATATTGCTGATGCCAATTTTTCATCAGACACCGCCACAGGCAAATTTGCCGTTGCAGATGCATTTGTTGCAGTCGCGTTCTGATATTCTGCCTGGTAACGTATCGCATTGACCTGGTTATAGGCATCCGCATAAGAACGTCCAGCATTTTTCGTGTTTATAACCACACGTGCATCAACCGGCATAGTCGAAATACTTGCCAAAATTGCAGAAAACAAAGATATTTTACATATTTTATCTTTCATTTTATGTTAAAATTCCAATCTTAATCTGACCCCTATGTCCAAACTGGATAATGTCCCGCTTTCTGTCCAATTTGTGTAGTGGAAAACACTGTCATATGGTGCTTCGTATTCATCACCTGCGCCGTCACTTAACCATTCTGTTTGGGATACGATAATTGAACCAGATGTTTTGACTTTACCCAAATGTGCGTATCTGATAAAGAAATCAAGTTTTAATCCTTCGTTCATGGCTGTGGTAACACCACCTTCCAGTTGAAACGCAAGTTGTTCCATTGTTCCACCATTGTGATATGCATAAACATCGGAAATAGCAGTTAATCCACCCGCGGGAACACTGCCTGGACCCAAATTGTTTGTTTCATCATAGAAAGTATTATCAAAAATAACATAGTCTGCGATTGTGTTCAGCGATAACCCAACGCCAGCACCAACATA
>JAFZVH010000023.1 GCA_017617915.1 Alphaproteobacteria bacterium
AACTTTCCGGTTTTGGCGAAAATAGTAATCTGGGATTTCGCATCGCGCGTGTCGGATAACATAACCTCGCTTAAATCATGGCCGGAAACTTTATCGACATAAACGACCAAGCCGCGCGAAAGTTCCGTAAAAGCACCCTCTTGCAATTTCATATGCGCAAGTCCATACCGCAAATTCCATTGCGTGTCATAGAACTTTGCCTGGCTCATTGGCACAATCCAAAGATTCAAAACAAAATGCACCGCGACCAAAATTCCGGCCAAGAACAACGCCGGTCGCGCAATTTGCCCCGGTGAACACCCCGCAGATGCCATAACAACAACCTCATTATCGCCAATCATCTTGTTATAAACAAATAAAACCGCAATAAATGTCACAAACGGCAAAATGATTGAAATTATAAACGGGATCATCATGGCGGTAAGGCCTAAAAAACTGCTAAGTTCCACGCCATAGTTCACAAGGAATTTCATCATAGCGACAATCTGGACCATCCACGCGAGTCCAGTAAGAATCATCAGCAACAACATAAATATCATAGTCAGTTGCCGTATAAAATACCCATTTATGGTCTTCATCGTCACAAGTATAGTGCCGAAAACCCAAGCCGTCAAATATATTGTGTGGAAAATGTCACTTGATTTTTATGTGTTCCGCGTTTGTTCTCTCACCCGATTTCTCACGGTATTGAATGTTTGCTGCAACATCTCAATATAAAAGATATTTTGTACACAGAATTAGCATAGTAAAAAAGACAGAATAAGGTTCAAATTCTTTGTGTTATATTTTTCAAAAGGTTTTAATTTTATTGTAACCAAATTGATGCAAATCCAGTAGGAGAAGCGGGACTATTGGCATCACTTGGGTCGCCAGTTGCAACCGGAACCTTGATATATTGTGCAGTGGGCCGGTCGGTTACGGTGTCGGACGTAAAAGTTAAAACTTTACCGTTTGCCACGGTTCCAGGTTTTTCAACCGCATAACTTACAACAGCCGCTTCAGTTGGGACGTCTTGGTTAGATGAGGCGGTGTGTGTACGGTCAAGTGAATTCAAAGGTGTCACGCGTTCTAAGTTCCCGCTCGCATTCACTTGTAAAATATCACCTTGATGGTAATTTGTTGTGCCGCCGCTCGTTTCGCCTTGATATTTGGCGACGGTGGTCATATCAACATAATCTTTGGTTGTGAAAACATCGTTCGCCGATGCAACAAATGGCAGGCCGGCTAAAAATATTGCCGCGAAAAACACACAACTCTTACAAAAATAGTGCATAACTCCCGCCCCTGTTATCCGTTAAAAACCCTGTAAAACCTAACTTTCAGATTCAGGCTAGCAAGTTTGAAAATTTTTGTAAAGTATAAAATGAATAAAAAAACAATAAAAAATCTGTTTCGATACATCCGACAAATTCAGATTACAGAAATGTCGAACATATTGAATACAGATTCTTGTTTGTTGTTGTTTTGTATGCACATATTATACCACAAAAAAAGTCATTCACAAATAAAAATTATTATGTTTGCGTAGAACTATTGATTAGCTTCAATCAAATGAGCAGTAATATCTATATGAACGGCATCCGCCCCGGCCAGATAGGAAAACATACAGCGAAAAACATCTTGTCCTAGGAAGATATTTCAATTATAATTAGAACACGCGAATTAAATCTAATTCTATCAAAAGGAGAGATAATGACACATGAAGATTTATGGCGGGCGATAGTTAAACTTGCAGCGTCGCGGAATATGTCTTGTTCGGGGTTGGCCAAGTTCGCTGGACTTGATGCGACGACGTTTAACAAGAGCAAGCGCTTCAGCAAATATGGTCAGCCGCGTTGGCCATCAACGTATAGTTTAGCCAAAGTTTTGAACGCAACTGGAATCACTATGTCCGAATTCGTGCACTTTATGCCGGAACAAAACAAAGAAGCACGAAAATAGACGTTTCCGCCATCACGGAGGGATTTTTTTGTTATGTGATTGGGTGCCGCTGATTCTACACAGGTATAATTGCAACCTTGCACCCCTAGCAATTAATTGCCATGTAAATCCCCATACGCCTTGCGACACGTTTATTTTATTGAATATAAATTTTATTCGCCATATAATCAGGTCATGAAAAAGATTTGCATTTCGTTTTTAACTATGTTTTTGTTTTGCGCGGCGATCGCGGACGACAATGTGCTTTTTGATGATGGCGACAACAATTCACTGTCGATTTATGTCGCGCAAAGTACTGGGTCGGGGTCACTGTTGCACCTGTTTTATCCGGGCGATTGGGAAATCGTTCCGATGACGGCGGTAATGGTGGAATATGCGCAACCTATGACAATATTCCGTTTCCCGGCGCGTATGAATTTGAATCTGATTCAGAATACCGCGTATAATTCCGCGCGCGGCCTTTCGTTCTTTGGTGGCGGAATATCGTGGGACGTTGCACCAATTTCATGGC
>JAFZVH010000024.1 GCA_017617915.1 Alphaproteobacteria bacterium
GCTATGGCAGCAAATGGTACAATTGGTACAGCGCTGGCGGCAAAGGCGGATACAAGCAGTGTCGTCTTGAACAGTGGTAATTCATCGACATCGTTTAATTCTATGTTAGCTGCTTCCAACATAATAACTACTTTACAGAGCCGATTGCTGAGCTTGGAAAATCAAGTTAATGCGTTAGAAGAGAACAGCACAGAGAAGTAAATAACATGAGTGCAATATTAAAACATCGGCCAAACGGTCGATGTTTTTTACAGTTTTTTTATTCCGCATTATAAAAACTTTTAAGCATCTGCATTATTGCGGCGCGTTGTTTATCACTGGGTAATTTCCAATACAGCTTTATTAGTTCCAAGGTTTCGTCCTTGGTCATTGGGTCATCTTCACTTGGTTGATGCAACCGCATAGAACGGGTGGTTTTGGTTTCATCCGGCATATTTCCAGGCAACCCAGAAAAGAAAAATGATACAGGGGTTTGCATAGCCGCACCAATCGTGAACAAACGCGAAGCAGATATCCGATTGTCCGCGTTTTCGTACTTTTGTATTTGTTGAAAAGTGACACCGCAAACATTGGCCAAATCTTTCAAAGACATTCCCATCATATTGCGCCGTAACTGCATACGACGACCAATATGCTTATCGACCGCGGTCGGAACGAAGGTTTTCCCAGCCATTTATCTGTTTCCCCCTTTATCTATTCATCAGGACGAATTTCCTATATATCAAAGTTATACATTGTTTCTTTTTGTTTTGCAATTAAAAAAGCAGTGTGCTAATCTTAAGTCCGATAAAAATCAAGGAGAAAAAAGATTATGACTAAACCAGTTGTTTTGTGTATTTTAGATGGTGTTGGATACAGTGAAGACAAAAAACATAACGCCGTAGCATTGGCGAAAATGCCATTCTTTAAAGGTTTGATAAAAAAGTATCCAAATTCTTTATTGCGCGCCAGTGGCACCGCAGTTGGATTACCAGGGAACCTTATGGGTAATTCCGAAGTCGGACATATTTGTATTGGTGCAGGACGCGTTGTTATGCAGTATTTGCTGCGTTTTGCGCGCGAAGATTGGGCAAAAAACACCCCGTTAAACAAATTTATTTCTGATATTCGGCGTGATGGCGGAATTGTGCACCTTGCAGGTCTGATGTCAGACGGTCGCGTGCATTCTGATGTTCGTGACCAGATGAAAATCGCAAAATACATATTGGATGCAGGATTAAAAGTATGCATCCACTTTATTGCGGATGGGCGTGATACACCGCCAAAGTCTGCACTGAAATATGTTCGGGTTATAAAGCGAATGCTGGCACCCTATTTTGCCGACGGTCGCGCATTTTTTGGAACTGTTTCAGGGCGTTATTATACGATGGACCGCAACAAAAATATGGACAGAACAGAATTGGCGTTTAATGCGTTGGCGCGCGCAAAATCTGATTTAACTGCGCCAAGTATTGAGGATGCAATTAAAACATTTTATGCAAATGCTGTAACAGACGAATTTTTCAAACCCGTGGTTATAACACCGACACCAATTACAAAGCGTGATGGGTTTGTCTTTGGTAATTATCGCAGTGACCGCGCCCGTCAAATTGTACGCGCAATGCTGGCCACTGGTGCGCACATGCTGTGTTTTTCGCAATATGGCGAAGGGCTGAACGAACATTGCCCTGCACTGCTGACCGATATCCCCGTGAAAAACACACTGGGCGATGTTATTGCGGCGGCAGGTTTGCGCCAATTGCGCATTGCAGAAACAGAAAAGTACAATCATGTCACATACTTTATGGATGCTGAACGCACAATAGATTTGGATGGAGAAGAAAAAGTTTTAATAGATTCCCCATCGGTTGCAACCTTTGATATGAAACCAGAGATGTCTGCACGTGAAATTACGGCGGCACTGTTGCCACGCCTGGGTAAGTTTGATGCGGTGCTGATGAATTTTGCAAATGGTGATATGGTCGGCCATACTGGAAACGAAGGCGCCACAATAAAGGCGATGGAGGTTTTGGATGAACAGTTGGCACAAATCGTGCCGGCGGTATTGAAACTGGGCGGACAAATGTTGATTATTGCAGACCATGGCAACGCCGAAAAAATGTGGGACGAGAAAGCAAACGCACCTTGGACAGCGCACACAAATAACAAGGTCCGTGCGATTTTGGTGTCCGAACCCAAATACAAGAAAATCAAAAACGGCGGCTTGGCCGATGTGGCACCAACAATACTAAAAATGCTAGGGCTAGCGCAGCCCGCTGATATGACCGGTAAATCGCTGATATAACAAAACCCGCAAACGCGGGTTTCTTTGTTTAATAAACTTTGTTCGCGTATTTTTCCATGTGTCTGCGGCACATTGCTGCGACAGTTAAATTATATTTAGCCTGATACATTCCATTGCTTTCTTGAACCAATATTTCTTGTCCTTGTTTCAAGTTTGTAACCCGCCAATCATCATTTTTTAAAATTGGCTGTCTGCCATATTTAGGCCCAAACGCCCATATTGTATGTGGGGTGATATCGGTTATCACCATATAATCATAAGTGCCTGCGGGATAAAGTTTTTTGACAATTTGTTTCTTGTCCGTATCAACTTCTACTATATCGCCGCGTGCAATATTTGGAACCAATATTTTATCTTGTACCAAGTGTTCTGTGAGAACAATACTCTGCCCTGTCGTTTCTCCAAATGGTTCCAATTCTATATTTCGCACATTTACGGATGTTTTACCATAGTTTGTAATGCTGTAAGTTTGTATCATATTTGCCATACCTGTGTCCTTTTATTTTGTTTTCTGCAAGAATTCTGTGCGCAATTTATCGATACTCTTGTTTGCCAAGATATTATAACAATCGCGATCTACGTTTTTATCATGATATCTTTCAACAATAAGATTATCGCCAAGGCGCGATGGAAATTCTGGTTCATTTTCATGCGCCAAGAAACTGATATAACCGAATTTTTTACACCAAACCAACAAATGTTTTGTTGTGTCAATCGCTGGGTTTATAAAATCTGTGCCTGTTATAAAGACTTTCTCACAATTACCAAAGTCGTGTTTAGATTTTGGAAAGTCTTTAGATTTCTTACCCGTTGTAAGGTTATACAACATCTGAAAGATTGGCACGCCTGGGGCAAAATTATGATACCCATAACGCAATAAGATGGTGTGGCCGCGTTCAACATCAAACGGCGCGCTGCGCACATCTACCAATAAATTAAATTCGCCAAAGCGCCGCCCAAGTATTGACAACTGTTTTATAGGTGTCTTGCGCGGTGGGTTACTGGTCATTTCTACGACGCCCGTATCTGTGTCCAATTTTTTGTATTGTTCGGAAACAGGGTTCAAGTCGCGGTCAGTATATGTGCCAAGCGTAAAGTTCTGCTTGGACCAGAGATATTTACTGTATGCTTCGATTGTTTCACCTTGAATTGTATCAACAGGTATAATGTCGTACCAGTACGCCCCGGGCGTATATTTATCGGCCATTTTGTGTGTAATAATCCACTTGTTATTCAACATCGGTGTCCTTTCTTTCTTTGCGGCGTGCGGCAAAAAACTCACGCAGTAATGTGGCCGACTCTTCCGCATATTCTGGCAATTGTACAATGTTTGGTTTCCACAAGTGTCGATCTGTATCAAAGACACGTGCATTTGCCGTGATGCCGCCGCCCTTTTCGTCTGTTGTGGCAAAATAGACATTCCTAATGCGTGCAAAAGATATTGCGGTTGCACACATTGCACATGGTTCCAGTGACACATAAATATCGCAATCGTCCAAGAACTTTGTGCCAAGTTTTTTGCACGCACGATTTATCGCAACGATTTCCGCGTGCAGTGTTGGGTTCTGTTTCCGTTGAACCAGATTTTCACCGCGCGCAATAATTTTCCCATCACGAACGATTGCAGCCCCGATTGGGACATCCCCGCCTGCGGCGGCGCGACGCGCCAAATTTAAAACTTGCTTCATTATATACATCATTGTAGAATTTAGCATATGGATTCTAAATTGCAAATTATTTCTGGGGCACATCGTGGGCGGAAACTTTACCTGCCCACGGGGGCGCGTCCGACGCAAAACATGGCACGCGTGGCATTGTTTAATATGCTGGCCAGTATTTTACCAAACAACGAAAAACTTGTCATTTGGGATGCTTTTGCGGGCTCTGGGGCATTTGGACTGGAATTCTTGTCGCGCGTACCATCGGCAAAGGTGATTTTTTCAGATATCGCGCCAGATACAGTGAATAAAAATCTGCGCGCGATTGGGACGGCGGCAACGGTAAAGCAAACCGATGCAATTGCCGCGGTGGCGCAGTTTGGCGCGGATGCAGATGTAATTTTTATAGATCCGCCCTATTCTGATCCAACATTAGGCGCGCGTTTTGTACGCAAATTGACACCGATTGCAAAAGCGGGCGCAATTTTAATCTGGGAATTTGAAAAGGTAAATGGCGCCCCAGAAATTTCCGAAAAATGGGAAATATTGCGCGACAAGACATACGGCCGCGCACGATTTCTGATTTTACGGCGCACCGCGCAATAAATATAATAAATAACTTGATTTTTCGTTTGTTTTGGTAAATAATATGCCCCGCACGACACCCTTGGAGGTCGCGCAAGACTAACAAATTGCAATAAAAAGGATTAAAAATGGCAATTGAATTAAAAGCAGAAATTCGCAATGTCGCCGGCAAGGGGGCCGCACGCGCAATTCGCAAAAACAAAAACATCCCCGCTGTAATCTATGGTGAAAAGAAAGACCCAACTGCAATCGAAATTGCGGGTCGTGATTTTGACACACTGATTCAGACACCGTCTTTGCGAACAAAATTATTCCAAATCACAACGAAAAATGGCAAAGAAGACGCAATGTTGATGGATATTCAATATCATCCTGTGACCGATCGCGTTATTCATGCGGACTTTAAACGTATCGATGTTAAAAAGCCTGTATGCGTGGAAGTTCCAGTCGAAGTTATCAACGTTGAAACATCCAAAGGTCTGAAACTTGGTGGCGTTTTGAACTTTGCGGTTCGTAAAGTTGCATTAGTTGCACTGGTTGACAATTTGCCAGAGAAAATCGTGCTGGATTTGCAAGATTTAACTATTGGCGACACAGTTCATGGTTCTGACCTTGTTTTGCCAGAAGGCGTTTCGCTGGGTCTGCATCAGGCAGAATTGGCGTTTGCGACAATCGGCGGTAAGATGCCAGAAGAAGCAGATGCGAAACCAAACGCGGCACCTGCTGCGGCACCTGCAGACAAGAAATAATCAAGTGCGGTTTATCTATATTAAACACCGTCCAAATGGGCGGTGTGTTTTTATACTAATTTTTATTCCTATGGGCTTGAAATGCGTTTCATGATAACTATATTTTTGACAACCAAGAAAAAACTTTAAGGAGTCTAAAAAATGGGAAAAGTATTAGGTATCGATTTAGGAACAACAAATTCCGCTATGGCCTTTATGGACGGGAACGACCCAAAAATTATTGAAAATTCCGAAGGTGGCCGCACTACACCATCTGTGGTTGCGATTACATCAAACGGAGAACAATTGGTTGGTATTACCGCGAAAAACCAAGCGGTTACTAATCCAGAAAATACAATTTATGAAATCAAGCGTCTTATGGGCTTGCGCTTTGACAGCCCCGCGGTCAAAGAAATTATGGCACGCGTGCCATATAAAATTGTGGCGGGCGATAATGGTGATGCGTGGGTAGAAATTGACGGCAAGAAATATGCGCCATCCCAGATTTCTGCTATGATTTTGGCAAAGTTAAAGAAAGATGCCGAAAACTATCTGGGCGAAACTGTGACCGATGCGGTTATTACTGTGCCGGCATACTTTAATGATTCCCAACGTCAGGCAACAAAAGACGCCGGTCGTATCGCAGGTCTGAATGTATTGCGTATTGTGAACGAACCAACCGCCGCGGCTTTGGCATATGGTTTGGATAAAGACAAAGACGGCACGATTGTTGTGTATGACCTTGGTGGTGGTACTTTCGATGTGTCCGTATTGGAAATTGTTGACGGTGTATTCGAAGTTAAATCGACCAATGGTGATACAGCACTTGGCGGTTCGGACTTTGATGCCCGCGTGTTGAAATACCTTATTGACGAATTCAAAGCGCAAACTGGCATTGACCTGTCCAATGACAAATTGGCATTGCAGCGCTTGAAAGAAGCCGCAGAAAAGGCCAAAATTGAATTGTCATCCAAGACATCAACTGAAATCAACCTGCCTTTCTTGACGGCGGATGCAAGTGGGCCAAAGCACTTTAATACAACGCTGACACGCGCTAAACTTGAATCTTTGGTTGATGATTTGATTCAAAAGACAATCGAACCTTGCCGCAAAGCTTTGGCGGACGCAGGCATTGAAAAATCACAAATCAACGAAGTTATCTTGGTCGGTGGTCAAACCCGTATGCCCAAGGTTGTTGAAACTGTGAAAGAATTCTTTGGTCGCGAACCGCACAAAGGCGTGAATCCTGATGAAGTTGTTGCACTGGGTGCGGCGATTCAAGGTGGTGTATTAAAGGGCGATGTCAAAGATGTTCTGTTGTTGGATGTGACGCCATTGTCGTTGGGTATCGAAACATTGGGTGGCGTGTTCACGCGTCTGATTGACCGCAACACTACGATTCCAACCAAAAAATCCCAGGTATTCAGCACCGCAGAAGACAATCAGTCGGCGGTTACAATCCGCGTATTCCAAGGCGAACGCGATATGGCGGCGGATAACAAACTGTTGGGTCAATTCAATTTGGAAGGTATCGCACCGGCACCGCGTGGTATGCCACAAATTGAAGTTTCGTTTGATATTGACGCGAACGGCATTGTGCATGTTTCTGCAAAAGATAAAGGCACAGGCAAAGAACAAGCGATTTCGATTAAATCTGACGGAGGTTTGTCCGAAGAAGAAATCAAACGTATGGTTGATGAAGCCGCGGCGAACGCCGATGCAGATAAAAAGAAACGCGAATTGGCCGAAGCGAAAAATACTGCGGAAACCGCTGTCTTTACGATTGAAAAGTCGTTGAAAGAACACGGCGACAAGATTTCCGCGGCGGATAAAGACGCTATCGAAGCGGCAAAGAAAGATTTGGCAGATGAACTGGCGAAAGCCGACGCAACCGCAGAAAGTCTGAAAGCCAAAACAGAAGCGCTTACCGAAAAAGCGATGAAGTTGGGCGAAGCGGTTTACAAAGCGCAACAAGATGCGCAAAATGCCGCCGGCGCAAACGCGGGTTCAGATGAACAAAAATCTGACGGCGCGCGTGATGCGGACTTTTCCGAAAAGAAATAAAGCCTAAAAATAAAAAAACTTTAATCGTCAGGATTTTTCCTGACGATTTTTTTGTAAAAAGTGCTTGCCACAATATGGGTAAATTTGATAAAATTAAGCATCAGAAGGAAAGGTAGGCAATATGAAAAAAGCTTGTTTTATTGCTGTTGGGTTGGTTGCTGGGGTGCTGTCGTTTGGCGCATGGGCCACAGAAAACCCTGATGCACAAATCGCAACATCCAAGGCATATGTTGATGCCCAGGTTGGAACCAAACAACAAAAGCTGAGTGGTACATCTGGAACGGTTGTAACATACACTGGAAGTGCGGGAACGGTTGGATCACGCGCAATATATTCAACTGGCGGCACATATTCATCGCAACAGAATGCACTGGTAGAGGCAAATCAGGCAAACACCGCCATTCAAAACGGTCTAAATTCGCATGTTACCTGCAACACAACCGCCACCGACGGAACGGGCCGTTGCCTGTTATGGTCGATAAATTCTGCGAATGGTACCTATATGCCGTAAAAATGTTTCTAAAAGTCAACGCCGCAGAAATGCGGTGTTTTTTTACAAAAATCGGTCGAAAAAAACGTACCTTTAAATCGACCGATACCAAAATATCGTTTGGAAACAAAAAATCCCAGAAATCTGGTTTTTTTGATTTTTGCGCGCCCGAAAAAAATCGGTTGATTTAAACGTACGTTTTTTTCGACCGATTTTTGTAAAAAAACACCGCATTTCTGCGGCGTTGACTTTTAGAAACATTTTTACGGCATATAGGTACCATTCGCAGAATTTA
>JAFZVH010000025.1 GCA_017617915.1 Alphaproteobacteria bacterium
CATAGAATTAAAACGTGCGCACCGGGTTTACATCAGGCCTTCGACAGCCCCGAACACAGACTTTCATCTGGTTCATATCCAAAGCCTAGCAAAAAAAATTACAACCGGTCAAGGGAAAATTTTAGTGTTAGTGGTTAGTGCGCCAAAACGGCGTGGCGTAACGCAGGCTGACGACAAAAAAACGGGCGCATTTTGCGCCCGCACACTTACACTTATCATTTACACTAACATTAACGTTTGCTGAACTGGGTCGAACGACGCGCTTTGTGGAAACCATAGTGTTTGCGTTCCACAACACGACTGTCGCGGGTCAAGAAGCCCGCCGCCTTTAATGCCGCGCGCAATTCTGGTTCCGCCTTTTCCAATGCCTTGGAAATGCCGTGCTTTACCGCGCCCGCCTGGCCAGACAGACCGCCACCCATTACCATAACAAACGCATCGTATGCACCTTCGCGCTTGGTCACCGTAAATGGTTGATTCAAAATCATCTGCAGCACTGGACGACGAAAGTATTGCGCCATCGGACGATCGTTCACAACAATATTGCCCTTGCCCGCCATCAAATACACGCGCGCAATGGAATCTTTACGTTTGCCCGTTGCATAGGTTGCGTTGTTCAACTTTGGTGTTGCAACAGTTGCAGTTTTCGCCGCCACGGTCGCAGTTGTTGTCTTGGTCGCCGCAACTTTCTTGGTCGCAGGGGCCGCTTTCTTGACAGTTGTCGCCTTTTTCGTGGCGGTCGTTTTCTTTGTTTCAGTAGCCATTATTCGCCCCTTTTGTTTTTACGATTCAATTTTGCAAAATCAATAACAGTTGGATTTTGTGCGGCATGTTTGTGCTGGGAACCCGCATATACATGCAACTTGGTCAGACGCGCGTCCGCCAATGCAACCGTCGTGCGACGGCCCATCATGCGCTTTACCGCGTTTTTAACCAGCAATTCAGGTTTTTCTGCACGCATTTGACCCAATGTGCGTTCTTTGATGCCGCCAGGGTATGTCGTGTGCCAATAGAATTTTGTCTTGTCCGCCTTGGTCCCAGACAGCGCAACCCGATCAGCATTTATAATGATGACGTGGTCGCCACAGTCCATATTCGGTGTCCAAGTGGCCTTGTTCTTGCCACGCAGGATGTTCGCAACATATGCCGCCAAACGACCCAGTGTGCAATCAGTCGCGTCAATCAGATACCATTTGGCATCTAATTCGCACTTTTTTAACGATTTTGTCGTTGCCATTTTTGTTTTACCTTTGTTTATGTTAAAAAGTTCGCCCTATTATGTCGCAGGCCCGCAGAAATGTCAAGAAAAATCTATACGGTATTATTATACCATAACAAAAATAAAAAACTTGCGAACTGCAAATTGGTCTGATACCCTGTGTTTCGTGTGAAATATACTGTGGAGTTATAACAATGGCAACAGATGATATCAAGAAAATTGCAGAACGCGACGCTAAATGGCAAAAGCGCTGGGCCGATGCCCGCGTGTTCGTCCCAAAAAACGACGGATCAAAACCAAAGTATTATAATTTGATAGAATTCCCCTTCCCCAGTGGATCTGGGTTGCATGTTGGCCATATGTTGCCTTATACAGGTATGGATGTGATGGCGCGGTACAAGCGTATGCGTGGCTTTGATGTGCTGTTTCCGATTGGATATGATTCTATGGGGATTTCGTCTGAAAAGTATGCCGCGAAAATTGGCAAGCATCCGCGTGATTCTGTGGCAGAACTTATCAAAATATTTGAAAAAGATATTTCAGTTATGGGTTTGTCTTTTGACCCTGATTCTAAAATCGCGACATCTGATCCGGAATTTATAAAATGGACCCAGTGGATGTTTATTCAGTTTTGGCGCGCAGGCTTGGCGTATAAGTCTGAATTGCCGATGAATTGGTGTCCAAATTGCCGCACTAATTTGACCAACGAAGAATTGGAAGACGGGTGCTGCGAACGCTGTCATGGGCCGGTTGAAAAAAAGATGAAATTGCAATGGAATTTGGCTATGACAAAGTATGCCGACCGCCTTATTGACGATTTGGCCTTGGTCGATTATCCAGAAAAAGTCAAAACTATGCAGATAAACTGGATTGGTCGGTCGTACGGCGCAGATGTTGATTTCCGCGTTGGTGACGATATTATGACGGTTTATACTACACGCGTTGATACTATATTTGGTGTGACATTCTGTGTTATCGCGCCAGAGCACAAACTGGTGCAAAAATGGATTGACGAAGGCCGCATTACAAATGTTGATGCGGTGCGCGAATATATTGCTGCGGCGCGTGCAAAATCTGAAATCGAACGCACAGATATTACCAAGGATAAAACTGGTATAAAATTGGAAGGTGTGATGGCTACCAATCCGTTTAATGGTCGTGAAACTCCAATCTTTATATCTGATTATGTTTTGGCAGACTATGGTTTTGGTGCGATTATGGCGGTGCCGGCGCACGATTCGCGCGATTGGGATTTTGCGAAAAAGTTCGGTTTGGAAATCATCCCAGTACTGGCGGGTGGCGAACCTGATAAAGTTTGGGAAGGTGACGGCGAACATATAAATTCAGAATTCTTGAATGGTATGGATAAAGAAACCGCGATTGCCACCGCAATCAAGTATGGTTCTGAACATGGTTTTGCACGTGGTACCAAGAAATATAAATTGAAAGATTGGGGTTTTTCGCGCCAGATGTATTGGGGCGAACCTATTCCGATGGTGTATTGTGAACACTGTGGATGGCAACCAATAGACGAGTCCGAATTGCCGCTGCTGCAACCATATATGGAAGATTATAAACCAACAGATACAGGCGAAAGTCCGTTGGCGCGCGCGACAGATTGGATACAAACAACCTGCCCTAAATGTGGCGCACCCGCGCGGCGCGAAACAGATACAATGCCCCAATGGGCGGGGTCGTCTTGGTATTTCCTGCGCTATTTGGACCCGCACAATGATAAAGAATTTTGTTCGCGCGCACAAATGAACAAATGGATGCCTGTGGACCACTATAATGGCGGAATGGAACATACAACGCGTCATGTGCTTTATTCCAGATTTTGGTATAAAGTCTTGGCGGACCTTGGGTATGTGCCTGGGGTTGAACCGTATATGAAGCGCACAAGCAACGGCCTGATTATGGGCCCAGATGGCCAAAAAATGTCCAAATCACGCGGCAATGTTGTGCCGTCGTCTGATGTTGTGGCGCGTGCGGGCGCGGATGCATGCCGCCTTGCGATACTGTACCTTGCGCCGTGGGAACAAAATAATATGAATTGGTCCGAAGATACTCTGCGCGGGGTTGAAAGATTTTTGCGTCGCGTGGATGCCATGTCGGACAACCTGACCGACGATGCGCCAAACGCAGAGCAAGATAAACTTATGAACCGCTTGGTTGCCGATGTAACCGAAAGACTGGACGGCATGAAGTTTAATACAGCGATATCTGCGATGATGGAATTTCTGAATGCGTTTTCTGGTGGCAAAATGCCGCGGGCGGCGTATGAAGTTTTGATTCAAATGCTGAATCCGTTTGCGCCGCATTTGACCGAAGAAATGTGGGAAAAGTTAGGTCATAAAGATATGCTGGTATTTGAGCCTTGGCCGACATTTGACGCATCAAAGTTGGTTCAAACATCTGTGACTTTGGCGGTAACGGTCAACGGCAAGCGTATCGGCGAATTTGTTGCGCCGGTGGATGCGACAGAACCAGAAATCATTGCAAAAGCACGTGAAGTTGCGGGCAACAAAGTTGATGGCGCTGAAATAGTCAAGACCATTGTCGTGCCAAAGAAGTTAGTGAATTTTGTAATAAAAAAATGATTTGATAACCCGCGCAACTGCGCGGGTTTTTGCTTGTCTAATAATCCGTTTGATTTTTTTCCTATTTAGTGTTATTTTGTACGCAAAGGAGAAAGTCTTGCGTAAGATATTTTTGGCTTTGGTATTCTGTTTTATGGCGAATGCGGCGTATGCTATTGGGGGGCCTTTTGGAAATAAAAATAAACTTGGCGATTTGATGTTGGTTATGAGTCCCGCATACGCATTTGGTATGACGGTTATGGCGGGCGATACGGTTGGTATGGTAGAATTGGGCAGTTCGGTATTGGCGGCGCAACTGGCCAGTGAAACTATCAAAATGTTGGAACTTGAAACGCGTCCAAATGGTCGGGATAAAAAATCTTTTCCGTCCGGCCATGCAACCGGTGCGTTTTCGGGGGCAATGTTTGTTCACAAAAGATATGGTTGGAAGCCCGCATTAGTACCGTATGCGATGAGTCTGGTTGCGGGTTGGTCGCGTGTGTCTGCGCGGGCGCATTATTGGCACGATGTTGCGGCGGGTGCCGCGATTTCCGCCCTGTTCACTTGGATTTTGGTTGATAAGTATCTGCCCGAAGGCGTGTCGGTCAGCGCCGATACACAATCTGTGAAACTGGGGTTCGATGTAAAGTTTTGATAACTAGTGCGCAAGGTCAGTCCCCAGCATATTTGCCACCATTTGCAACCGCAAGGCTTCTAATTGTTCTAATTGTTCCTGTGTTGACTTAGCGTTTTTGCCTATCTCTGCCGCGGCCATTGGGTCAAAGACCGCCTGGCGCGCCAATTCTAATTGTTTTTCTTGGGTTAGCGGCCTTGCGGGTTTTGTTTCTGCCGCCCATTTGGCCCGTATTTTTTTATTCATACTTATTTGGTGCCGTATCGCACACATAATTTTATGATTCGGGTGCGGAATGTAGTGCAAAAAACATTTTAGTTCAGTTATACCATATGTAGCAGAAATCGCGGTTAATAATACTTGTTCACTAGGGTTTTGCATTTTTGGGGAAACTAAGGCGTGTATGCCGTCGTGTTTTGCCGTTTCTAATTTTACTGCTTCGGACGGTTTGTCGATATAATTTAATCCATACCACCCATGGTTTCTGATATGAATTTTTTGCATTTTAATGGTTGGATTCGGACATTTGGCTATTAAGTTTGGATATTCAAGATGCGCATGCGCCAAAGCAACACACCACTGGTCTTGGGTCGGATTCTTAAGCCTTACAATATATTCACCTGCGGTTTCCAGTTGTGCACTAATAATCTCTTTTGATGGATTATGCAAAATATCTAAAACCTCACCCCACTGGCTTTTGCGCGCCGCATCCATTTTGACTTCTTCTGGAACCCCATCTTCGCCACGCAGCGCAATAAAAAGCGGCAACAAATCTACGGAATTGCTATGCTTGATCAGCCATAACATAAATTTGGGTGTACATTCTTCTTTGGAAACAAGTCCGTGGTGAAGTCGGTACAAATCAAAGTGTGCTGGTTCTGTAAGATCTAACAGTTTTTGTTTGCGACAGGCCGCCAGGTATTTTATATTGTGTTTGTCCAATGTGTTTTTATGAACGACAAGTTCCATCGTTTTGTGCACCCCTTGAAGTTATGATATTTTTTCAATTCTGTTGCGGCGTTTTTCACAGTCGTCAAATGGACTTTCCAAGAATGCTTGGGCGCACAGAAACGCCATTTCTATATCTATATCATCTGCGCCAAGCGCCAAAACATTTATGTCATCGTGAAAGCGGTCGTCGCGTGCCTGATCGGGTCTGTCGCAACGCGAAGCCCGAATATGACGGTAACGATTTGCCGCGATTTGAACACCAGCACCGGTACCACAGACCAATATGCCGCGCGTATCTGGGGCGTCAAGCATTGCATCTGCAACCTTGGCGGCGACATCTGGAAAATCAACTGGCGTATTTAAATCGTCTGTGCCTAAATTTACTACATTATATCCCAACGCACTAAGCATTTCGATTAAGTACAATTTAAGCCCCACCCCACGATGGTCAGCAGCGATAAATACTTTCGATATATTTTTATTCATGTTTTTTGTCCTCTCGTTTTGCAAGTTTGCATTCAAGTCCATTATTTGCGGTTATATTTAATGTTCTATAGGACAGTGTTCCGGTCATCTTGGCATGTCCAAATATATTGGCAATATCAACGGTTGCAGGACCATCCAAAGAACCATGCAAGAATAAATTCGTTGCTGTTATTTTGCCTTTGACCGTGCCACCACGTCCAATAATAACGGTTTCTGCGACAATATCGCCGACTACAGTCCCATGAATTTGAACACTGTGGTCTGTGTGCATATTGCCTGTCAGTTTGCACCCCGCGCCAATTATGGTCGGCGAAGTTTTTTCTTTTGCGTTTGTGAATGCCAACATTTCCTTTTATTCCTTTACAAATTTTTCTGGGTTAAACGGATTTCCTTTGTATCTTATTTCATAGTGCAAATGTGGTCCAGTTGAGCGCCCCGAAGAACCGCCCAACCCAACGATTGTTCCTGGCCGCACCCAATCCCCGCGCGATACCGTCACTTTAGACAAATGCGCGTATAATGTAGTAAAGCCGAGCCCATGGTCTATTTCAACCGTTGTACCATAACCAACCCGATCACCTGCAGATATAACGCGCCCCGGTGCCACCGCCATCAGTTCAGTTCCAATCTTGCCGGCAAAGTCTATGCCTTTGTGGGTTTTCTTTTCGCCCGTAAATGGGTCTTTGCGTACGCCATATTTGGATGTCACACGAACTGTTTTAACCGGTGCGCCCAACGGCAAGATATCCTTTAGTTTATTCAGACCATTCCACAAAGTGATATTCTTTGCCAATTTTTGATATTTTTCATCCAAACTTTTGTCGGTTTCCAGTGGATTAAATACCGCACCAACCAATGGATTAGAATATTTGTTCGCGTTTGCAACCAATGTACCCTCGCCCAGCCCCAGTGTTGCCAAAGTACCGTTCACATGTCGCAATTCTTTGCGCAAATCTGCTATTTGGTCGGACGCCAATTTAGAAACAGTGTCAACGATTTTATTATCTACATCCAGAATCTTGGATGCTGTTTCGACCACTTCTTCATCGCGTTTTTTGATTTCGGCATTTTCTGCGCGCGTCAGTTCAAATTCTATGGCCAAATCAGACAGTTTTATGAATTCTGGGTTATAGTTTTGTTCGGTAAACATTTCCGTTACGCGGGTTTTCAAAAAATCCAATTCACCCCATGTTTTCAGACGGTCATTCATCAAACTTTCTTTCTGTTTATCAGTCAACTTTTTGTCTTTGGCTAACTTGTCATCGATAACATTCAGATTTTTTACCAGTTCGTTGTATTTACTCAAATATTGTTGCAAATCAATCATATGGCGTGCATATTTTTCGCGCAACTGTTCCAGTTGCATGGTGCGGCTTTGTAACATTGGTCTGTGATATAAAAACACATAGGTTGACCATGCGGCCCAAACAATCAGTCCTACTTTGGCGCAAAATTTAGTAAAACGCCAAAAACTGCTTTGGCTAAAAGTATAAACATTGCCACGCGGAATATCCATAACAGTGAATTCGCGGGGCGGAAAAATCTTGATAATCAAACGCCATATCGCGCGAAACGGCGAAGTAATAAATGCCCACAGGGATGTAAAATACTTTGTTATAAAGTTTATCATAACCCATACACCTTAGCCCAAGAATCCTAAATAGTCAAGACAAGACATCTTTGACCGATTTCCCGTCGCGCAAAATACAATCGTTGTTCATCAAAAGTCCTTGCATAAGTTTTGTTTTTGGCGATTGACCCACGCGCCCAGATAACAAAACCCTTTCGGCAGAATTTTTGTTGCTGAATAATGGTAAAATTTGAATGCTTCCACAATGGTGTGCGATTTCCGCCAAAACGGTTGCAGTTTCGGCCGCGTCAACTATTGTGGCAAATATCCCGTTTGGTTTTACACGTGCAATACATTTCTTTGTCCATGCCGCAAGGTCTGCATTATGATGTGCATTGTGTTTGGCGGGCATACCATGAAAGTATGGAGGATTAGTTATAACTGCATCAAAAGTTTGTGCAGTACGCCAAGATAAAATGTCTGTATTTATAAATTCGGCATTTACCTGATTCAGAACAAAATTCTGTTCAGCCGCCGCAAGCATATCTGGCGATATATCCAGTGCGGTTATTTTTATGTCTGGGATACGCGCGGCCAAACACAGTGCCACAGCCCCAGTTCCGCAACCAACATCAAGAATTGTTTTCGGCACAGTGTCAACAAAGGCGGCCAACCATACTGCATCAGACGTCGGATTATATATTCCGCGCTTAATTTTGACGCGGCCGCCCATAATAGTAAAAATGTCTTGTTTTTCTTGCACGCCTATATAATAATCCATTAAAAATAAAAGGCAAGTTTATGTTAGAAGAATCCTTGGTCGTGTCCAGTGCAATCAGTGCGTTTAATAATGCGGCGCTGATGGCACCCGCTTTTTTGTGGAATGCGGTATTGTGTATTCCTTTGTTTGTGCTGTGTTTTTGGCTTGGACGGTCTGCGGCGGCGCGTCTTGGTGTTTTGCCGTATATAACCTTGCCGCGGGCGGCATTTTGGACTGTTTTAATTACTGCACTGTGGTGCGTTTTGATGGGTGATAATTACGGGGTTTTGCGTGATGGAACAACAATATTGCCATGGATTTTAACTGGCGTTTTGTTCTTGTCAATGTTTTTTGTCGGTGGGGCGGCACGTGCGATCAAATTGCCGTTATGGTATGGTTCTGTGAACACACCAAAATCACAGAGATGGCTTCTAAACCTGGTGGCGGCGGCCATTATACTGGTTCCTGTTGCCACAAGTAATTTGCAAAATTTGTGGGTCGGTTTAGCACAGGTAGTGGCAATTTGTGTTGGCTTTTTGCTCGGACGAATTGCGCATTACCAAACAAGTGGTATTATGTGTTCCTTGGTAATTATGTTAGGGGTTATGGTCGCTGTTTTAATGCAACCCGAATTTTTCCGTTTCGGCCAGTTGGGAAATTTGACCCCTATGCACTTGCTGTGGACCTTGGGCACAGGAATTTTGGTGGCGGTGGCGGTGGCGTTGAATATGGCATGTCCGCGCGGACGCGTTCATAACAGTGCATTTGTTAAACTGAAATGGTTATTACGATTAGTTGCTGGGTTGTGTGGAGTATTATTCTTATTGACAGAATCTGTTCCGATGTTTTTGGCCACTGTTGTGACGGTGTTTATTATGGCGGCACTGTCAATTTGGCATATGTCCAAGATTGCACCACATGTGTATGATTGGGCTTTTGCGGCAAGCCTTGTAATGTTTGGCGTATTTATTGGGGTGCCAACAATAACTTGTATTGGATTGTTGGTGGCGGGTGCAACCAAAGATTTTGGCAAATCAGTGCCTGGATTTGTGTTATAATTTGTTATATTTCTTGTGTTTTAATATCGGGTTGAATACCATATAATGCCAAGGTTAAATCTAAATTTAGGGAATAACAAATGACAGAAATACATCCAACCGCGATTATTCACGATGGTGCCGTTTTGGGCACTGATTGCAAAATTGGTCCTTTTTGTATTGTTGGGCCACAGGTTGTTTTGGGCGATCGTGTAGAGTTGGTTTCGCATGTTGTGATTGACGGCAAGACTTCTATTGGCAGTGATTCTATTGTATATCCTTTTGCTGTGTTGGGTGTTATGAGTCAAGATTTGAAATGGCAAGAAGAATCTGCTATGACCGGTTTGCGCATAGGGAAACGTTGCCGCATTCGGGAATATGTGACAATTCATTCTGGAACGCCCGCATCTGATGGAACGGTCATCGGTGACGATTGCCAGATTATGGTGAACGCACATGTCGGTCATGATTGCAAGATAGGAAACGGCGTGGTTATGTCTAACCTGGTCCAGGTTGCCGGACACGTAGAAATAGAAGACCATGCAATTTTATCTGGTGGCGTAATGGTATTACAGTTTGCCCGCATCGGACGAAATGCATTTATAGGTGGAATGTCTGGGGTTGGAAACGATGTTTTGCCTTATGCTATTTACGAAGGGCCACGTGCGAAATATCGTACTATAAATCGCGTTGGTTTGATGCGTCATGGGTTCACCAACGAAGATATGCATGCGATTTACAGTGTTTATTCTGCGGTGTTCAAAGGCACAGATGGTACCGTTGCCGACCGTTTGGCGCGCGTGCGCAAGGAAGTAAAAAATAACAAATATGCAATGGACGCTATCGATTTTATAGAAAATCGTTCAAAGCGCGGAATTGGTACATCTGATAATGCCGAATAAGAAAAAATTACGAATATTTATTATTGCAGGGGAAGTTTCAGGGGACGCGCTGGGGGCGCGCGTCATGCGCCAAATGCCAAACGCTGAATTTGTTGGTGTTGGTGGATGCGAAATGGCGGCGGCAGGGTTACAATCTATTTTTCCAATGTCTGATTTATCGGTTATGGGAATAATCGAGGTTTTATCGCATGCGCGAACTTTGACGCGGCACATATCTGAAACCGTGAATGCAATTATTCAGGCGCGGCCCGATATAGTATTGACAATTGACTCGCCTGGCTTTGCGCGCAGTGTTATTAAAAAATTGCGTGGTTGTCATGCGGGACAAGAACTGATTGCGGCGGGTCTGCGCTTTCATCATATTGTAGCCCCTCAGGTTTGGGCATGGCGTTCGAAGCGCGCAAAAAAGTTTGCAACATTGTTTGATAAACTATACGCATTTTTTGATTTTGAAGTGCCATATTTTACAAAATATGGGCTTGATACAGTTGCAGTTGGACACCCAATAGCAGAAAATATATTAGACAAAAAACAATCAGATATTGTGCAAAGTTCATATAAAATTATAACTTTTGTCCCCGGCAGCCGTATGTCCGAAGTGCGACGGTTGATGCCACTGTTCAAAACGGTTGCAGAAACAATAAATTCGTGTGGTTATATGAATTACAGGTTCGCAATTCCTGTGGTAGAAACAACCGAAGGTTATGTCCGTAATGCAATCAAAGATTGGGCGGTGCAACCAGAAATAGTGAAAGCGACATCGCGGTATGACCTGTATCAGCGCACTTATGTTGCGATAGTGGCAAGTGGCACCGTATCTGCGGAACTTGCAATGTTGCACATTCCAACGATAGTGACCTATAAAATGAACAGAATAACCACGCTGATTGGGCGGTTGCTGATAAAAGTACAGTGGGTGTCATTAGTAAATATTTTGCTGAACAAAACAGTTTATCCTGAGTTTTTGGGCGGTGATGCAACCGCAGATAATATTATAAACGCCTTGGACAACATTGTGTTGCCTGCAAATCGCAACAAAATGATTGCAGATTTAAAACAGGCTGATAACCTGTGGATGCGTCCCGATGGTGCACCAAGTAAGCTGATTGCAAGATCTTTATTGGCCAACTAGTTGGTGATACTGAAATAATTACAGACCTATTATTCTGATAAATTCGCATGGTTCCCCAACGGTAATTCTGTAGGAACAGTACAGTCAGTTTGGTCATTATATGGGCAGACGCTATCTTTGGTTTGGTGTGTAGTGGATGTGCACCAAAAGTCAACAAGAAGTGTTGAAGGGTTGCCCCCCCAACCGCTATGTAATGGCACGGCACCAGCATCCTTAAGGTCTTGGCATTCGCCGTCTAATGGACGATTTGCCATGGGCATGTTGGCATTTGGGACTGCGGCGCCACCAGAGTTCTGAACACCTGTAATTGGAATTCCTGCCACACATTTTGTGAAAATACCATATTTGCTTCTGCGGCCACCATTTTCCCAACACAGGCATGCACCCCATGCATAAGTATCAATGTTCAATGTATAATCTTTTGGACAAACGTTTTCTGGTAAAGTTAAAGCATAGTTATAAAAGACGGTGGAATCTTGTGGGGTAAATATGCAAATATCACCATTTGCTGTGTTTGTTCCATACTTGTTATGATCTATTGATTGGGCCGCAACAAACTTGCCGTCAACATTCATGCATTGCGTGGTAAGGGTGTCGATAATTCTGTTGTACACTTCGGTTGCGACACCTGTTGGGCGCAAACGACGGTTTTTAAAATCAGCCCAATTGATTGAAGTACTGCTGTCATCCTTTGCCCATCCATAGGCGTATGCCTTGTTTGACACTGGTGCAGTGTATTTGTATGTTCCATCCCAGTTTAAATCGGGTTCTTGTTCTGCAATTACTAAATCTAAACCACCAAACGCCTGTTCTATTTGGTCGACACAGGTCGGTATCTCGGCCAGTTGTTTTGCACATTCTGATCTATATCCGTTTTTGCGTATACCGTTTTCGTCATATTCGTACAACGTGAACCAGTCAAGCGCAGAATTTATTGTGGAATTTGTTGTAAGTAAAGTGTCTGCTGTATTCGGTTCAAACAGTCCACTGGATGGGTTGTAAAAGTTTTCATAATTTGCACCACCAAAACGCGTAAAGCATTGTTCCGCCACCGCACGACACGCAGACAGTGTGTCTGTTTTGGTTTGCTTGGCGATATAGTCTGTGATGATATTGTCGCCAAACATATTGTTGCAAGACTCAATGTAATCGGTGCACATTTGGTTGGTCAATACGATTTTATCTGGCTGTAATGAAACCGCTGTATCATCTCCAATAAGTGACGCCATTGCCGCAGTAATAGATGCCTCGCGATCCTGATAACATGAAGATATAAGGTCGAAACATCCTGTCTTGATGGTGTCAACTTTGGACTGTTGGGCGTAATAGATGTCCAACAATGCCCGATCCAAATAGTCCTGCCAAACGCTGTCCGCAATTTCTGTGCATTTGTCCAATGCGTCCAGAGCAAACTTTTTCGTTTTTGTTTCAAAATTTTTCACAAATGTGCGGTTGTTCGGGTTTTGAGCCAACTTTTGATCGGCGGCACTTTTGCCAGTATCAAACTGCAGCATATTTGCCAATTCATAAAAGTTCACAACACCCGCGATTGGCGCACCGGTAGTTATGTCGATGAATTTGCCATCGTCCAAACATTTATGATAGCCTGCCCCACAAACCTGTTCATCAAGAATTGCGGTTTCTATATTTGCAATACAAGTGGCCTTGTCGTCAGAATTATGTTTTTGCCGATTTTCTACGCGCGCCAAATCCAGCATCGCACCACCTTCACGAATTGCCGCTTTTAATTCTTTCTGTTTATTGGCAAGTGCGGTTTGAACGGTGTTACAGTCTTGTTCAATCGCCATCAGATATGCAGTTACCGCGCGTTGCAGTGCCGCATCGTTGCAGTCGTCTTTGACGATTTCGCGACAAGACGCATAAACAGCACCGTAAAGTTCGGCGCCATTATAAGACGCAATCAGTTGTGCTGTGTCGCCACTGCCGAAACCAATGCTAGTATCAAATGACAGATTTATACTGTTTAAATCAGACATTTTGCCGCCGACAGTGGCGTCATCGCCGCGAATAGAATTCATGATAGCGGTTAGTAATGCCTTGGATGCCGAAGTATCTTCGGTAAGGGCGTTTTCCCCGTCAGATGCGCTGCGTGTAGCAGTTGCCTGGGCGGCGGTCATACCAACAATATCAAGGTTTTCTGTGAATTCTGTTAGTTTTGCATTAGTTTCACTAAGGCTGGCGCGTGAAGCCATTAAATCATGGATACGCGAACTGCAAGAACAGCGGCGATAATCATCGTTTTTTAATTGGCAAAATTGGTCCATACACTGAAAATAAGCGGTTTTGCAACGGTTGTATTCTGCGCCAGTGCGCGTTTCTGTGATTGTGGCAGCACGCGTTTTGGTCTTTAACGAAGTACGTTTGTAAATTGGAACAAAAGTGCCGCGTGTCGCAGTGGCGCGACTGGTTATGGTTCTTGATGGTGTGGTTGCGGTGCGGCTGAAAACCCCAGTTTGCATAACCCCCGCCCGCGTTTGGGTTGTATTGGTGCGTGCGGGCGCAACATTTCTCGCCACAGTCGTTGTTTGTGTGCGGGATTGTGTACGCGCATCTTTTGTCGTCCGGCTTGTTGTTGTAACGGCATCATTGCGCGCCACGCTGAATGCGGGCACGCCGGCGAAAACGCCCAGAACTGCGCCAAAAATCAGAATTTTCTTCATCTCTGGTAAAAATTTTAGCAAATTTTATAAATGCGACGCAAGTATATTTTGAAGGGATAAATACAGAAATTTATGGTGGATGTGATTGGACTCGAACCAACGACCTCTTCGATGTGAACGAAGCGCTCTAACCAACTGAGCTACACATCCGAAAAAACAACTACTTGTCCGTCTCTGCGCGCGATAACAAAAATTAGTGGTGGGGATAGTGGGACTTGAACCCACACGGTCGCAATGACCAAAGGATTTTAAGTCCTCAGCGTCTACCATTCCGCCATATCCCCGTGTTTGCCTGCATATCTTATCAGTATGTCTTGCTGCGTGCAAGCAAAAAATATTGTTGATAATATAATAATTTTTAAATAAAGATATCTTGACACAGATTGTTTTTGTGTTATAATTTAAACAAACAATAAAAGGATAAATAATGTCGTTTTTTGGAAAAAAACAAAAAAAACAAGAACCCGTTGTTATAATACCTGTGGATGCGCACAGGCGGGGTGAGCAATTGACAATGTTTCTTATATTGGCGGCACTGCTTAAACAAAATGATAATCACAAATTTGATATTATTCATCGCGAATATGAATATAATCCATATTATCCTATTTTAGGTACCGCAGAACATTACCAAGTGAAATTTCCAAATGGCAAAACATTGTTTGAAATAACAAAAAATACGTTTGATAAAGAATATGACGTGAAAATAAATACCGCAACACAATGTTTGCACTATAGTACGCGCCAGCCGTTCATGTATGCGCAGGCATTATGGGATTTGACCACAAATCGCGAACTGTCGCCAGATTCCAAGCGTCAATTTGATGCGTTTGCTAATGACGGTTTGCCAATGCATTATTTGGCGGGTTTATTGGTACAATCAAAATAATGTTGCTTAACCAGAAAATTTTAATCGCGCACCTTGATGGTGCGCGATAACAATTTTTGGTGGAGCTGATGGGACTCAAACCCACGACCTCTACGATGCGAACGTAGCGCTCTATCAACTGAGCTACAACCCCAAAACTTTTTGGTGGGCATAAGAAGACTCGAACTTCCAAGGGTCGCCCCACTAGTACCTGAAACTAGCGCGTCTACCAATTCCGCCATATGCCCAATGCCCATAAAGCGGTTGCTATGATAAACTAAATTTTACATATTTGCAACAAGAAAATTTGTTATCGCAGCCCCATCGTGCGACAGCACGCATTTGCCGCGGTTTTCCAGTCAGAATATTGCTTTTCAGGGTTGCGCAAATCACGCCATGCCTGCCACCCACCGCAATTTTTGCGGGTGCCAGTGCCGGTACATTTTACATAACGGCGCAGCGAGCAAGTTTGATTTGACAACTTTCCCAAATCTGTCGTGCATTTCACGACGACATTTTGATTTTTTGCATCGCCCTGGCCCATTTCTTTAGAAGACATAACCTGATACGCGTGCGCAGACAGTGCGGTTGTCATAACAATAATAAACACAGTAAAAAATCTTTTCATCTTTTCCACCTTTGCTTATGATTCTATTCTATAAAAAATCCCGAAAAAATACAATAGGTTTTTTAACGTCCAGTTGACCAAGGGACATCATTCATAATCAACCAATACAACGCTTGGTGGTCTGTGTCTGGGTTGCGAATGATTGGCCGCACAACATAGATATCAACATCGCAAGCATAACGGCCCTGCTCTTCTTGTGTTTCATTCAGGTCTTGGGCGAACTTTTGTGCAAAATCCATCGCCTGCAGGTATGCGGCGTCATCATCTTCGGGAAACCCAGAATCGCCCGACCACATCAACCACATTCCATAGTTGACGACATTATCGTATTGTTCCAACGCATCCGCGCCGACCAGCAAGAACGGTTTCATTTCGATGCCGTTTGTGTATTCATCACTGGATGTGTGCGTATAATCATAAAAATCACCAATTAGTCCAAGCGCAAATTGCAACACTGCCAGTTCCTCGACCCCCTTGGTGATGCGACCGGCATTGCGCAAAGTCGAATGGAACAGCCAGTCACGCACTCGCCCTGTTTTTGCGCCTTGTCGTGCGACGCGTGCCGCTTTGTCTAAGGTTTTACCGCCACGATTTGCCGCACGCAAACTTGTGCGGGCGTTTTTCAGACCTTGCCAAGTACGGTGCGCCAGATTGCCTGTGCGCGCCTTTTTCATACTCCTTAATTCATTTGCATATTTTCGCAGGTCTTTCAGTGCATCGGCCTGTTTGACATATTCTTGGACATTTTTATCGCTTTTTGCCAAGTCAGACATTGCTTGTTCTGTTTTTGTGATTTCTTCACCGCGCAGTTTTTTAAGGTTTTCCAGTTTGTCTAAATCATCAACAGACCTTATGTTTTCGGCCTCTTTACCAAGTTTGCGCGCGTTGCCGGCATGCACTTTGCGTGCCGCATCCAGTTGTTTTTCAATTCTTTCATATTTTTTTGTGCCTTTGGTCGCCTTGGCCAAATTTTTTTCCAATTTAGAAACATTTTTCATAGACTTGGCGAATTTTTCCGCGTTTTCGATATTCTTGCGGGCTTTGTTGATTTTATTAGCGCTTCTTACATATTGCTGCACATTTTTAAACTTTAACAAGTTTTTCATATTCTTTCCGATTTTTGCACCAATTTTGGCCATGCGGGCGCCCTTGATTGCGCCAGTTGCGGCGGCCGCCCCACCCCAGGTGACGGCGGTCAAAACAACTTCCAAGGCGATTTCGCCATAAGAAATCCATTTCAAATTGATATCGCCGGCAACATAATAGTTGTTTTTATCGCCGTCATGTTGGGCAGTTCTGTCGTGTATAACATTATGAATCATAGAATTGTTGGCCTTGGCGCCCATCCCCGCGCGCGTGCTGCAAACACCATCCATATCGCGTGGATAAAATTTGTTTATGTTGTCTTCAATATATTTCATTGAAATAGTGTTATTGTTGCCCGGCCCGACAAAGTTGTCCAGTGCGCCCGATTGCACAACCATGACACCGTACCATGCGGGGTCAACATTTACCCATGTGGCGTGCGGGTCATTGCTGGAAACTTCGGGACTAATATCATCGGTCGGCAGTTCTGTTTTCGCGGCAAGTTGTAACCGTTGTTCCAACACTTTCGGTTGAGTTTCATAGTTTATGACCAATTCGCGTCCATTTGGAAAAGTATATTGTATCGGTGTAAAGCGGATTGTGTCCGTATCTTCGGAATCGATGATTTCTGGACACGCCAAGACCTCGGTCAAAACTTCGGGCGATTGAAAAACGTCATAAACCCACATTTTAACATTGGTTTCTGAATCATTTTCGTCTATCATATTAGCGTTATCGGCAAGACCAGTCGCAAAAGCATTTGTTGCACAATATGTGTCCATTGGCCGCGCCACATTTAACAGCGCCGCAGTATCATCCAACCCCGCCGCAAAAGTGGCAAAAGGCAAAAAAAAGAAATACAAACAAAAGCTAAAGCACGGTTTGCTCATTTGTAGCAATCCTACGGTTGGTAGCCTTGTTCACCGGCATGCCATGTTACTTCGCCCGTCTTACAATTAGTTCCACCCAAACATACTGTTGCATAAGGTATCGAGGCACCACTTGGTAATAGTTTATCTATGATAAGTACCCAATCTGTTCTACTGTCGGGGCGCTTGCAGTTGCTTTGCAGATTATAGGTGGCAACATTTGGGTCTGTGCCAACAGATTCTATAAATTCGTGCATGGTTTTTTCTGGCATGACAAACAATTCATCTGTGCCTCCATTAGTAACCAAATTTTGGGAATTGCCGAGTCTGCACATGCTTGTCTGGGTTTTTAGTTCGAAGAAATTGCTTAATGCGCCGCCTTGTTGTTCGTCATATTGGCTCATAATACAATTGGTGATGCATTTTGAACCTGTTACGCTGCCGTCATCCCTGTTGATACAATATGTGGACAGAGTATCGCCTTTGGACTTTATGGTAACGGTACCCGCTTGGCGCTTAGGTAATAAGTGTTTAACCAATTTACGCGCTTTGCAATCAGCAATAAGGAAAGAAGTTGTTTTGCGCTCTTGTTCTTCAACTATTTGTTCAATGGCTTGTTCAACGGTCTGGCACTTATTAAGGATGAGTTGTTTTGTTTTATCTGTACATTCACATAACCCCTGTTTATTTTTGCTTGCGCCAACGGCTATGCAATTGCACTTGTTGTCCATATGTTCTGGATCGGGACATGGTGGGCGCGGGCCCTTTGGTTGATTTAAAACAATCTCTTCGTCAGGACCGCCAACACCATAAGATGCGGTGGTTCTCGCATTAAAATCTTCCTCGGTTTCGAAATTTGGAATTTTATACGCAGATTTGTCTTTATACGGTTCATAGCCTTCGGCGGCGTTTGCCATGCGGTCGGTAAAGGACAAATCGGCAACAGTTTTTGGAAAATCTGCAGAATTTATTTGCGCTGATGCGGCGGTTTGTGCCTGTAATTGTTCCAATTCTTTTGTGCGTTCCAGTACGCCCGCCTGATACGCATTCAACTTTGGCGCATACGGGTTTTGAAAGGTATAGCGGTTAGTGGTAGTGTTAGTGGTTAGTGGGGCCGTTATCGTAATACTGGTTTGTACATACTTATCAAATGCCGCGTCGATATAACCACTGCATGCGGTTGCATAATTATGCCCAGGCAGTTGCGATAACTGAACCATAATTGTTGGGCGCACATCCGCGAGCCGCATATTCGAACAATTATTGTTCAACGAACATAAATCAGAAACCAAGCCATCAACAATGCGGTTGCAATCCTCGGTCGTCAAATCTGCGCCGGTCACATAGATTGCCTTTGGAATTGCCTTTTGATTATATGGGCTGTTTGGGTTCCAGTACGGATTTGATGAATAGTTCTTTACCGCCTGAATCTGGCCATACTGTGATAATGCGCCGGGCGAGTTTGCCGCGTTCGCACGCGCCACGCAATATGCGCCAAAAAACGCCATAGATATAACAAAAACTCTTTTTGGTGTTATCATCTCCGCCCTACTTTATTTTGTCATTATATCAAAAATGCAATACTAAGCCAAGACAAAATTCCAGCCGCAATAAAAAAAGGCGCAAATGGAATGAACTTTTGTTTCTTTCTGTATGCCCAAATTGCACCAAACAGGCATGTACCGGCAAGCGCAATCGCCAAACCAGTGGGCCCCAGAAATAATCCACCGACCGCAATCAGTTTTATGTCGCCCATCCCAATTGGTGATTCTGATTTTGGATTTTTGCGTTGTAAAATTTGGTCGAATATTACACCGACAACCGCCGCCAGTATATAACCAAATGCCATACCAACCACCGCGGTCGAAATATCCATCGGCCATGGGAAAAATGTCGTCAAAATTGCCCCCGTAATCATCAGTGGAAACAAATACGCGTCTGGAATAATGCGGCGGCGCATATCCGCCACAGAAATTTTCCAGCATAAATACAGCGCAAGCGCAATCATTATCGCATAAAATGCCCAAAACATAAATGTATATAAAAACATATTTTCCCCCTTGCGTTTCGAATCGGTTTTGTGATAACATAAGTATATCATATAACGGGGTTGGTATAAAATGAGTAAATCTTGGGACAGTAATATTTTAAAAAAATTAAAAACTTTGGTTGGCAAAGGTTTATCTACATCCGAAATTGGCAAGCGTTTAGGAATGTCTAAGAACGCCATCGTTGGTAAGTTGCATCGTCTGGGGTGGAATCCAAAGGCGACCGAAGTTGCGCCCGCCAAAACGACCAAGACCGCAAAAAAAGTTGCCGATAAGAAAACAAATATTAAAAAGGTCACGGTCAAGAAAAGTGCCCCTGTGGAACCCAAGAAAACGGCTAAGGCCGATAAAAAAACAAAGGTGGAGGCTTCGCCAAAAACAAATAAAAAAACTGTGACCGCAACCACAAAATCACAGGCGACACCGAAAACTGGCGGTGGGCATGCGATTGCATCTAAAAATACTGGTGCCGCGCATCAGCGGGCTGTGCGTCACGCCTTGGAAATGGCGAATTTGAAACCTAATCAGTGCAGATGGCCGATTGGTGACCCAGATTCAGAAGATTTTCATTTCTGTGGTGCGCCGGTCTTTGTTGGAAAACCTTATTGTTACGAGCATTGCAAGCAAGCGTATCAGTTCGTCACACCCAAGAAAAAATAGCGGTTGCCCAAGGGAAACATAAATGCCGAGAGAGAATAACAATTTTAATCATTTGCATTTTGTCGATTATGATATCGCAAGAAATGTTTTTCGTGCGTGGTTTGATGCAAATGATAAATTGGTTTGCGTTGTTGATGAAACGGTGGACGAATACAAGCCTAATGTTTTGTTGGTTATTAAACCTGTTGATGATCGTAAGTGGGACGATATTTTGCAAAATGACTATGAGTTAGATTTGGAATTGGTGCGGCCCAAAAAAGACAACAAGTATCAAAAACTTGATGTGGAATATGATGGATTGCGGTTTTATCAAGACTTGATACAGGCGGATGACGCATCTGTAGATCTATCAAAGTCAATCGCGGCATTGAACGATTTTCGCGATGCGGCAGTACGGCGTTCAGCAATGGCGCGTTTGGTCGCGGCCGAAGACGAAATTGAAAACGCCACAGATACTGCGCAGCGAACCGAAGAAAACCTTAAAAGTTTGCGCGAGAGACGCAAAACTTTGCGTGCACGTTTGGAACGCCAGCGTAACTTGGTTGGGCGTGAGCCGACCAAGCAATCTGCATCGCGGATATTACGGACAGAATCCCAGATTGACGCGGCAGAAGAAAAAATAAAACGCGCACAAAAACGTTTGGAAAATGCACGGCGGCGTTTGGATGCAGCAACAGAAGAAGCCGAGGCAGCCCGCAAGTTGTTGGCACTACGACGGGAACCTGTGGCAACCAAAACAATTAATGATACATCGCGCAAAAGCGCAGTATCCAAGAAACCCATGGTGGCGGCAATGTCTTTGCCTGTGCCGGACTATGATGACTTACAACCACAAGGACAAGATATGGCGGATACAGAAGAAGTAAAACCTTTGTTGGATCAAGACCCAGAAATTCTGGATGAAGAAATTGCTTTTAAGCCTGTGGAATTTGATGATATTAAACCCACAGTTGCAGAAGAGCCTGAACCGCAAGACCAACCTGAACCCAAAGCTCAACAGGTGGCTGCGCCGGTACCAGAGCCTGAATGGTCTTTGCCACAGCCGGAATATGACGAAAATGTTCAGGAAGTTCAAGAGGTTGTTGAAAAACCTCAGGTTTTAGAAACAATTCAATCTGTTGAAGAATCACAACCAAGCGACAAATATACTACGGGTCAGGCAACAACCGAGCAATATCAGAATATTGCTGCGCCACGCCCAGTGTCGCCTGTGTCGGCCGCGGCATCGCGTCCTGTGTCGCCTATAACGGGCGCCGCCCCTGTACGCCCTGTGGATGGTATGCAGTCGCATTCTAGACCGAATTTTGTATATTATTTATTGTTGATATTGCTGATTGTAATGTCTGTGTTTGCGCTGTGGTTGTACCAGAAAAAGACTGGTGATACTACACCATTTGCATCGGTCACTCGTCCAGATGTTATTGCACCAACTGAACCAGCGGACCAGCCTGCGCCTGTGGTCATAGAGCCTGTGCCAGAACCGATTGCAGAACCGGAACCAGAGCCAATTGCGGAACCAGAACCGGAACCAGCACAAGAGCCCGAACCTGTATCTGTACCTGAACAACAAGAGGCAGATATAAATGTGGTTTGGCCAAATCAAGATGTGTTGCAGGCGGCGCAGCCAGAACCAACAGTTGTGGAATCCGAGGCAGAAGTGTTGATGCGCAAGGCACCGTATGGTGTATCGCGTGCCAATGCGCCGATTGCCGCACCGGAACTGGCTTATCTTCCTGCCCCAGCGCCGCGTGTCACAACTGTGACGGCACCTGATGTCGTGTTTGATGATAATTTGGTATCTGTGCCCGTTTCAGATTACGATGACGAAGACGCATATTATCAAGATGAAAGTAATTACTATTACGAAGATGATGGATATTATCAAGAACCCAATTATAATGAGTATCGCCCTGCGCCCCAGGTTCAAAAGCCCAGTCGCCAGTTAAGTATTCACGATGGCGGGCAATACAGTGTGACTTATGAAGAATATTAAAAAAATACCGCGCTAAAAGCGCGGTATTTTTTTAAGTTTTGTTTTTTATTTTTCAATTACCACAATTGCGGCGGAAAAATTATCTTGATCTGTGATGGACAGATGAATGTGTGCATCTGTGCCAGCCAATTCTTTTAATACGGCGCGCGCACCGCCTGCAACAAGAATTTCTGGATGACCTTGGTCATCATGCACAACGGAAATATCTGAAAATGCAATATCGTCACCAAAACCTGTGCCAAGTGCCTTTAAACACGCTTCGCGTGCAGCCCAAAAATTTGCCAAATGTTTTTCTGCATTGGCGTTATCGGCGTCAGCATATTCAAGTTCTTTTTTAGTAAATATACGTTGTTTTTTAAACGCGGACCAGTCCAGAAAACGGCCTGATTCGACCAAATCAATACCAATTCCGACAATCATTTTTGCTTTCCTTCCTTTTGGGGTTCGATACGGCTATATAGAAACTTTTTTCCGATTCGTGCAAGCAGAAAATTATAAAAAGATAAAAAAATATTTGTAATTGAGGTTTGATTGTTTTAACATAGCGACATTGTCGGGGCGTAGCTCAGCCTGGTAGAGTACTTGCATGGGGTGCAAGGGGTCGCAGGTTCGATTCCTGTCGCCCCGACCATAAAATTAAAATCGGCCAACGCGCCGATTTCAATTTTTTATGTTAAATATTTTTACTACATTTCTGACGGAATGTTCAGGCCCATCAAATCCAATGTGCGCGACAGAACTGCCACAGTCATACGCACCAAGGTCAGGCGCATATTGCGTGTATCTGCGTCCACACTTTCGTGCAGTATCGGGCAATTATGATAGAATGTGTTGGTCAATTGGCATAAATCATATGCATAGTTTGCAATCATATCGGTTGCCCTATTCTCAAACGCCGCTGATACAGTTCGGTCAAAATCCAACAATTCCATCAACAGGTTGCGTTCGTCCGATCCCAGTTTTGGATTTTCCGGCGCGGTAAATTCGCCTGCACGCTTCAATACTGAATTTAATCTGACCGCGGTATATAAAATATATGGCCCCGTGCGTCCTTCAAACGATGTGATTTGTGATGGTTCGAAAACATAGTCCGCCCGCAAATCGTGCATCAGGTCGTTGAACTTTAATGCCGCCAATGCGATATTGTCTATTGTTTCGTCATCCAGTTTTTTGTCAGATTCTGCAACGCGTTCGCGCACAGCATTTTGCACCAATGCAATCATATCGTTCAGACCTGCGGCGTTTCCGTCACGCGTTTTGAATGGTTTGCCGTCGGTACCATTTATTGTGCCGTATCCAATATGTTCCAATGCGTTTGGGTTAAACATATTCATCAGTTCAACCACGCGGAACAGTTGTTCAAAGTGCAATGATTGACGGCTGTCGGTCAAATAAATGACGAGATCTGGATTGTCTGTGATTTTACGATAATACAGCGCCATAATGTCTGTTGCGTCATATGGAACTGCGCCACGCGAATTATAGAACATAACGGGCGGCATAGGTTTATTATCGTCTTGGCGTTTAACCACGACGACTTCGGCACCTTCACTTTTTTCCAGCAAGTTTTTGTCGCGCAAAATCTTTTCTACGGGCTCAATATATTTCGCCGCGTTGCGTTCGCCCAAGTCGTTATCAAACGGCAAAATATTCAGTTTTTTTATCGTTTTCGCCATAGAATCCAACGAAATCGGCAAGAATACATTATATAACGCATTATATCCTGCGTGGCCACGTTGCAGGTCTGCAGTTATAACCTGGGCCCGCTCCAAAAACTCTGGGTCGGTCTTGGCCAGTGCAGCCGCAGATGGATAATATGTATCCAGTTCTTCTATTGGCATTGCATACTTAGAATAATCGGCCACAGGGTCAAAGTCAGGTTGAAAAAATGGCCAATCTGGATGAATTTTTTCAATCCAGGCAATAACCATACCCATTGAACGGCCCCAGTCACCCATATGATTATAGGAAATCATTTTGTGACCCAAGGCACGCCCCAATCTGTAAAGCGTGTCACCAACAATAGATGTGCGCAGATGCCCTATATGCAAAGACTTGGCAACATTATATGCACCATAGTCCATATCTATAATCATTGATTGTTCGGCGGGCGTGATTTCGACAGCGGTTTTGCCTGCGCTCCATAAAAACTCATCTTTTAATGTAATGTTTATAAAGCCTGGCCCTGCAATAGATGCCGATGCAACAAAATCTAATCCTTGAATTTTTGGCAAGATTTCCATTGCCAATTCGCGTGGATTTTTGCCTGCTGTTTTCGCCATAACCATTGCCGCGTTTGTCGCAAAGTCCCCGAATTCACGATTGCGTGGTGTTTCTAACTTAGCTTCGAACCCAAGTGCGGCGTTTAATTTTTCTGATACATATTTATAAAGATTCATAACACTTATCTCCTGACTTTTTTTACATTGGTAATACAATTCTTACGCGCAATCCGCCCAATTCACTGTTTTCCAAGAATATGCGCCCACCATGGTTTTCTATTGCAGTTTGTGCAATGGACAGCCCCAATCCTGTGCCGCCAGTATCGCGACCGCGCGCAGAATCAAGGCGCACAAAAGGACGCATAGCATCGGCCTTTTTGTCGTCTGGAATACCAGGACCGTCATCTTCAA